>DATDCH010000620.1:0-4946 GCA_036524455.1 Kofleriaceae bacterium | reverse complement strand
GCCGCGCTCGCGCCGATCTCGCAACACCCGACGCCGATTCCCACGACGCTCGGCACAGCTGCGGGCTCGCTCGCGACACCGCCGCGGCATCGCCGTCGTGGCGTGGTGTACGCGTTGACGGTCGCGGTCGCCGCCGCCGTTGCATTCGCAATCCCGATGGTCACGCGCGAGAGCGATGAGGCGGCACCGACCGTTGTGCCGGCAAGCGATGTGCGCGCCGCCGCCGCGGTCGATGCAGCTGCGGATCGCGATGCGACCGCGGATCCAGCTGCTCGCAGCGACGCAGGCACGCAGCACATCGACGCGGCAATCGCTCGTGCGGACGCCGGAGCCGACGCCAGCGTCGATCTTCGTCGCGATGTTCCGCGCAAGAAACGTGTTCCGAAATCTCCTGCGCGCACGAAATCGAAGTCGCCGGAGCAGGGAACCATTCCGGAATCGAAGAACGCGATCGTCGAGTAAGCGCGTCGTGATGCACGACAGTTGTAATCAACTCTGTACTTGTTGAAATCGATTGATTACGAAGCGTGCCGCTCGCGCACAGTGCGCGAGTTTTTCGTTCCTTCAGTCACGAATGATTTGAGTACCTAACGATTTGTTATCACTCCCGCGCGCCGCAAGGGTTGCGATGCCAACTCGCAGCGCGGACACTCGACGTTCGCGAAAGGAGAACGCATGCGTCGTTCTATTGTGATTGCATTGGTATTCGGAGGGCTGGTCGGCGTGGGCTGCAAGAAGGGCAGCGATAGCGCCGCCAAGCAGGAACCTGCGAAGGCCACAGAGGGCACAGCAAAGCAGGAGCCGACTGCCGGCGCCAAGGCGGCCGCAGACGCGACGCCGTCGGCAGGCGTGGTGGCAGGCGGCATTCAGCATGACGACAAGGAGGGCCCGGCCGCTATCGTGACCGCGGCCAACGGAACGGTCGAAGTGCGGCGCGTCGGTGAGACGCAGTTCGCGGCCGCGAAGAAAGATACGAAGCTGTACGCGGGCGACACGGTGCGCACCGCGGATAACGCGACGGCGACGATCGCGCTCGCCGATGAAAGCGTGATCGAGGTCGCCGAGGTATCGACGGTCGCGATCGCGAGCCGCGAAGGCACGGCGGATCCGGCATCGGCTGCGGCGGTGCTCGGCGGTCTCGCGCGCTTCACGGTGACACCGCGCGCGCCGGCGGAAGGTCCGTTCCGCGTCTACGCGGCGTCGGGCGTGATTCTCACGCGCGGCACGACGTATGGTGTCGGCGTTGCGGCCTCGGGCGAGGCGCGCGTCGGTGTCGAGAGCGGTTCGGTCGACGTGATCGGTCTCGCGCAGCTAGATGCGCAGCCGATCTCGGTGCCGAAAGCACAGCACGTCGTGATCGCAGCCGACGGTAAGGTCGGTGCGGCGGCTGCGTGGCCCGCTGACGACTGGGGCACGTGGCGCGACGAGACGGATGCGAAGGTCAAGGTTGACGTCGCGCTCGATGCGCACGGCGCGGCAATGACCGATCTCAACAAGGCGCTGGTCGACGGCTACGCCGAGCTGCAGAGCAATGCAGACGCGGCGGCGACGTTCGAGGCGACGGTTGCGACGAGCGCGGAGAAGAATGATCCGGCCGCGTATACGGCGGCACTGCCCGAGGGCGCGGCGACGATCGATGCGTCGTTCTTGCTCGCGGCGCGGCTCGAGGCGCTGACGTGGGCGTACGCGGGACACGCGACGCTCGCGACGGACATCTACGTGCGTCACCCGACCGTGGTCGAAGCGAACTGGAAGGTCGTCGGCCCGCAGGTCGACGCGGCGATCCTGTGGCCGAAGCGCTACGAGATCACCGCGACCGCGTACTTCCAGCCGCTACGTGCGCAGTACTACGTGCACCATCCGCGGGGCCGCGCTCACGCGCACCTCGTCGGCATCGCGGTGCCCGAGTTCTACGCGCAGGTCGAGCCGCCGCAGATCGATCCGATCAAGGTGCGCGGCAAGCTGAAGGGCCAGGTCTGGATCGCGCCCGAGATGCGCTACACGGCGACGGCACGCCCGGTGTGGATCGCGATGCCGAACGCGTCGTGGCACGCGAACGTCAAGGTCGTGGCCGCTCCGCCGCGCGCGAAGGTCGCGTGGTACGTGCGTCCGCCGACGCTGAAGTCGAAGATCCTCGTCGGTACGAACGTCACCGGCGCGTGGAAGAGCAACCTCGACGTGCGCCCGCCCGAGCCGCGCGCGTCGCTGTCCGCGATGTGGACCATTCCGGTCGGCATGAAGGTGAAGATCGCGCCGCCGGATCTGTCGGCCGCGGCCACCGCGCGCGCGAAGGTCAAGATCGGCGCCGACGGCATGCTGGTCCGCGATCACCGCGTCGACATCAAGGGCGGGGTCAAGGCGCCCGACGTCAAGGCGGACCTCAAGGGCAAGGTCGACGCGAAGGTTGGCGTCGGCGTGAAGCCGCCCGACATCAAGGGCAAGGTCGATGCGAAGATCGGCGTCAAGGCGCCTGACGTGAAGGCCAAGGTCGGCGGCGGCGTGAAGGCCGGCGGAGAGGTCAAGGGGAAGGTCGACGGTGCCGTGAAGGCCGGCGTCGACGTCAAGGTGAAGGTCAACGTGCCCAAGCCTCCACCGCCTCCTCCGCCTCCCTCGGTCAAGGTCGAGGGCAAGGTGAAGGCGAGCGGTGGGTTCAAGATCGGTAACTAGATTGCGTTAGACAGTGGATGCACGCGGAAGATCGGAAGGTCCTCCGCGTGTATCGTTTTCGGCGTGGACCAAGCCGACAAAGTCGCCGAGTCGTTTCTCGCGCCCGTCGGCTCGATGCTGCCCGCTGATGACATGCGCGTGATCGAGCGCGATGGTTGGTATCAGATCATCACGCCGTCGACGAAGTCGGTGCAGGGCAACGAGGTGGTCTATTCCCGCGTCGCCGCGCACGACGCCGAGCGCGTCGCCCGCGAGACGATGGACGACTATGCGGCGCTCGGCTTGCCGTTCAAGTGGTGCGTCGGCCCGCTCACCGAGCCGGTCGATTTCGGTGGCCTGCTCGACCGGCTCGGCTTCGACAGCTGGGCGGTGCGTGGCATGGCGGTCGAGCCGCAGCGTTGGACGTATACGCCGCACGATGACGTCGCGATCGAACGCGTCACGCCGGCGACGTTCGAGGACTACTACACGACGCTCGTGCGCGGCTGGGCGATGGAGGTCGCTGAAGGCGCGAGCTGGCGCACCAGCCTGCGCCGCGCGCTCGATGGAGACCTGCATCATTGTTACGTCGCGCGCGTTGCCGGCGAGCCGGTCGGCACCGCCGGCATGATCGTCAAACAGCGCTCGGTCTATCTCGTCGGCGGCAACGTGCTCGAGAGCCATCGTGGCCGCGGCATCTACCGCGCACTGATCGACGAGCGGTTGCGCGATGCGGCCGCGCTCGGCTTTACGCTCGCGACCACGCAGGCGCGCGAGGCGACGTCTGCGCCGATCTTGCACGCGCTCGGCTTCGAGACACTGTTTCAGTCACGCGTGTATAAATGGCAGCGATGAAGTCGCTCTGTGTCTTCGCGCTCGCAGCTTGCTCGAGCAACTCGCCGCCCGCAGCCCAGCCGGCTCCGCAACCCGCGCATCCGCATGGCCACTCTCACGCGCATCATCAGATGCATCATCGGTTCGAAAAGGCCGACGAGTGGGTGCCGATGTTCGACGACCCGAAGCGCGACGCGTGGCAGCAGCCGGACAAGGTCGTTGCAGCGCTCGCGCTCTTGCCGGGTATGACCGTCGCGGATATCGGCGCCGGCACCGGCTACTTCGAGAAGCGGCTGTCGGCCGCCGTCGGCTCGACCGGAGCGGTGATCGCGATCGACATCGAGCAAGATATGGTGCGCTACCTGCGGGAGCGGGCGCAGCGCGAAGGCACGCCGAACGTCGAGGGGCGGCTCGGGGCCGCCGACGATCCGAAGCTCGCGCCGGCATCGGTCGATCGGATCTTGATCGTCGACACGTGGCATCACATCGGCGAGCGCGTCGCGTATGCGAAGAAGCTCGTTGCTGCACTGAAGCCGGGCGGCGCGCTGCACGTCGTCGATTTCACGCTCGAGACCGAGCGCGGCCCGCCGAAGCAGCTGCGACTCCCGCCGGCTCAGGTGATCGCCGAGCTAACGGAGGCGGGACTGACAGCAAGCGTGATCGACGTCGGGTTGCCCGATCAGTACGTGATCAAAGCCGCCGCGCGGTAGAACGTCAGCCATGCCAGTTCCCGAGCACACCGTCCACTATCTCGAGATCGTGACTCCCGACGTCGATGCCATTCGGAGGCTCTACGAGCACGTACACGGCTGGCACTTTCAGTCGCCCGTTCCCGAGCTCGGCAATGCGATCGTCGCCGAGCTACCCGACGGTTCACGATGCGGGATTCGCGCACCACTGCGCGACACCGAGACGCCGATCATGCGTACGTACCTGCGGGTCACGGACCTCGATCGCGCCGTCAAGCGCGCCCAAGAGCTCGGCGCGACGATCGCGATCGACCGCATGGAGCTCGGCTCGTACGGCACGATCGCTCTCTACATCATGGGCGGGATCGAACAGGGGTTGTGGCAGCTGCCGTCTTGAGCGCGAGCGCGAGGCCGCCGACGATCGCAGCGCCACCGATCGCGACGGTCGGCCGCAGCGGCTCGGCGAGAATGAAGATCGCTGCGACCGCGGTGAGCACGGGCACCGATAGCTGCACGACCGCAGCGCGCGTCGCACCGAGCGACGGCACCGCCGCGTACCACAGGCTGTAGCCGAGTCCCGACGCGATGCCGCCCGACGCAGCGGCGAGTGCGATGCCGAGCGGAGTGGCGTGCGCGCGGGTCGCGAACGCGATCGCGACGAGTAGCGCGGCGATCGGTACACTGCGCGCGAAGTTCCCGGCGGTCGCGACGAGCGGGCGGGTGACGCCACGGCCGCGCAGCGAGTAGACACCCCACGCGACACCGGCGAGCAGCATC
>DATDCH010000619.1:0-10481 GCA_036524455.1 Kofleriaceae bacterium | reverse complement strand
GTGTCGATCGCGATCGGCGCTGGGCCGAGCTGCTTGCACAGCGCGGGCGATGCGAAGCACGAGCGGCGCATCTCGCCGACGTGCACGCTGACCCACGATTCGGGTAGGCGCTCCTCGGCCATCGTGATGCAGACGTCGAAGAAGTTGCTCGCCGCGAGCGTGCGGATCAGCGCCGGCGCCATCTCGATCGCACGCAGGCGCGCGCCGGGTAATGCCTCGGCGATCCGCGGCGCGCACCACGTGATCATGTACGAGGGCGCGGCGATCGCGATCGCAGCATCGACACCTTCACGGCGGTCGAGCCCCTGGATGCGCTGCACGAGCTCGGTGAGCTGCGGCAGCAACCGATTGCCGTCGTCGCTGATCGTGATGCCGCGCGTCGAGCGGACCATCAAATTCATGCCGAGCTGCTCCTCGAGCCGCGCGACCGCTTTGCTGACCTGCGAAGCCGGCATGTTGAGCTCGCGCGCCGCACCGTTCACGGACTGGCAGCGCGCGACCGACAAGAAGATCATGATGTCGCCCGCGCGCAAGTCTGCAAGCTTGTGCATCGTCATGCCCCAGGAATGTAACCGCAGCGCGTGGAGTGATTGAGCATAGTGCTGCACGATCACCGTCCGACGAAGCGTGCCGGCCGCTTCGCGACGAAGGCCGCCACTCCCTCTTGTTTGTCTTCGGTATTGAATGCGCGGGTGAATGCAGCCGCCTCGAGCGCCAGCTGGTCGGCGGTCGACTTGCCGTCGAGGTTGACGAGCACGTGCTTGCACAGCGCGACCGCGGCCGGCGAGCGGGTCGCGATCTCGGCCAGCGTGGCGCGCGCAGCAGCGAGCATCGCCGCGCGGTCGGCGAACACCTCGTTGACGAGGCCGATCCGCTTGGCCTCGTGCGCAGCGATGTCGCGGCCCGAATAGATCAGCTCCTTCGCGCGCGCCGGACCGACGAGCCGGAGCAGCCGCACGCAGCCGCCGAAGCCGGGGATGAGACCGAGCTTGACCTCGGGCTGACCGAACCGCGCGTGCTCTGTCGCGTAGATGAAGTCGGCGGCCATCGCGAGCTCGCAGCCGCCGCCGAACGCGACGCCGTCGACGCACGCGATCACCGGAACCGGTAGCGCTTCGAGCAGCTCGGTCACATGCTGGCCGAGGCGACCAAACGCGGTGCCTTGCGTGGGGTGCATCACCGCCATGCGTTTGATGTCGGCGCCGGCGACGAACGCGCGATCGCCCGCGCCGGTCAATATCACGCCGCGTATCGGTTGGCGCTGTAGGTTGCCGCACAGCTCGGCGAGCTCGTCGAGCACGAGCTCCGAGAGTGCGTTGAGCTGTGTCGGGCGATTGATGATGACGGTGACGAATGCGTCGTCGCGATCGACGAGCAGAGTTTGATAGCGCATTGCTGTTCTCCTACGAGTCCCAGATCGCGCCGTAGGCAGGAATGCCCCGGCTCTCCATGCCGCTGACCACTTGCCAGGTCAGCGCCTTGTTCGAAATACAGATCACGGCCTCGGCGCCGGTCTCGATGCACGCGCGGTGCGCGAGCTTGACCATGTCGGGCTTGCCTTGCTTGTGCGTGTCCCAAATCAGCGCGTCGGGATGCTCGGCGAGGATCTCGTCGACGAGCCCGTCGCCGTACGTCTTGCGCGGATCGCGGGTCGCCCAGATCAACTTCGCCGGCACGAGGTTCGCGAGCAGGTGCGGCAGGCACGGGCCGATACCGCTGCCGGTCGCGATGTACACGACCTTCTTGAACAGCACCTCGATGTTCGCGACGCCGGCGGTCGGAATGCCTTTGACCCACACGTGCGTCGGCTTGTCGTCGATGAGTGACCCGGTCCAGTCGCCCGCGCGCGAGATCGTCAAGCGAAACCCGGTCTGTCCCGGCGCCGGCACGTTCGCGAACGAGTGCCACTCGCGTAGCGGGCTGCGGCTGATCGCCGTCGACGAGCCGGCAAACGGCGTCACGCCGTAGTCGAACTTCGCGAGCGCGACGTGGTTGCTCGGCACGACGAGCTCGACCGGCACTTTGCGCAGGCGCAGCCACGGCAGCGCGACCGAGAACGTGACGATCGCGAGCACGATCACTTCGGGCGACAACGCGCTGTCGGCGAGCACCGCGGTTTGCGCCCATAGCAGCAGCAGCGAGGCCCAGCCGCCGAATCGCTTCACGACCTCGAACAGATCGTGGTGCTTCGCGCGCATCGGCGGCAGCGACATGATCGTGATCGCGACGAGGATCGCGATCTGGAACAGCACGATGCCGTACAGCTCCGGCGAGGCGCCGGCGCGAAAGAGCTCGACGACAAACGCGACGTACCACGCGGTGCCGGCGAGCACGCCCCCGACATGAATGCCGCCGAAGTGATAGACCTTCGCGCACTGGCGACGGATCGCGAGCGGCCACGACGTCGGCACGCGGGTCGCGAGCCAGAACAGCAGATTGATCACGTAGCTCTGGCGAATCACGATCCCGACCGCAAAGTTCGCGAGTGCGAGGTGCGAGAGCGTGGTGAGCGAGAGCGACAGCGACAACGCGAGCGCGATATTGATCGCCGCGACGAGCGCGATCAGTCGGTTGTAGTGCATCAGCGCCGGTTTGCTGAGCGCGGCATCGAGGCGCGAGCGCGGCGCCGGCAGCTGATACGTGGCGAGCTGCTCGGCACGTTCTGGCTGCTGCTGCTCGTCGAGAAACCAGAACTTCTCCATCACCTCGGTCGGGCTGTCGTCGAAGTCAGGCGGTATCGAACGCAGCCGGGGGCGCGGCAGCTCGGGAATGCGTGGCCACTGCGGCGGTATCTCGGGCAGCTGCGGCAAGCGCACGAGTGCGCGGGTCACGACACGCCTCCGTCGTGCTGTGCCATCAGCAGCAGCGCGCGCTTGTCGAGCTTGCCGCGGCCGGTGAGCGGCAGCTCGTCGAGTGCGCGCACGAATGCGGGCACGGCGTAGTACGGCAGCTGCGCTTCGACGCGCGCGTGTGCGGCCGCGACATCGACGTCGCGTGGCGCGACAAACGCGACGAGCGTGCGGTCGTCGAGCTTGAGCGTCACCGCTTGCGTGCATCCCGCCTGCTGCTCGAGCACGCGCGACACCGAGTCGAGCTCGACGCGAAACCCGCGCACCTTGACCTGATCGTCGGTGCGGCCAAGATGCTCGAGCTCGCCGTCGCCGGTCCACCGGCCGAGGTCGCGCGTGCGAAACATCATGCGGCCACCGCCGAGAAACGGATCCAGTCGATAGCGATCCGCGTTGAGCTCGTCGTTCGCGAGATAGCCGGCCGACACGCAATCGCCGCCCGCCCACATCTCGCCAACCTCGCCGATCGGCATCGCGCGCAGCTCGTCGTCGAGGACATACACCGTGTTGTTCGGCGTCGGCTTGCCGATCGTCAGCCGATGCGAGCGCGCCGTGTAGTGCTGCATCGTGTTGACGATCGTCGTCTCGGTCGGTCCGCACGAGTTGTAGAACGTCGCAAACGCCGACCACGCATCGGCGAGCGGACGCGGGCACGGCTCACCGGCGACCGCGGCCACCTTGATGTTGCGGCACGCCGCTGCGTCGAGTTGGCCCAGTATGCTGGGCGTCGCGATCACGACGTCGGCCGCGCGCACCGCGTCGTCGATCGACTTGCCGCGGATCACGAGCGTCGCGCCATGCGCGAGGCAGCCGAGGATCTCCCACGCCGCCATGTCGAACGCGATGCTCAGAATCTGCGCGACCCGCATGCCCGGCTGAATCCCGAGGTCGCCGGGCGCGGTGAGCAGGATGTTACAGACGTTCTTATGCGTGACCGTCACGCCATTCGGCTTGCCGGTCGTCCCCGACGTGAACAACACGAAGCAACCGCTCTCACCAGATGGCTCGATGCGCGGGGCCGCGAGCTCGGCATGCGTGTGCATGAACGAGTCGATCTCGATCGCGACGTGACCGTCGGGCACCGGCACGAGGTGGCGCAGGCTCGCGAGCGTCAAGATCACGCGCGTGCCGGCGGTCGCGATCACATGGCGCAGCTGCGCGTCTGGCGCGACGCCGACATGCTGCGGCACGTACGCGGCGCCCGCCTTCAGCGTCGCAAGCAGCCCGACGATCATCGGGATCGAGCGCAGCACGAACAGCGCGACGTGATCGCCGGGCTTCACACCGTGATGCACGAGCAGCGCGGCGAGCGCACTGGCCTGGCGATCGAGCTCGCCATACGTGATCTGCGCGCCCATGTGCTCGACCGCGATCGCGGCTGGCGTCGCCGCTGCGTGCGCTTCGAACGCGTAGTGAATGCACTCGAGCGCCGGCGCGATCGCCGGGCCTTTACCGAAGTGCTCGAACAACAGCTGATCGGCCGGTGACAAGTGGGCCAGCGGGTCGCGCGCGAACGCCGGGCCGGTTGCGGGCTGGACGCTGCGCAGCAGCGCGCCTGGATCAGAAATGGCTCTCATGCCCGTTTCTGTAGAGCGAACGCGGTATCGCTCAGAACCGGCGAATTCGAACAGGGCGTTTCTGATCTCGAAATGAGACGCGCGAACTGCACGACACGATTGCGACAAGCCGACAATGAACGCTACTTGCGCAAGCCAAGCGAGCGCCTGTCAGTGCGACATTCGGGGAATGCTCGCCTCCGTGCGCGCGTTACCGAATCCTCATCATGCGTCGCCTCCTTGTATACACATTGATCGGCTGCGGCTCGTCCTCGAGCCCCGATAAGAAGGAGGCGCCAGCGCCCCTACCCGCGCCCGTGCCGATCGCGATCGATGCGCCGACCGCGCCGCCGACGTTGTCGCCCGAGCTGCGCGCGAAGTGGGAGCGCGGCTGCTTCATGCTGCGCACCCCCTCCGGTCTCGTCGAAAACGATCACGCGCGCTGCACCGAAGCGCGCCGGCCATACTCGACGTTCAAGCTCGCGAACGCGCTGATCGCGCTCGACGCGGGCGTGCTCGCCGATGCCGATGCGCCGATGACGTGGGACAAGAAAGCCGTCCCCGACGAGAAGCGCTACTTCGACAGCTGGCGCCAAGACCACACGCTGCGCAGTGGGATCAAAGTCTCCTCGGTGCCGCACTTCCGCACGCTCGCGCTCGCGATCGGCGAGCCGCGCATGAAGGCCGGCCTCGCGAAGCTCGACTACGGCAACCAAAACATCGGCGGCGCGCTCAGCGAGTTCTGGCTGACGAAGGGCAAGCTCGCGATCACCGCCGAGCAGCAGCTCGCGTTCGTCGACAAGCTCGCGCGCGGCACGCTCGCGACGTCACCGAAGGCGCAGGAAGTCGTGCGCGACATCTCGACGCTCGAGACGAAGGGCACGCGCGTGCTGCACGGCAAGACCGGCAGCGGGCCAGGCTCCGACGTGCAGCCGCCGCGCGCCGACTACTTGATGTGGCAGGTCGGCTGGATCGAGGACGGCAAGCAGATCGTGCCGTACGCGACGTGGATCGAGATCACCGGCGGCACGTTCGACGAGGCGCGCGCGAAGCGCGAAGAGCTACTGCGTGGGACGTTCGCCGAGCTCGGCGTGTTCCCGCGCTAGCTCGCGCTCAGAACCCGCTGCAGATGAAGTTCGCGCCCTGCGCCGGGTAATAGAACAGATCGGTGAAGCACATCTCGTCGTCGGAGGATTCGCCGAACCCGACCTGCGCGCCGGTCGTGTTGTCGAACGTGCAGTGCGTCGTCAGTACGTCGGTGGGCTGCAGCTCGACGAACGGATTGACGTGGTGGAACTCCTGCTGCTCGAAGTCGTAGTCGATGTCCTGCAGCACGATGTCGGCGTTGTTGCGACGGATCACCGAGCGCATGTGAGTGCCGAGCTTGTGCATGTGCTGCGACAGCGCGAACAGCGTGACCGGCTGACTCGTGATGCTGCTCATGTTGCACGTGCCGGATTGCGTCGACACGCCCATCGGTACGGTGAGCCCGATCGTGGGTCCGGCGAGCACGAGCTCGGCCTTGTGCTGGATCTCGGCGGCCGTCGCTTCTTGGAACAGCGTGCCCGAGCGACCCATGAGTGGCTCGTCGCTTGCGTTGTAGAGGTGGAGATTGAGGAGCAAGCGCGTGCCGGCCTTCAGCTCGAGGCCAACACCCGGCGGGAAGTTGAAGTCGGGCGCGCCGACGCCCGAGCCGTAGATCATGCTCTGACCATTCGTGCCGACACTGCACGGAGCGGTGCCATCGGGCGCCGAGCCGGTGTAACGCGTGAGCACGGTATGGTGCGTGCCGAGCGGGTTGAGCGGACGAAACGCCTTGACGTAGACGTCGCGCGGGACCGTCGCGTAGACGCAGTAGTAGCCCTCCTGCCCGGCGGCGAGCATCCAATCGCCCTCGAGCAGGCTCAGCCAGCCGTCGGGGATCGTATCAACCGCACCCGGCGCATCGATTGGCGCGTCGTCGCCGCTACCACCGCCGCCGCCGCACGCCGAGACAACGAGCAGCGCTACGAACGCGACTTTGATCCTCATCGCGCGAAACGTTGCCACCGATCTGGGCCGGCCTGGGCACAAAAATGAGGCCGCCAGCGTGACGCAGCCGGGTCGATCACAGCTCGGCCGCAGCTCGGCCGCCGGAACCGAACCGGATTTAGACCTCGGAGAAGTCGGTCTCGTCGTCGATCTTCGCGAAGTTGACGGTCTCGATCTGCTGGCGAGACGGCCGCGCCTGTTCCGCCTGTTCCTGCCGTTCGCGCACCAGCTTGCCGACGGTGGCGAGGTCCGAGTCGGGATCGGGCGCGATGTGTCCGTGAAGAGTCGAGGCGATCAGTTCCGCAAGCACCTGCGGATCGCCATCACTGTTGATGTGGATGTCGATCATCAAGGTCCCCAGTACCGCGGGGTAGGAACTGAGGGGAACTCCACCGTGCTGACAATCCGTGAGGCGCTCGAGCCGCAAACAGACGTCCGCAGTGGTCGAACCAAAACGGCCGCAACTGGGAGCCAACTCCCAGTTGCGCTCAGGGCTTCGCGCGACGCGCGGCCATGATCTTCACGAACGACTTGGCGCGAATTTCTTCGACGGTGAGGCCGGTCGCGAGCGCTTCCTGCTCGGTGACCGCGCCGCATGCGATGCCGCGCAAGAAGTAGTTGAGCAGGCCTTGGCCCGTTGCGGCGTCGTCGAACACGTCGCCGACGAGCGTGGCTTGCGCAGCCTTGTCGACGAAGTTCTTGAGCCGCTCGCTCGCCGCGGCGAAGCCGTCGAGGAAGAAGCCGTAGACGGCGCCGTAGCGCGGCACGAGCTGAGCCGGGTGCAGATCCCAACCTTGATAGAAGCCGTGCACGAGCGAGTGGCGCACGTCGTCTGCGTGCAGTCGCCACGCGGAGAACACCGCGGCTTGGTTCTCTCGCTTCTGATCGGCGGTGAGGTCTTTGCCCTTGTGCGGCGCGATCGGCATGATGTTCGTGGCGCCGTCGGAGAGCATCACGCCGGTCTGCGCGAACGCGACCTTCATCATGTGCTTTGCGAAGTCGCATGCCGGGTGGCGCATCTTCTGGTGCGCGGCGGTGATGTCGCAGTTCGCGGTGTAGTCGTAGGTGCCAAAGTGGGCAGCGACGAGCCGGCCCGCGGCGGAGCGGTGCAGGCGCGGCAGGATCGAGCGGCCTTGCGGGTCGAAGATCGACTGCGTGGTCTCGACCATGATCTCGAGGCGGAGCGCGCCGGCGTCGAGGTCGAGGCGATCTTCGAGGATCTCGAACACGTCGACGATGGTCTCGACGTCGGTGCGCGTCTGGATCTTCGGCAGCGTGACGACGAAGTTGTCGGGTAACCGGCCGTTCGTCGCGCCGAGCAGCTCGGTGAGGAACACGTCGAGCGTACGCAGCGAGCGCGCCGCGAGATCGCGCGTCAGCGGCTTTATGCGAATGCCGATGAACGGCGGCAGCGTGCCGGCGATGACACCGGCGGCCACTTGCTGTGCGGCTTGCACGGCATGACCATCTTCTTCGTCGTCGCTGCGGTTGCCGTAGCCGTCTTCGAAATCGATGCGGAAGTCTTCGACCGGCTCGCGCCCGAGCTTGTCGCGCACGCGCTCGAGGACTTTGGGCGCGAGCTCGCCGCGGATGCCGATCGCTTCGGCGAATGTCTGCGCGTCGGGCGCGTACGCGTCGAGCGAGCGCAGCGCGAGCTCGCCGAGCTTCTTCGGCGTCTCCGACGAAAACAGGTGCGCACCGCCGTAGACCGTGTGCACCGCCTGGCGCGCGCCCGAGTCACCGGGATAGCGCTGCCAGAACCGAGCCTGCGCGCGATTGACGCGATCGAGAGCCTTGGAGAGCTTCTTGTCGGGAATCGAGGTCCGTACCGCCATGCTGGGCTTTTAGCGCAACCTCGCCCGTGATGGGTTCTCAGCTCAGCGATTCCTCGCGGACGGCTGTAGACTCGGTGAGTGCGCGCACTGTTGGTGATCGCGCTGGCTGGCTGTGGGCGAGTTGGGTTCGACGTCGGCGGGGACGCAGGGGCCGATGCGTTCACCGGTGGCGTGTTCTGCGGCGACCTCGCATGTGCCGTCAACGCCGGGGAATCGTGCACGACCTGCGCGGACTGCGCGACGCTTGCGGACATTTGTGGCAACGGCGCGTGCAGCTCGCCCGAAGTCGGCTCGTGTTACGCGGACTGCGGACCGATACCGTGGCCGTGGCAGAGCGAGGCCACGACCCTCGTGTCGGCGGTCAACATCGCGCGCGTCAACGGCGCGACGTGTCCCGGCGGCGGCGGCGTGCAGATGGCACCGGCACTGACGTACGACGCCGCGCTCGAGCCGACGGCCCGCGAATGGGCATGGGAGACCGCGCACCTGGGGTGGGTGATCAGCGACGGCTGCAACGGTCGCACCGCTACCGACCGCGTCACCGACGCCGGCGCGAGCTCGGGCTGGAAGGTGTACGGGGCCACATCGCCGATGATGGCGCTCTCGTTCCTGCTGGCCGACATGGCCTCGTGCAACGCGATCATGAACGCGACGAACACGATGGCAGGCGCCGCCGGTGCACACGACGTGATGGACGCGTACGCGATCTTCTTGCGCTGATCAGCTACCGCGATACGTCGAGAATCCGTACGGCGATAGCAGCAGCGGCACGTGATAGTGCTGCGCGCTGTCGGCGACGGTGAACTGGATCTCGACGACCGGATAGAAGCCTTGCGTCTGGTGCGCGGCAAAATACGCGGCGGTCTGAAACCGAATGCGATACGTGCCGGGTTGCACCGATCCTTCGGCGGTCAGCGTGCGCAGGCGTCCATCGCTGTCGGTGATACCGCCGCCGACGAGCTTCCACTTTGAACCTTCGACGCGCTCGAGCTCGACGGCGATCGCGCGACCCGGGCGGCCGAGCGCCGTATCCAAAACATGCGTGGTGATCATGAGCGCAGCTCCTCGACGAGTTTTTGCAGACGCAGTCGCGTGATCTTCGCTTGCTCTTCAGCCGCAGTGCGCAGCTCGACGTCGCGGGAATTCGCGAGCCGCGCGCGCAGGTCGGTGAGCATGTCCGCTGCGCTGCGTCCCGATGCGCACACGATGAAGATGAAGCCGAGCTGGGCCTCATACGCGAGGTTCGCTTCGGCGAGGTCGGCGAGCATTTGTGCGGCGGCGCCCGCCGCGCCTTGTTGCTCGGCCTCTGACCAGCTCGCATCGCCGCTCGCCGGCGTCTTCGCCTCGCCGATCTTCGGGTGCGCGGCGAACGCTTCGAGCTGATCCTCGACGCCGAGCGACCACCACGTGCGCTCGCCGATCCGCAGTAACGCATCGACGTCTTCGAACGGCCGCGCCAACGTCATCGCCGCCGCCCACTTCGCCGAGCCGCAGCAGCGCTTGAACCCGAGTATGGCGTCCTCACTCGACAACGTGTTGAGCGCGATGATGCCCGGCGATGACTGTGGCGCGCGCGACCCCCATGCGCGCAGCCGCGCGACGCCGCCGCACGGATACACCGACAGCCGCAGATGCGTGACGTCGCCGATCCGGCGTAGCTCGCGTGCGAATCGATGGCGCGTGTGCGCCTGCAGCGGCGACGCGAGCAACATGCGCCAGCCTTCGATCGTGGTGCAGTCGGCGCCCGGCGCGTTGACGCCCTCGACGGTGCACAGCGCCGGCGCGTTGCCCTTGAAGTGCGACGTATCGATCTCGAGCTGGTCGATCGTGCCCGCACACGCGAGCCGAATGATCGCCCACTCGTGACCGGGGCCGCGCTTGCGACGCGTCTCCCAGCCGTCGGCCATGCTGCGCGACGGTCCCGGCTTGATGAGGTTGTTGCGCGAACCGAAAAACATGTCGCTGCATGTCTCGACGGCCGCACCGTTGTCGAGCGCCGCGAGATCGATGCCGCCGCACACGCGCGTGAGCTCGGGCGCGACCTCGCCGTGCACGCGCAGCCGTGCGACGCCACCGTCGGGATAGATATCGAGCCGCACGTGCGTGAAGCGTTGCGGGCTCGCAACCGGGAACACGTTCTTCGCGTTGCCTTCGAGCGGCGAGCGCGGCACAAGCTCGACCCACGTCGCGGTGTCGAGCGCGCGCAGATC
>DATDCH010000618.1:0-11091 GCA_036524455.1 Kofleriaceae bacterium | reverse complement strand
TGAGGTTCCGCGTACTCAGCATTTGCTAGCCACCCGGTCGGCTGCGGTGTCCCTTTCGGCCATGCTCTTGCGCGAAGCAGAACGCCTTCAAATTGGAACCGCAGATACCACCAGCCACCTGTCCACTCCCCCAGCACTTCGGTTGCGAGCACGTAGTCAATACCATCTTCGGTGAGAACAATACGTAACTCGAGAGAGTGGTCTTCATTCAACTGCAATTCAGCCCGTACAAAGTTCTTACTGTCTTCTCTGCGCGCCACGAGTGCCACGGGATACAGCCGGCCCTCGTTGGCCGCTGACCAAACCGCACGTACCTGCATGTCTCCGTTCAACAGGCCGAGAGGAAGGCCCTGTTGCATTACGAGCTTTTCATCAAGACCTCCCTCCGGATCCATGACCCCAGTCCCGTCCTCAATGTAGAAATTCCCGTCGTATTGTGGGGGATTGCTGTCATATCCTTCTTCCGTGACCCATAGAGGGCCGTAGATCTCACCACCGTACCGTCCAGAGAAGTACCAGCTGGGCTCGTCGCAGCCGCTTGCCTGTAGGCAGAATTGGAAGTTGTCCCACGCGCGTGTAAGGGAATGGATATCGCTGTCAGGCACCGAGCCGTAGCGCTCCTTTCCGGTGAATACAACTGATGTGTTGGGGTCACCACCGATCGCACCAGGCTCTCCCAATACTACATCATAGTAAGTTCCGTCATTGGCTGTAGGACCAAAGTCATAAAGATTGTTGTTAGTATCTCCCAGACGCCAAAACGCGGCTGGTCCCAAGCTGTTGACCGTCGATGAGAAGGTGCTCAGCGCCTGCTCGGTTGTCGATGCGTTCGGAAGCGAACAGCTAGGAAGCGCAAGCAACGAAGCGAACAGATAGACGACGACCCTCATCGCGACCTCGCATTTGTTGAGAGTGATTGCCGGCAATTCGCGCCAGCCACTCGCCCTTAGAGGTGCCAGGTCACAGAAGTCGGGGCAAGAAGAATACTTGCTGCAACAGTTTGCTGCAGCTCGGGAGTGTGTCGGTCGCGCGCGGCCGTTAGTTGACGTCTTCATCGCCACCGCCAACGGTGGCGGCGAGCACCATGTCCGCGGCTTTGACCTTCGAGGGGTCGAACTTCCTCGCGCCATCGATCATTTTGTCGATGGTCTTGTCGAAGTCGCTCTTCTCGTCCTTGCCGAGCTTCACGAAGCGCAGCGGGTTGACGCGCGCGACCACGATCGGCTTTAGGTAGCCGCTGGTCCAGCCCGCTTCCTTGAGCTTCTTGACCGCTTCGCCGACGAGCTCGTCGAGCTCGAGCAGCTTGTCGGCGTGCGCCTCGCGCAGCTTGAGGCTCTTGCTCATCGGATCGGTCGACCACGACTCGCATTTGCTGACGACCGAGTTGTACGCGCCGCCCGAGAACCGCGGGTTCTTCTCGTAGCAGCAGCCGATCGTGACGAGCGATGGCTGCTCGAGCTCGAACGACATCGCGGTCTCGCTGCGATCATCGTCGGCGGCAATCGCGCGCGCCATGCGGATCACTTCGAGCGCCTTGTCTTTGAGGTTGTGCGCCTTCTCGGTGTTGAGTGCGAGGATGCGGAACGCGATCTCGGGCTCGGGCATGACCAGCGCGACGACGGTCTTCGCGCCGAGCTGGGCGAGCGCGGACAGCCGGTGCATGCCGTTCGGTGAGATGAACCCGCCTGCATTATCCGGAACCGCAATCACCGGATCGAGGAAGCGACCGACCTTCGGAATCACGGTCGCGAGCCGATCGGCGTGCGCCTTCGATAGCTCGCGCTGATACGGCGTCGGCTTCACTTTGTCGAGCGGGAGCGCGGCGAGCGCGACCCAGTGGCCACCGAGCGGCTCGCGATAGACGGCGAGCGCCTTGCCGCCCGCCGCCTCGATCTGCTTCTCCAGCTTCGCGACTTCTGCCGTCGGCGATCCTGAGGCGACTTCTTCGGCGGTGAGGCCGACTGAACCCGCCGCGGCTTTGACCTTCTTCGTACGTGGCGCAGAGGCCTTCTTGGGGGCCGCAGTCTTCTTCGGTGCGGCTGTCTTGGCTTTTGCCATGCGCGGGACTCTAT
Source organism: Kofleriaceae bacterium (assembly GCA_036524455.1). Classification (GTDB taxonomy): domain Bacteria; phylum Myxococcota_A; class Polyangia; order Haliangiales; family Haliangiaceae; genus JABFXX01. The sequence goes on along the minus strand of DATDCH010000618.1, from coordinate 9,019 downwards.
CCTGGTAAATTCTCGCTGGCATGGCCGAGACGTCGTTTCCGAAGTCCGAGATCAAGATCCTGCTGCTCGAGAACGTCCACCCGGTGGCGAAGGCGGAGTTCGCGGCGGAAGGGTTTCAGGTCGAGACCGTGAAGGGCGCGCTGTCGGAAGCCGAGCTTGCCGAGCGCGTCAAAGACATTCACGTGCTCGGCATCCGGAGCAAGACGCAGGTCACGCCGAAGGTGCTCGACGAAGCGCGGCGCTTGCTCGCTGTCGGCGCGTTCTGCATCGGTACGAACCAGGTCGCGCTACTGCATGCGAATCGCCGCGGCGCGCCGGTGTTCAACGCGCCGTTCTCGAATACGCGGTCGGTCGCGGAGCTGATCATCGCCGAGATCGTGATGCTGTCGCGCCACCTCGGCGATCGCGTGCGCGAAGTCCATGCCGGGCATTGGCGCAAGGTGGCGGTCGGTAGCCACGAGGTGCGCGGCCGCACGATCGGCATCATCGGCTACGGCCACATCGGCAGTCAGATCGGCGTGCTCGCCGAGTCATTCGGCATGCGCGTGGTGTTCTACGACATTGTCGCGAAGCTGCCGATGGGCAACAACCGCTCGTTCCCGAAGCTCGAGGATGTGCTCGAGCAGAGCGACTTCGTCACGCTGCACGTGCCGGAGACGCCGCAGACGCGGATGATGATCGGCCACGAGCAGATCGCGCGCATGAAGAAGGGCGCGTGCTTGCTCAACGCGAGCCGCGGCACGGTCGTCGACATCGACGCGCTCGCCGCCGCGCTCAAGAGCGGTCATATCGGCGGCGCTGCGGTCGACGTGTATCCCGAAGAGCCCGAGTCGAACAGCGAAGGGTTCGTGACGCCGCTGCGCGGGCTCGACAACGTGATCCTGACGCCGCACATCGGCGGTTCGACGGAAGAGGCGCAGGAGGCGATCGGCAAAGAAGTGGCGGCGGCGCTGATCAAGTACATCAACAGCGGCGCGACGACCGGCTCGGTCAACTTTCCGCAGGTCGAGCTGCCGGTCACGCGAGGCGCGCACCGCATCTTGAACGTGCACAGAAACGTCCCCGGCGTGCTCCGCGACATCAACCAGATCGTGAGCGATCTCAACGCGAACATCCGCGCCCAGCTGCTCGCGACCGACCCCGATATTGGCTATCTGATCATGGACCTCGATCAGGACGTTTCTCAGGATGTCCGCAAGGGCGTGGCTGGCCTCGAAACCAGCATCAAGACGCGCATCCTGTTCTAGGCCATACTGCGCGGTAACCCGTGCATATCTCTGTCTTCGACATCTTCAAGATCGGTATCGGTCCGTCGAGCTCGCACACCGTGGGCCCGATGCGCGCCGCGCGCCGGTTCGCCGAGCGGCTCGAAGCCGACGGCATGATGGAGAAGATCGAAGGCATCAAGGTCGAGCTGTTCGGCAGCCTCGGGTTTACCGGTAAGGGACACGGCAGCGACAAGGCGATCATCTTGGGACTCGAGGGCGAAGATCCCGCGACGGTCGATGTCGATGCCATCGCGAAGCGCGTTGCCGTCGTCGAGCAGACCAAGCGCGTCAAGCTGCTCGGCCACTACGAGGTCACGCTCGATCCGGCGACCAGCCTCGTGTTTCATCGCCGCGAGAAACTGCCGCTGCACGCGAACGGCATGCGGTTCACCGGGCTCGGTCCTGCGGGCCCGAATGCGCCGCTGGTGGAGAAGATCTATTACTCGGTCGGCGGCGGATTCGTCGTCGATCATGCGGGCGCGCCGGCCGACGGCTCGATGCCCGCCGATCAAGTGCAAGTGCCGTATCCGTTCAACTCCGGCGAAGAGCTACTCCGCCACGCGGTCGAGCACGGCATGGCGATCTCGTCGCTGATGTTCGAGAACGAGAAGGCGCTGGTCCCCGAGGCCGAGATTCGCCGTCGCGTGCACGAGATCGCGACCGCGATGGATCAGTGCATCGAGCGTGGCACGAAGCGGGAAGGCATTCTGCCCGGTGGCCTCAAGGTCAAGCGGCGTGCCGCCGCGTTGTATCGCAAGCTCAAGAGCGATCCGCGCGGCGATCGCGATCCGCTCATCATCATGGATTGGGTGAACTTGTTCGCGCTCGCGGTCAACGAGGAGAACGCCGCGGGCGGGCGCGTGGTCACCGCACCGACGAACGGCGCCGCCGGCATCATCCCGGCGGTGATGACGTATTACCGCCGGTTCGTCCCGGGGGCCGACGATGAAGGCTCGTTGCGCTTCTTGCTCACTGCCGCGGCGATCGGCGCGCTGTACAAGAAAAACGCGTCGATCAGCGGCGCCGAGGTCGGCTGTCAGGGCGAAGTCGGTGTCGCATGCTCGATGGCTGCCGGCGCGCTCGCCGAGGTGATGGGCGGTACGCCCGCGCAGGTCGAGAATGCGGCCGAAATCGGCATGGAGCACAACCTCGGTCTGACGTGCGACCCAATCGGCGGCCTCGTCCAGGTGCCGTGCATCGAGCGCAATGCGATGGGCTCGGTCAAAGCGATCAACGCAGCGCGGCTCGCGTTGCAGGGCGACGGCACGCACAAGGTCTCGCTCGACAAAGTGATCAAGACGATGTGGCGCACCGGTGCCGACATGAGCAGCAAGTACAAGGAGACCGCGCGCGGCGGTCTCGCAGTAAACATCATCGAGTGCTGATCGAATCCGGCGGCTGAGATACGCTGAGCGAAGTGGAGATCGTCGGGCTCGAGCCGCGGCGGAGCGACCTGGCGCGAGGCATCTTGATCGCGCGCAGCACCCGCCCGCTAAACGCGGCGACGCAGAAAGCGCTATGGGATGCGCTGTCGGTGGCCGGCGTCACCGAAAAAGCCGACGAAGACGCCGAGAACGAGCCCGATCGACAGTGGCACGCGGCGCCGTGGTTGCCGCCGGCGCAGCACGAGGTCGATCCACAGCGCCTCGCGCTCGAGGCAACCGGCGAGCCGTTCGCGATCGAGTCGATCTGGCTGGTCAAGGTCGAAACCGGCGTCGACGGCATCGCGTGGCTCGAGCTCGCGACGATCGACACGCCCGTCGATACCAGCGACGAGGACGAACAGGCCCCGAGCGAGCCAGCGGAGGTCGTCGACGCGGTGTTCGACGAATCGCAAGAAGTGCTGTACGCGGCGCCCGACGCACCGCCGCCCGAAGCGACACCGGATGACGCGGACGAGATCGAAGACGACGAGGACGAAGACGAGACGCTCGGCGAGCTCGAGGTCGTCACGCTCGAGAGCCACTGGCGCAATGGCGCGCCACCGATGGAGCACAGCGTGCCGTTTCCGATCGAGCGCTATCCCGACATCATCGACGACTACGACTGGGAGAGCTTCGGCATCGCGTTCAAGCTCACTGGCGAGCCACTGCTCGGCGAGGAGTCGGTGATCAACGCGTTCTTCGCGCTGTGGTTGTCGGCGTACCAAGACGAGCGCTCCGAGGAGTTCGAGCCGTTTCAGCGCGCCGACGTCATCCATGATCGCAAACATCGGTCCGCGCTGATGTGGGTCGAGCGCTTCGCGGTGCCGGCGACTGCGTCGGACCAAGTCCACTTCTTGCTGTGGATCGTCGCCCGCCTGCACGACGTGCTGCCGCTCGCGTGGGCCCGCTTCGATCCCGTCGACGACGCGGTGAAGTCGCAGGCACAGGGCGCCGAAGGCGTGGCGCCGTTCGTGCTCGCCGGCAATCCGTTTGCCGATCGGTTCAAGCGCCAGGGCGAAGAGGTCGCGCTGCACTGGGCCGTGTCGCAGAGCGCGTGGAGTCGGCGCGAGATCGCCGGCATGCTCGTCGAGGTCGCGCTCGAGCACGATCCCGACAATCCGGCCACCGCCGTGGTCGCCGAGCGCTTGCTGCGCCGCGCGCAATCGTTCGACACGGGTTCCGACGCCGCGGGCTACCTGACGATCGTGCTCGTGCGCCAAGGCCGCCTTCCCGACGCGATCGCGCTCGCGCGCCAAGCGCGCAGCCGCGACGTGCGCCTACTCGTGATCGGCGAGATCGCGGAGCACGCACCAGCCGACCTCGCACCTGCGCTCGAGCTGCTCGACGCCGCGACGCTCGACGACACCGAGCCCGAGGAGCTCGCCGACCTCACCGCCTCGGTCGCGCGCCACGCACCAAACCAGCTCGGTGCGCTACTCGCGAAGCTGCCCGACGAGGTCGCGCTCGTGCCGCATCTCTACAACGCGAGCTTCTCTGTCGATCGCCCGCTCGCGCTCCAGATCCTGCGTCGCGTGCTCACGCTGCCCGAGCCGCCGCGCGACTCCGGCGAAGCGCGCACCGCGCTCGTGATGGCGTGGAACAACGCGTGTATTCACGCGCACGCGCTCGGCGACTACAAGGTCGCGGTCGAGCTCGCCGATGGTGGCCAGCGCTACGCGCCGGAGAATCCGTACATCTATCACTCGGCCGCGTGCGCCTATGCGGCGATCGGCGATGTCGATCGAGCGCTCGCCCAGGTCGCGCGCGCGATCGAGCACGAGTACGAGCACACCGAGAAGATGGAGACCGACGCAGACCTGTCACCGCTCCACAAAGACCCGCGGTTCCCGGCGCTGTTCAACGAGTGGCGCACGCGCCGCGCGGATCTCAACTAACGGTTGCGCGCGTAGATGATCAGCTTCGCTAGCACGTAGCAGGCGACGAACGGAATCGGGAACAAGAACGTCGAGCCTTCGACGAGTGCGTACTCGAGGCCGATCATCAGCGGGAACGCGAGCAGGAGGCTGGCGACGAGACCGATCGTACCGAGAACGAGCATGATGCGGCGATCGGTCTGCGAGCGCTCGAATGCGCGTTCCTGCTTGATCATGCGGCTCAGGTTAAGAACGCGCGAAACGACGCGCAACGTAAGCTAACTAGACGAGCGACGGCACTAGGATGGGCGCAGCACGGCGCCCGACTGCTCGGCCGGAATTTGTTTGGTGGCTTCGTCGTAATGGCCCCAGCACACCGGCGCGTAACTCTCGTCGGCGCCGAGCTGGACTTGCGGACCGCTCACGGTGGGCGAGCCGTTGACGAAGCGCAGGTTGCAGATCGCCTTCGTCGCGCAGTACTGGCAGGTGACCTTCACCTCTTCGATGCGATCGGCCAGCTCCATCAGGCGTTGCGCGCCAGGGAACAGCTTCGTCTGGAAATCGGTGCGCAAGCCGTAGCAAATCACCGGCACGCCCGGATCGACGGTGATGCGGCGCAGGTCTTCGATGATGCTCGGCGCGAGGAACTGCGCTTCGTCGACGAGCACGCAATCGAGGCCGGCGAACTCGCGCGGATCGAGTGAGGTGTCAGCGTCGATCATCATGTCGGCCTCGGCCTCGAGACCGCAGCGCGACGAGATCTTCGTGGCGCCGAACCGCGTATCGAGCCGAGGTTTGACCAATAGGACCTGCTTGCCCTGCTTGCGGTAGTTGTGTGCGACCGCGAGCAAGTTCATCGACTTCGCCGAGTCCATCGTGCCGTAACGGAAGTAGAGCTTCGCCACGGGCAGACCCTAGATCCGCCCCCTGACATGGCCTCTGACGGGGCCGGGAGCGCTACCAGGCGCCCAGAGCCCGCGCCACGGCGAGACACACCGCACCGACGAGCGCCGAGAGCGGAATCGTAAAGACCCAGGCCCAGACGATCCGGCTCGCGAGCCCCCAGCGGATGCCGCGCAGCTTGGTCACCGAGCCGACGCCGACGATCGCGCTCGTGATCGTGTGCGTCGTCGAGACCGGAATCTTCAGGAACGTGGCGCCGAACAGCGTGATCGCGCCGGCGACCTCGGCGCAGAAGCCACCGACCGGTTTGAGATGGGTCAGGCCCATGCCCATCGTCTTGACGATGCGCCAGCCACCGATCGCGGTGCCAAACGCCATGCAACCGTAGGACGCGAAGATGACCCAGGTCGGAATCGGCTCCGCGAGGTTGTGGTTGGCGTCGGTTGCGAGCTGACCGCCCGCGATCATGACGGCGATGATCACGCCGATCGTCTTCTGCGCGTCGTTGCCGCCGTGACCGATCGAATAGAGGCCCGCCGAGATCAGCTGGCCGATTCGGAACGTACTGTCGACGGTGCGCGGTCGCACTTTGCGAAACAGCCACGACACCACGATCATCATGAACATGCCGAGCGTCAGACCGATCAGCGGCGCGACGAGAATGAACCCGAGCGTCGGATACAGCTTGGCGGTGTTGAGCACGCCTGGGCCGGCGTAGGCGATGCCAGCGCCCGAGAGGCCGCCGATCAGCGCGTGCGAGCTCGACGACGGCAGTCCCCACCACCACGTCAACAGGTTCCACGCGATCGCGCCGATCAACCCGCACATCACGACATAGACAAACGCGGGATCCTCGGCCTGCACTTCCACGATGCCCGAGATCGTCTTCGCGACACCGGTGTGGAAGATGAACAGCGCGACGAAGTTGAACGTCGCGGCCCACAGCACCGCGTAGCGCGGCGACAACACGCGGGTCGAGACGATGGTCGCGATCGAATTCGCGGCGTCGTGGAAGCCGTTGATGATGTCGAAGATCAGCGCGACCGCAACGGTGATCCAGACGATGGTCGCAGCGTCCATGACCTATGCGTGCTCGAGGATCACGCCCTCGATGATGTTCGCGACATCCTCGCAGCGATCAGACGCCATCTCGAGGTTCTCGTAGACCTCTTTCCACTTGATGACGACGATCGGATCCTTCTCGTCCTTGAACAGCCGCGCGACCGAGCGACGCAAGATCGCATCGGCCTCGTTCTCGAGCCGATTGATGTCGATGCACAGCTTCAGGGTCTGTTGCGGTTCCTTGAGCGTGCGCAGCCCGCGAGTCGCTTGTTCGACCTGCATCGCCGACCGGTGCAGCACATCGGCGAGGTCGCGGACGTCGGCGGTCATCGTCGTCAGCTCGTAGAGCTCGATGCGCTCGGCGGCTGCCTCGACGAAATCCATGATGTCGTCCATGCGGGTGATCAGCCGGTGGATCGAATCGCGATCGATCGGCGTGATGAACGTCTTGTGCAGCGCCTCGACGCAGCGGTGCGTGATCGTGTCGGTCTCGTGCTCGATATCTGAGATCCGCCGGCACTTGGTCGCGATGTTTGCGCCGGTCGTGACCATCGACAGGAACTCCTTCGTCCCTTCGATCGTCAGGCCCGCGTGCTGCTCGAAGAAATCAAAGAAGCTGGTCTCGCGTGGCAGGAACCTACCGAACATGCAGCCTCCTGCGTCGCGATGTAACACAAGCGAGATCAGCGCGCTACGAGCCGAACCGCCCATTCTGGAGGTACTGCAACACCAGGCCACGCGCCTGTTGCGCATTCATGATCCACGTGTGCGTCGCGTCGACCTCGGCGAACGCGGTCATCCCCGGGAGCTTGGTCTCTTCGACCGCGACCGTGCCGTCGTTGCCGACGCCTGCTGGAAACCGGCGGCCGATCGTCCAGCTCGTCACATTCGAGATCGCACGAGCACGCGTCCCGGCGATCACGCAGAACGGCGCCGGGGGCGGCGGCCAGGTCGACGCATCGGCGAGCTCGGTCGCCGCGGGGCCATAAAACCAGCGGAACAGTGGATTGCGCACGAGCCCGGCGGCGAGCCGACTGCCTTGGTTCGGCGGCGCGAGCATCACGATCCGTGACCAGGTCAGGCGAGGATCGCGGAGATGGCGCACGATGATGCCGCCCATCGAATGGGTGACTGCATTGAGTGGCCGACCATCCGCGACCGCGATGAGTCGATCGGTCAGTGCGTCGGCGAGGTACTGGATCGAGTGGCGCCGCGACGGATACGTATGGCTCCACGTGTCGTAGCCCTGCTTGCGCAGAAATGTGCCGAGCCCGGCCATCGAGCCTTGGCCGCGTGCGAGCCCGTGCAAGAGAACGACGAATGGCTTCATCGTTCGTCGGGGCTGGCGTCGCCGTCGGCGCGCTCTTCGGCGGCGTCTTTGTCGTATTCGGCATCGAGGTCGGCATGCTTGCGCTGGCGCGATGACTCTTCGAGCCGGTCGGGGTGATCGACGGGAAACTTGAGCTCGAGGTCGGCGGGCTTGACGACATTGACGATCGCGATCACGTCGTCGACGAGCATGTCGCGCTCGCGGCGCAGCGCGTGGACCTCGCGCCGGAACCGCAGCCGGCGAAACAGCACGCCGAGCCCGCGCCGCACGAGCCGTAACCGATCGAGCACGCGCAACGTCGCGTAGCCCGACAGCGGCAACACGATGGTTGCTGCGATCGCCCAGCGCAGCCCGAGCTGCCACCACAGCACGGAAACGGTCGCGGCGTACGCGCCGAGCACGAGCAACAGGCCGATCAGCAGCTTCGTCGTCGCGATGACGTCCTTGCGCGGGGTCAACCGCGAGCTCGCGACGCGCGCGAATGCAAGCGGCGGTACGTGCAACGGCGCGCCGGGCAGCGTGAGCGGCAACCAGAACGCGACGAGCACGAGGTGCCTGAGCACGCGCGCGGTGACCTCGAGCTTCGATAGATCGCGCGCGAGCTCGCGGTCGGTGATGCCGAGCTCGTCAAGCTTCTGCTGATACGCGCGCACCCGAGCCATCAGCGCCACGACGCGCGGATCGGCGGCAACCGCGCCGTAGTACGCGTTGAACCGGCGCGCGAGCTCGACGCGATCCTCGATCGAGATTTCCTGCGGCTGATAGAGCCGGCGCACGACGTCGAGCGCGCGCACGGTCTCCCAATCGGGCGCGTTGACGGTGAGCCGACGCAGCGCATCTTCGAGCTCGACGGTGAGCAGCTTCACCTGCTCGGGGGTATTCGGGCGCGTCTTCGCGACGTCGACAGGCGGACCGAACTGCACGAGCACACGGCTGCGAAACCGCTTCGGATGAATGAACGTGAGCCCGCACGGTACGATCTGGATCGGCTGCGACGTCCGCTGTGCACCGCCGAGCGCGAGCCGCGCAGCACCGGTCTTGAGGCGCGCGAGCTGCGACTCGTCGTGCGAGAGCCCCTCGGGGAAGATGCCCATCGCGCCGCCGCCCCCGAGCACGCGCGCGAGCGTGTCGAAGGCCGCGTTGTTGTCGACCTGCCCG
>DATDCH010000617.1:0-14773 GCA_036524455.1 Kofleriaceae bacterium | reverse complement strand
AACGTCAAACAATTCTCCGCGGTGTTCGTGCCCACGCATACCGCCGGTGACTCTTGCGCACCGGGCCCGTTTGCCGCGCCGTTGGCGCTGGCATCAACGATTCCACGAATGACGATCGTTTTCGTCGCCACGAATGCGAGCGCGTGTGAGCCTGTTGCCACGACGTTGTCCATGACGAACGACCTCGCGGCGAACGCACGGGTCATCGACGCGCCACCGTTCTGCGAGATCAACACCGATGTGACGGTCACGGGTGCGCCATTCGCGTCTTGTACGGTGCCCAACGTCGTGTCGATGCGCGCGCCCGGCGGCAAGGTCACGTCGGGTGCAGTGCTCGCTGAGGCGAACGCCGCGTCCAAGTCGTTGCTCGGCGTGAATGTGTGGCAGCGATGCTCGGAGCTCGAGCACCCTAAGGCGCACGTAACCTTCGCGGTCGAGCGACCGTCTTCTGCGCAAACGGTGAGCTCATCGCCATCGCACGAAAAGCCTTCACCCGGCGTGCAGCCGCAGCGCTCGATCGGACAATCGGCTGGCGTGACAGAGCACGTGTTAGCGGTGTAGTCCGACTCTTCGTACTCACCCTTGATGTCGCAAAACGGGCGCGCCGCGTTCGTGCAATCTGCATCCTTTCCGCAGAAATCTGGATTGCTCTTCGTGCAGGCACCCACCACTAGACACATCACGATCCAGGGACGCATATGAGCATCCTATCGGACGGGCCCGCGCGCGGTTGCGATCAAAATGTCTGGTTGCTTGCCGGCAAGGCATATCTGAGGTTTGCTCGCGGCGTATGGCCCGTCGCAGCAAGCCCGGATCGGTTGCGCCCAAGCGCGGCCGCGCCAAGAAGCCGCCGGCCGGCCCGCTGATCAACGTGCGCCACATGACCCGTCGCGACATCGGCGACGTCTGGGAGTTCCTCAAGGTCAGCTTTCGCGACGTCAACCAAGAGACCGTCGAGTACCAGCGCCCGCGCTCGCGCCGCCGCTTCGAAGAAGTTTTCGAGGAGGAAGGCATCGAGCAGCTGCTGTTCGAAGTCGACGGCGACATCGTCGCGTACGCCGAGTGTAGCTACGAGGTCACCGGTTCCGACAACTGGATCAACCCGCGCTACTTCGAGAAGCGCGACATGAACCCGCTGTTCGTCGACGAGCTCGCGGTGCATCCCGACTGGCACGGCAAGGGCGTCGGCTCGTTCGTGCTCGAGCAGCTGCATCACCTCGCGCGCGTGCACGGGCTCAACCATCTCGTGCTCGAAGTCGCCGAGAATAACGAGAGCGCGCTCGAGTGGTACAAGAAGCGCGCGTTCAAGAAGCTCGACGCCGCGATCTTCATGGCGTGCCTGGTCGAGATCGAGCCCGAGCTGTTGCCGCCGCGCGAGCTGCCGGCGGGCAAGGCGCCGCAGCCGCCCGACGACGACGACGACGGCGACGGCGAGCAGACCGAGGACTGAGCACGCCTATCGCTTTGCGAAGCACGCAGTCTGGATGCGCGCGCGCTGCGCCGAGTTCGGCCACTCGCGATCGAACCGCGCGAGCGCGCCGGTCACGTCCTCGCGCAGCTTGCAGCGCGCCTCGATCTCGATCGCCGCGGCTTCCTCGGCCATCTGGCCCTCGCCGAGCGTCTCGCGCTCGAACACGCGGATCGCTTCGAGCGCGACGAGCGGCGCGTTGCGACGCAGCGAAACCATCGCGAGATCGATGAGCTCGACCTCGCGCGACAGGGTCGCTGGCTGCGGGGTCGCCGCACGCGCGGGCGCCGGCGCGGGTTGCGCGGACGATGCAGACGCGGTCTCGCTCGCCGCGGCGCTGTCGTGCGCCGCCGATGCGGCGTGCGCGTGCGCTGCGTGACCGGGGCGCGACTCTGCGTGCTTCGCGCGTGCGCGTTGCGGCGCCGGCGCCGCCAGCGGATCGTTGGGCGCGACGACGCGAATATCGGTGCGCACCTCGTCGGTGTCGGGCGAGGCGAGCGTCGGTGGCGAAGGTGCGGGCGCGTATGCGGGCGTGCGGTCGTTGTCGGACACGATCGCCGCGGTGGTGACCGCGCCGACCACGAGCAACGCGGCGCCGAGCTTGAGCAGCGCAGCCGACGAAAGGCCGGCTTTGATCGGAATCGCGACGGCCGCGCCGGTGGTCGCGCCGACCGCAGCAGAACCAGCGGTCGCGCCTGCAGCGGAACCGGCAGCGCCGACGGCAGCCGCAGAACCGGCGGTCGCGCCGACCGCGGAAGCGCCGACGGCGGAAGCGACCTTCGCACGCACGCGTGCCGCGACGGCCGCATCGGGCGCGAGGCCTTCGCGGGCAGCGGCGAGGAGGGAGCGCGATAGCTCGGTCATGGCGTCACCCGGGCGCGAACAGCGAGCTCGAAGGCGTGACGCGCGAGGCGCAGCCGCGAGTACGCGGTGTTGAGGTTGAGGTCGAGCATGCGAGCCACTTCGGGGACCGAGAGTTGCTCGAGCTCGACGAGCGCGAACACGATGCGCTTGTCTTCATCCATCGTATCGAGGATCGCCATGACGGTGGCGGCCGCTTGCGCGCGCGAGAACGCGGCGAACGTATCGGAGGTGCCGACGGGCTCTGCTTCGAGCGGATCGGTGCGGCCGTCTTTGCGGCGCTGGGCTTGGGCGACGCGGCGAGCGATCGCGAACAGCCAGGTGGTGATCGCCGCGCGGCCTTCGAACTCGGGCAGGCGGCGGTGAACGACGACGAACACGTCTTGCGCGGCGTCTTCGAGCGCGGCGTCGGGGACGCCGAACGTGCGCAGCACACGCCAGACGAAGGCGAAGTGCGCCTCGTAGACCTCGTCGAAGGATGGGATCGCGACGTCGGGTTGCAGCACGTGGGCGACCGCCGGCATCTCGGAGATAGGTGCCGGTAACGCCATGGATCCGTCACGTGGTTTCACTGCCAACCCACTTCGAGTCCCGCGCTCGCGCGGAACGACATCGGCGACGGCGCGTAGACAACGAGACCGTCGCCCATCGTGAACCGCACGCGATCGAGCGCGAGCATGGTTTCGTTCGTGCCGACGAGGCGCAGCCACTTGGTCATCTGCCACGCGATGGCGAATCCGCCGCCTGCGGCGAGCCAGCGTCCATCCTCGAGCTGCTGGCTCGGCAGCTTGACGCTGTTGCCGGCCATGAAGCCGTATTCGAATGCCGCCCACGCGCGCAGTGGCAGGTGCTTCGGGCGCCAACCGAGGCGCACCGAGGCGGTGTCGAGCAGCACGTCGACGACCGCCGGCGCGCCGTCGTGGAATTGCGCGTAGCTGTCGAGCCAACGCGTGCCCGCGAGCTCGGCGAGCAGATTATCGCGGCGCGCGACGACGGCGACCTCGGCGGCGAGACCGACCTTGGGGATGATCCCGATCCCGCTCACGCCGGAGACGCGCATGCCGACGGTCCACAGGCGCAGCTTCGGCTTGGGCGGTGGCTCGACGATGAAGCGAGCGCGAGCACGCGCAGCCGGATCGTCGCGCATGTCGCCGCGTACGCGGGCGATCGTTTCGCTCGCGAGCCGCGTCACGATCACCGCGACCGCATCGGCGAGCTCTTCGCAGTGCTTGCTCGTCAGCGTGCGGACGTCGTTGGCGACCGTCATCGCGCGCAAGTCGATCCGCGCGGTGTAGCGGCCCGCGGCGAGCACGACGTCGACTTCGATCCCTTGCACGGCGCCGTCGAGCGTGCGCTCGAGCCGGTGCTCGATGCGCGTGCGCAAGCTGTCGGCGTCGGGACAACCCTCGGGTGCACGCCACGCGAGGCTGGGCCGGTCGTCGATCATCGCGACGGACTGCGCCGCAGCAGGCGTGATCGCGGTCAGCGTGATCAGCGCGACGACGATGGGCAGACGGGCCATAGAACCGCGACAGACGCTGCGCGCGCGGGTTGCCTGACAAAGGCTGCCGCGAGCGCGACGTGCTGGCTGGGGACTTGGGTCGACAGCTCCGTCCACGGGTGCGGTAGTTAGTGCCGGAACCGGGCCATTTCCGTCACGGCCTAAGCTCGCGAGATGTCGTGAAGTTAGGACAACGGCGTTGGCAGGCCCTGGGTCAACAGGTCCACCACGTTGGCGGCGGCCTCGATGTGAAGCCAATGGCCGGCGTCGACCCGATGTACGTGGACATGTGGGGGCGGAGTTGCCAGTCGTGCGCGATCGTCGTCGTCGAGCGTCGGTGAGCGCTCGGCGATCACGATGTAGAGATCGCCGGGCAGCCCGGGGTCGAATGCGACGGACCACAGGTCCTGCTGGTAGTAGTCGTGCAGCATCATGCGCAAGGCATCGAGGTCGAGGCGCAGCTCGTGCTGACCAGCATCGTCGGGGACGATGTTCATCGCGAGCCATTGCGCGAGTGCTGGCGCTTCGCCTTCCGCGGTGACCGCCGCGATGAAGTCATCGCGCTTGGCCCAGGTCTTCGGTAGTCGCTGCATGAGATCGAGCACGCGCGTGACCGAATTATTCGGATCCGTTTCGGCACCGGGCCGTGCGCTCGGGCTGGCATCGAACATCCACGTCTGCCGCAGCGTCGCTGGCGCGAGTGCACGCGTTTGGAGCACGACCTTGCCGCCGAAACTGTGACCGGCGATCGCTTCGATGCCAGGAAGCTCGTCGAATAGCGCGCGCAGATCGGCGGCGCACGCAGCGAGCGTGTGCGGCGGCTCGCCCGGTTCGGAGCGTCCGTGCTGGCGCAGATCGACGAGCACGATGCCCCACTCGGGGCGCTGCTGATGGAGCTTGCGCGCGATGCCGCGCCAGTTCGCGCCCGAGCCGTAGATGCCATGCGTGAGCAGGAGCCAGCGCTTGGGGTCTGTTCCGATCAATTCGCGATGCAAACGCGCCGGCACGAGGGGATGATGCCACCGTGAACCCGAGTGCGCTGCTCGCCGAGGCCGGCTTCGATCTCGTGCATCCGTTCGATGCGCACGCGGTCGCACGCGCGGTCGAGCTCGACGTGCTCGCGGATCCGGTGCGGAGATGCGGTTGGCTCGTCGGTAACACGCGTGCGCTGTGGCCGCGTTTGGCGGCCGCGCGAGCCGCCGATGCTGCGCTCGCCGCGAGCAGCGATCCGATCGAGGACTACGTCGAGCAGACGTGCGCGAGGATCTCGGACGCGCACTGCGTGTTCGCGCATCGTCGCTACGCCGGCGCGTTCTTGCCGTTTCAACGGCTCGCGGTCGCGGCGGGCTTCGGCACGCTGTCGTCGACGCAGCTCGTGATCCACCCGGTCTACGGTCCGTGGTTCGCGCTGCGCGCGGTCGTGCTGACCGCGGATCCGCCGATCACACGCGTGTTACCTGCGGCAGCGTGCGACTGCGCCGATCGCTTCGGCCCGGAGGCCGAACCGCTCGGATCGATGACACGGGGGCGGTGCAGTGCAGCGTTCGAACATGCACGCGACCCGCACAGCACGTGGCGCGATTGGCTCGCCGTGCGCGACGCTTGTTGCGTCGGGCGCGAGCATCGTTATGGCGAGGACCAGATCGCCTACCACTATACGAAGAGCCGCCGACTCCTCGGTTAGGGGAGCCGTCCCCCAGCGTTGGGGAACCGAACCGCTTCGCACCGGGCCGCTACAGCGTCGGATCGATACGTTAGCCCGGGCCCACTGCTTGCACATCCTGACAGGCGTGCGCGTCCTGCTTGCGGCATTGGTGGTTGCCGGCTGCAGCTTCGATCATGGCTTCGAAGCACAACCGGATGGCGGCGGGTCGGCTATCGACCCGAGCATCGATGCGGGTGTCGGGTCGCTGTCCACCTGCAAACGGCCCGATCCGGCGCTGCGGCTGTGCATCGAGCTCACGGATGGCACCGGCGCCGACTCGTCTGGCCTCAACATGATCGTGAACGAGAACGACGTCGGCACGACGACGCGCGGCAATGACCCGGCTGGCGCCGTGTACTGGCAGTCGGACCTCGACGTGGCCGAGCACATGATGCTCGACATCTCGCAGAAGATCACGTTCGAGACGCATTTGTACGTCGCCCAGTTCCCGCCGCCGTACACCTTCTTCACGTTCGTGCGGAACGAAGGCCAGTACCACATGTCCCTCGATTCCCAAGGCAAGCTGCGCTGCTGGATCGGTGGCAGCAGCACGGACACGACGATCAGCCGCGACGCCTGGCATCACATCGCGTGCGTCTACGACGGCAGCAAGCTGAAGATCTACGTCGACGGCTCGGTCGCCAAGTGCAGCGACCTGACGGGACCGATTCCGATCGGCGGCACGACCGGCACGCGCGTCGTGGACAACCTGACAGCGTTCTTCGACGACGTGCGAATCTATGCGCGAGATCTCAGTGGCGCCGATATCTGTACGCACGCCGACAAGACCGACTGCAATTCTGAGTGCGACTAGAGATCTCGCCCCGGTGTCGGCGACGTAACTGATGCCTCCGGCGGGATTACGCCTGCGCACGACTGCGGTAGGCTGAACGGCTGCATGGCAGACGTGCTCGAGGCATTCCACCCGCTCATCGCGGGATGGTTTCGCGATCGCTTCGGCGCACCGACCGCTCCCCAGCTTGCCGGTTGGCCGCGCATCGGTGCGGGCGAAGACGTGCTGATCGCCGCGCCCACAGGCTCGGGCAAGACGCTCGCCGCGTTCCTCGCGTGCCTCGACGATCTGGTGCGCCGCGGCTACGAGGCACCGCTGCCCGATCACACGGCGATCCTGTACATCTCGCCGCTCAAGGCGCTGTCGAACGACGTCCATCGCAACCTCGAGGCGCCGCTCGCCGAGCTCACCGCGCGTGCCGCGATCGAGGGCACGACGTTCCCCGAGATCCGCGTCGCGGTGCGCACCGGAGATACGCCGGTCGGTGAGCGCGCGAAGATGGCGAAGAAGCCACCGCACATCCTGGTCACGACGCCGGAGTCGCTGTTCATCCTGCTGACCACGGTGAAGGGCCGCGCCGCGCTCGGCCAGCTGCGCACGGTGATCGTCGACGAGATTCACGCCGTCGCCGGCGACAAGCGCGGCGCACACCTCGCGCTGTCGCTCGAGCGCTTGGATCGCCTGGTGATGCAGACCACCGGCCGCACTCCGGTGCGAGTCGGGCTATCCGCGACGCAGCGGCCGATCGAACGGATCGGGCGGCTGCTCGTCGGGACGCGGCGACCGATGCCGCACATCGTAGATGCAGGGCACCGGCGCGAGATCGATCTAGCGATCGAGATCACCGATGACGAGCTCGGTGCCGTCGCCTCGAACGAGCAGTTCGAGCGCGTCTACGATCGGATCGCCGAGCTGGTCACCCAGCATCGCTCGACGATCGTGTTCGTCAACACGCGGCGGTTGGTCGAACGTGCCGCGGCTGCGCTCGAGCAGCGGCTCGGCGAGGAGCACGTGGTCGCGCACCACGGCTCGATGTCACGCGCGCTGCGGCTCGCGGCGGAGCAGAAGCTCAAGCACGGCCACGTCAAGTGCGCTGTCGCGACCGCATCGCTCGAGCTCGGCATCGACGTCGGCACGGTCGACCTCGTCGTCCAGCTTGGCTCGCCACGCTCGATCGCCACGCTGCTCCAGCGCGTCGGCCGCTCGGGCCACCATCTCGGCGGTACACCGAAGGGCCGGCTGTTCGCGCTCACCCGCGATCAGTTGCTCGAGTGCGCGGCGCTCGTGCGCGGCGTGCGGAGCGGCAACCTCGACGCGATCGAATTGCGCGACGCGCCACTCGACATCCTCGCGCAGCAGATCGTCGCGGTGGCGGCGGCCGAGGACATCGCGGAGACCGAGCTCGCCGAGCTGATCCGAGGCGCGACGCCCTACGCGGAGCTCGGCGAAGAGCGCCTCGAGCAGCTGATGGTGATGCTGAGCGAAGGGGTGTCGGATCGACGCGGCCGTGCGGGCGCGTACGTGCATCGCGATCGGGTCGGCGGCATGGTGCGCGCTCGGCGCAGCGCACGGCTCGCGGCGATCACATCGGGCGGCGCGATTCCCGACAACAACAACTACACGGTCGTGCAGTGGCCCGAGGAGACCCAGGTCGGCACGGTCGACGAAGACTTCGCGATCGACAGCTCGGCCGGCGACATCTTCCAGCTCGGCAACACGTCGTGGCGGATTCGCCGGATCGAAGCGGGGCGCGTGCTCGTCGAGGATGCGCGCGGCCAACCGCCGACGATTCCATTCTGGTTCGGCGAAGCACCGGCCCGCACGCGCGAGCTATCCGACGAAGTCAGCGCGCTGCGCGGCGAGCTGTGCGAGCGGCTCGGCGCGGGCGACAACGCCGACGACCTCGCAGTGTGGCTCGCACACGCAACCGCGATGCCACTGCGTGCGGCGCAGCAAGCGGTCGCGTACCTGGCGGCGTCGCGCGCCGCGCTCGGTGCGTTGCCGCGCAAGGATCTGATCGTCGCGGAGCGGTTCTTCGACGAAGGCGGCGGTATGCAGCTCGTGCTGCACGCGCCGCTCGGTGGCCGCATCAATCGCGCGTGGGGTCTCGCGCTGCGCAAGAAGTTCTGCGTCACGTTCGACTTCGAGCTGCAGGCGATCGCGACCGACGACGGCATCGTGATCTCGCTCGGCCAGCCCCACAGCTTTCCACTCGACACCGTGTTCGGCTACGTGCCGTCGCACCAGGCCGAGGACACGCTCGTGCAAGCGCTGCTCGATCGGCCGATGTTCGAAATTCGCTGGCGCTGGAACGTGACGCGCTCGCTGACCGTGCTGCGCCGGCGCGCCGGCAAGAAAGTTCCGCCGCACCTGATCAAGATGCGCGCCGCCGACACGCTATCGGTCGTGTTCCCGCAAGCGGTTGCGTGTGGCGAAAACATCGCCGGCCCGCGCGAGATTCCGGATCACCCGCTCGTGTTCGAGACCATCCGCGATTGCCTCGTCGAGGCGATGGACCTCGAGGGCTTCCGCGGCTTCCTCGAACAGCTCGAGAGCGGCGAGATCCAGGTGCTCGCGCGCGACACCGTCGAGCCGAGCCCGCTGTCGCACGAGCTGCTCAACGCGAATCCGTACGCATTCCTCGACGACGCGCCACTCGAAGAGCGCCGCACGCGTGCGGTGCAGCTGCGCCGCGGCTTGCCGGCCTCGATCACGCAAGCGGGCGACGAGTCGGTGGGGGCACTCGACGAAGCGGCGATCAAGCTCGCCTCCGAAGAGGTCGCGCCGACGGTGCGCGATACCGACGAGCTGCACGACGCGCTGCTCGCGCTGTGGCTCGTGCCCGAACGGATGGGCGAATCGTTCGCGCCTGGTGCACGTGACTGGTTCGACGCGCTGACCGCGACCGGGCGCGCGTGCCGGCTGCGTTGGGAGTATCCGCGTGGCACCGATTCTTGCGGTTCGCCTTCCGAGCGCGAGACGATCGTGCACGCAGCGTGGGTCGCCACCGAGCGGCTCGGCGCCGCGCGCGCCGTGCTCGGCGAGACCGTCGAGGCGGTGCCGATGATCGCGACGCCAACGTGGGCCGCGAAGCCCGAGCGCGAAATTGCGATCGGCAAGATCGTCGGCGCGCACCTCGATCATCGCGGCCCGGTCACCACGCGTGCGCTCGCCGCCGAGCTCGGCCTGCCCTACACCGACGTGCTCGTCGCACTGCTCGCGCTCGAAGCCGACGGTGCGATCCTGCGCGGCTCGTTCTCGACCGGCGCGCCGCTCGCGACCAAGACCGTCAAGCAAGCGCTCAGCGCCGCCGACGACACCGACGCGCTCGCCGACATAGAATGGTGCAACCGGCGCGTGCTCGCGCGCATCCATCGCCTCACGCTCGCGAGGCTGCGTCGCGAGATCGAGCCGGTCAGCGCGGCAGCACTGATGCGGTTCATGCTGCGCTGGCAGCGCGTCGCGCGTAACACGCACCTGATCGGTGCCGACGGGCTCGCGCGCGTCGTCGAGCAGCTGCAGGGATTCGAGACCGCGGCCGGCGCGTGGGAGCGCGAGATCCTGCCGTCGCGGCTCTACGGTTACGAGCAGAGCTGGCTCGATCAGATGTGTCTCGCCGGCGCCGTCGTGTGGTGCCGGCTGTCGCCACGAAAAATCGAAGCGGTCGAGCACGAGCCGCTCGATCCGGCGGAAGCGACGAAGCTGCTCGCTGCATTGACCCAGGTCGCATCGTCACGCGCGGGCATCGAAGCGTTCCCGCCGATCCTGCATCCCGCGATCAAGGCCGGCGAACGCGCAGCCACGCGCGCGGTGGCGAAAAAGAAATCGTTTGCGTCCGCGACCAGCCACGACAAGTCGGCAGCCGCGCGCAAGCAGGTCGCTTCGTGGCTGTTGCCGATGGCCGCTCGACGGTCAGCCGGCGACGACTTCGACATCGCCGGTCGCACCAGCGAGCCCGCCGTCCACGATACGGTCGAAGCCGCAAACGACGAGTCGTGGATCGCGCCGGTGGCGCCCGACGAGCCGATGCTCCGCAATCCTGCCATCGCCGTCGTGATCGACGCGACGCTGTCCGCGGCACAGGACGCCGGCGCCAGCCGCAATCAGACGGCTGCCGCGATCGCCGGCGTGGTGTGCCGCGCGTTCCCTGCCCTCCCCGAGCTCAACGTCGCGATGCTCGCGCTCGAGACCGTGTTCCCGCAGACGCCTCAGCGCCGCAACGCGCCGTCGCGCTCGGCACCGCTCGCGCTGCTGCTGCGTCGCGATGCGAGCTGGCTGCGCGCCGCTGCCGCGATCACGACCGGCGAGCCCGCCGCGCTGAGCCCGCTCGCGACGCGCGTGCGCGATCATCTACAGACGTACGGCGCGTCGTTCCTCGGCGATCTCGTGAGCGCGATGGACACGTCACCCGATGCCGTCGAGGACGCGCTGTGGGAGCTCGTCGGTGCCGGCGTCGCCACGGCCGATGGCTTCGCGAGCCTGCGCGTGCTCGTCGATCGCCGGCGCGGCGAAGTGAAGAGCCACTTCGACCGCCACGTCACGCCATACTCGAACGCACTCGCACCCGGTGCCACGCCCATGCCGGCTGCGCCGGTACGCAAGTGGCAAGACGCGATCCGTAAAGCACGCACGCGCGATCGCGAGCGACCGAGTCACGCGCTGCGCTCGCTGCCGACGGCGGCCGGTCGGTGGTCGCTGCTCACCCCGCCAAAGCCCGAGGTCATGGACGCCGAAGCTTCGGCCCGCCAGCTGCTACTCCGCTACGGCGTCGTGTTCCGCGACCTGCTCGCGCGCGAGTCGAGCTTGCCGCCGTGGCGTGACTTGCTCGTCGCGTTGCGCCGGCTCGAAGCGCGCGGTGAGATCCGCGGTGGCCGCTTCGTCACCGGCTTCGTCGGCGAGCAGTTCGCGCTGCCCGAGGCGCTCGACGAATTGCGCGGCGTGCGCAACCCCGGCCCGGTCCACGAGGTCAGCCGCGTCGCGGCGACCGATCCCCTGAACCTGGTCGGCGTGCTGTCGCCCGGGCCGCGCGTGCCGGCGATCGTCGGCAACGCGGTGCTCTACATCGACGGCCAAGCGGTCGCGTCGCTCGAAGGCGGCGAGGTCGTGAGGCGCGCGCCGATCCCGCAGGGCGCACGCATCGACGACGATCTGACATATCACCCGCCACCGCGCCCCGCCGCCGCCGCGTCACAAGCGGCACTTCCGCTGTAATCTCGAGACGCGTGAATCCCGTCGCTCACCTCAAGGCCTTGTGGTCGACGTGGCGCGGCCGGTTCATCCTCGCGTTCCTCGCGGTGCAACTGGTGCTGCCGCTGCACTACTACCTGCTGCGTCACGATCCGCATGACGAGCGGTTCGCATGGCGGATGTTCTCGCCGATGCGCATGAGTCGTTGCTCGGCGCGATTCTCCGTCGACAAGCAACCGGTGCAGCTCGGCACGCAGTTTCACGAAGCCTGGATCGAGGTCGCGAACCGCGGCCGCTACGTCGTGCTCGAAGGCATGGCGGAGAAGCTGTGCACCGACAACCCGGGCAAGCCGGTGGAGCTGTCGGTCGATTGCACGTACCTCGATCGCCCCGACGCGCACTTCGGTCACGCCGACATGTGCAAAGAGCCGGAGCTCTGAGCCGCATATGGCGAAGAAGCGCAAGCGAGGTGGTGGTCCCCGCAAGCAGGGCGGGAAACCAGCCCAGGCATCGGCAAGCCCGAAGCCAGCCCGCACCGACGACGACGCGAAACTCGGATCAGACGACAAGCCGAAGTCGCAGCCGGCGAAAGCTGTCGAGCCACCCGACGACAAGCCGCAGTCGCGCGGTGCCCTGCGCCGGCAAGCCGCACGATCCGATCGCGCCGCCCGCCCGGTGTCGCCGCGTGGCCCGGCCCCTGATCCGATATTCTGGTTTGGGTTCGAGGTGCCGTGGGCGAAGCTGCTTGTCGCGCGCGTCGTCGTGTTCGCGCTGCTCGCGATCGACGCGCTGATGCAGATCGAGCATGCGCCGCGCTACGGCGCCGGTGGTTTCAACGTCGCGCAGCTGCCGCTGCTCGATGCGCTCGCGCCCGGTCGCATCCTCTACAGCGCGGGCCAGCTCGTGCTCGCGTACTTGTTCGTCCTCGTCGCGTGCGGCGCACTCACCCGCTACGCGCTGCCGATCGCGACTGCGATCTACGGCTGGCTCTACTTCGCGAGCCACCTCGACTCGTATCAGCACCATTACCTCGTATTCCTGATCCTCGTGATCGCGTGTTTCGTGCCGTGGGAACGGCCGGCCGGCGCGACCGCGTCGACACCGGTGCGGTCGTGGGCGCTGCGCCTGCTCTACATCCAGCTCGCGCTGCTCTACTTGTGGGCGGCGGTGTCGAAGATGAACGCGGCGTGGCTCGATGGCAAAGCGCTGTCGATGCAGATGACCGGCACGGTGCGCTCGATGATCGACGCGACAATCGGCATCAAAGGCGCGGCATGGCTCGTGCTGATCAGCGAGCTCGTGCTCGCAGCGACCGTATGGAACAAACGGACGTGGGTGATCGCGGCACCGCTCGGCGTTGCGCTGCACGCGGGCATCCTCGCCACGTCGCTCGACATCGGTCTGTTCGCATGGCTGATGCTCGGCCTCTATTTGCTCGTGCTTCCGGATCGTGTGTTCGAGCGCTTCGCACGCGCGACGCCGCGCGAGGACCGCACGCACGACGGCGTGTTGCTGTGGATCGCACTGATCATGGCCGGCGCAGTAGGCATCTTGCTCGCGGCGATCAGCCGCTTCGATCACGGATTCGCAGTCGGTCTCGTCGCGTTTGCCGCGGTCGTCGTCGCGACGGCGCTGCTGCGGCGACGCGTGTCGGTCGCGCGCCTCGCTATCGCGCACGTGCTCGCATTCGGCGTATGGACCGCGGTCGATCGGACGACGAAGACCGCCTCGGACTACTACCGGCTATGGGGCGGCAGCGCGAAGCGGCTCGGCGATCCGAAGACGTCAGAGGCGGCGTATCGCCGGATGACCGAGATCGCGCCCGACGAAGAAGGTGGTCACTACCAGCTCGGTAAGCTGCTGCTCGAGCGCGGCGCCGACGACGAAGGCATCGCGGAGCTCCACAAGGCGCAGGACGTCGGGCCGCTCAAGGCGCGGGCGTATCTCGCCGAGGCGCGCTGGCTCGCGACGAAGGGCCGCACCGAGGAAGCGATCGCGAAGGCGCGTGAAGCGACGATCGTCGAGCCGAACGACCAGGAAGCGAGCGCTCTGCTAAACAGTCTGCTGCCGAAATGAACGCGATGGGTTCTCCTCGACTCGCCCTGTCGATCGTGCCGCGCGATCGCCGCGCCCGCGCGGAGATGATCGTGGAGACGCTCGACGAGCTGTTCCCGGCGCCGGCGATCCCGCTCGATCATGGCGATCCGTTCCAGCTGCTCGTCGCGACGATCCTGTCGGCGCAATGCACCGATGCACGCGTCAACATGGTGACACCCGCGCTGTTCGCGCGCGCACCCGACGCGCCCGCGATGGCGAAGCTGTCGCCGCCCCAGATCATGAAATTCATCCGCACGTGCGGGCTCGCGCCCGGCAAGGCGAAGAGCCTCGCTGCGATGTCGCGCGCGCTCGTCGCCGAGCACGGCGGCAACGTGCCAGGTGACTTCGACGCGCTCGAAGCGCTCGCCGGTGTCGGGCACAAGACCGCGAGCGTGGTGATGGCGCAGGCGTTTGGCGTGCCGGCGTTTCCGGTCGACACGCACATCCACCGGCTCGCAGGCCGCTGGCAGCTCTCGCGGGCACGCAACGTCGAGGAGACCGAGCGCGATCTCAAGGCGGTGTTCCCGCGCGAGCGCTGGAATGTGCTCCACCTGCAGATCATCTACTTCGGTCGCAAGTACTGCCCCGCGCGCGGGCACGTGCCGGCGCACTGCCCGATCTGCAGCTGGGCAATGTCGAAGGCGCGCGCGACTCGCGAAGCGCGGGCGCAGCGGCGATCCTAGATCTCCCGTGACGCGGCGAGTCCGGCAAAGTTCGGACGTGCTTTCGACACAGCCAACGCAGATGAGGTCTGCTACGCCTCATCGTCTTATGCGCCGCACCGTCGCCGTCCTCGCCGTCGCGCTCGCCGCCTGCTCGTTCAATCTTCAGAAAAACCCGAAGGATCTGTCGATCGAATCGACGTTCTTGAAGCAGGCCACGGTGACGGAGCTGCCGGGACAGTTCAAGTTCGCCACGTTCAACATCCACAAGGAGCCCGGCGACAAGGTCGCGAAAGCGATCCTCGCCGATCGCGAGCTGCGCGAAGTCGACTTGTTCGTGATGCAGGAAGTGCCGCGGTGGGGTGACACCTGCAGCGCCGCGTGCGATCTCGGCAAGCGGCTCGGCATGCACGCGCTCTACGCGCCCGGTCACATAGAAGGCGACAAGGACATGGGCATCGCGATCCTGTCGAAGGCGCCGATCCTGTCCGCGCAGATC
>DATDCH010000616.1:0-18587 GCA_036524455.1 Kofleriaceae bacterium | reverse complement strand
CCGGTCACGGTTTCGCGCATCGGGATCCAGTTGAAGTAACGCTCGACGAGCCGCTTCGCCGCTGCGCGGTCGAACCGTCCCGCGACGACGAGGATCGCGTGGTTTGGCGCCAAGCGTTCGCGCGCGAACCGTCGCACGCTTTCCACGCTAGCGACGTGCGCGTGATAGCCGTCGCCGAGCACAGGGTTGCCGTAGCGCGCGAATTCGCCGACCCACAGCGCGCGCTGCAGCTCGCGCGTGACGAGCGCGTACGGTTCGTCGACGTACGCCGAGCGCCACTCGGCAACGGTGGCGTCACGCGCCGCGGCGACAGCTGCCTCGGTCATCCCGTCGGCGAGCCCGGCCATGCGTTCGGCTTCGAGCCACAGCACGAGGTCGAGCGCATGCGCGGGCACGGAGTCGGTGACCGCGAAGTAATCGTGCGTGGCTTGCGCGTTCGCCCAGCCACCGGCGGCTTCGATACGCGCGTCAAAGTCTTTGACGTGCACCGAGCCCGCGCTCATCAGCTTTGCGAGCAGGTTCGTGTAACCGGCTTCGATCGTGCGCTCGAGCGCCGCACCGGACTTGTAACGCACGTGGACCACGACCGAGCTCGCGGCGTCATCGGGAGCGAGGATCACGTGGAGCCCGTTGCGCATGTCCACGTGCTCCACGGGCAACCGGTCGATCACGACAACCGGGCGGGCACGCGCGACGCTCGCGATCACGACCAGCGTAGCGATCGCTCGCGCCAGCGGCATCACATCACGTCACGGCATCGGCCGTGGATCCATCGGCGCGTTCACAAACGTCAGATTCTTCGCGACCGCCGTGGCCAGCGCGAGCCGGCGCGCGGCATCGGGACCGATCACGCGCACGTAGCAGGGCGCGTCGTCATCGACGAACAGCAGGCCTTGGCCGTGGTGGTCGAGCGCTTTGGCGCCGACCTGGACCTCGACCGCATCATCGGGCCGCTTGATCACGATGCCGGCATCGGTCGGCTTCACGAGGCCCGCGTCGCTCATGTGATCGTACTGCGCGACCAGCTCGCCGCTCGTCCGCTTGTATTGCGCGAACAGCGCGTCGGAGCGCTGCTTCATGCCCTCGCGGCAATCGATGTCGTACGTCCAGTACTCGAGCGTGTTCGTCATCACGACTTCGTAGTTGCACGGCTGCGGCAGTCCCTTCGGCGGGGACAGTGCGCTCTCGAGCTTGTTCGCTTTCGTGCCGCCGACGATCTGCGCGATCTCGGCGGGCTTCGTGATGGTGTCGCACTGGAAGCGATCCGGGAACACACCGGCCAGCTTGCGCTCGGGCTCGGTGGTCTTGTCCGTCTGCTTGGACGACGCCGCGCCGCTGTCACAAGCAGCGACGAGGCTCAACAGGGCCAGCAGGTGGCGGCGGTGCACGACATGACGGTAACGCGAACGTGCGGGCTCGCGCCAGTCGGCGGGCGATCAGTCGGACGCAGCCACGCGCGTCGTCGCGTCGTAGACAAGGCGCAACTCAGCGACATCCGCGATGGCCTCGGCAAGCGCGAGCAGGGGGCCGGGACGACGCGCTTCGTCGAGATGAATCGTTCCACCAATGCGACGCTCGACGTAAGCGACGTACATGCCTCGGCGCCGCGCCGCGACAACGACAGCGCGGAGGTGAAACAACGGTATTGCAGCCCGCCTTCGGATGCCGAGGATGCGCTGTTCGATGCGTAGCAGGCCGTCTTCGCGATCGAAGATCAGTGTGCGCTTCAGCGTACCGAGCAATCCACCGATCGCAATGACGAGCAGACCGCCGAGCACGGCCGGCACCGCACCAAACGTCACGAGCCACACACCGCCTGCAGACAAGCCCCAGCCGGTCCACGCGGTCGCGCGCGTCAGATCGAGCTCGACGCGACTTTGTGATCGCTTACGGATCTGAACCGAGCCGAGCCAATCGAGCACTGCACACTAAGCGTACGGTGTTCGCGCTAGATCGGCTAGCCCAGCTCTACGAGGCTCCGCCGTCGGTGATCGCGCCACCGCCGCCGCCGCCGCCGCCGCTTTCACCACCGCCATCTTCGCTCGGCGGCGTACCGCCTCCGCCACCTTCGCCCCCACCCTGCGCGCGCCACTCGCGATTGCGTCCACCGCGCCCGCGCCGCCGGCGGCGCCGCCGCTTGCGGATCGGCTGACCATCGGGACCGAGCTGCGGACCCTGCTGCGGGCCCGACGGCTGGAAGAAGCTCACGGGCTCGCCATTGTCGGCGCCCGCTTGATCCGGCGGCGCTCCTGCCTGCAGCTGGCCGTTCTGCATCGGCGCTCCGTTGCCACGACGACGCCGGCGACGCCGGCGACGCCGGCGCTCGCCCGCGGGACCTGCGGCTCCGCCGTTTTGCGCGTCTGCCTGAAACGGCTGGCCGCCCGCCGGCGGACCACTCGGGCGATTCGGATCCGGCGACCGCTGATCGAAACGACGGCCTTCGCCTCTGAAACCACCGCCACCGCCGGGACCCGACGACCGCTCCCAGCGCCGCTTCTTGCCGCGGCGACGCGCGACACCTGCGTCGTTGGGATTTGCCGAAGCGACCGGCGCTGCCGCGATCCGCATCGGCCCGCGCACGTACTCGATCACGGGACCACTGCCACCACCGCCGCCCGGCCTGCGAGGCTGTGCCTCGGAAATCGGCGCGGCCGTCGACAGCACCGGCGAAACGAACGCGCTCTTCGGCGGCAGCATCGCGCGCCGCTTGCGCCTGCGTCGTCTGCGTCTGCGCCTGGCTTCGGCCGCACTCGCCGACGGCGAGGTGTCGACGGCTCGCTGTGGCCGCTGCTTCGGCTGCTTGGGCACACGCTTGCGCGCGAGCACCGTGACCTCGCCGGAGCCTTCGATGCCTTCTTCGGCAAGCTCGGCTGCGGTCTTGTCGATCACCTCGTAGTCGTCGTCGTCCTCGTCGTCGTCATCCTCGTCGTCGTCATCCTCGTCGTCGTCGAGGTCGTCGTCGTCCTCGTCGTCGAAATCCTCATCGTCATCATCGACGATCGGCTGGCCGTTCTCGTCCAACTCCTCCTCGTCGTCGTCCTCGTCGTCGTCCTCGTCGTCTTCGATCTCTTCGGGGCCCGGCGCCGGCTTCTTGCGCACCACCGCTGCTGCTGCGACTGGAGCCGAACCAGCGGCCACGACGGGGGCGGGCGCGGCGGGCGCCTGCTTCCCGGCCGATGGCGAGGTGGAGGGCGGATGTCCGTTACTCGGGGGTGTGCTCGTTTTCGAGCTGCGCCGGAGCACCGTGCTCGGTGGCGCTTTGCCCAGAGGCTCGGTGGGCACGGCCACCGGCGACGCATCGCCGTTTGCCGCGGCGACGACGGGCTGCGGCTGATCGATACGCACGATGCGCGCCCGGATCTCGCGGCGCGGCTTCGGAAGCTCGACACCTTCGTCGTCGAGCTGTCGCGTGATCGACGCTCCGAATCGCGTCGCTTCGGTCGATGCCGCGAGGGCAGCTTCGCGCGAGCGCAGACAGTTGTCGCAGCGCCCGCACTTCGGCGGCTGCGGCTCGCCGAGGTACTCGAGGATGACTTGATTGCGACAGCCCGGCGCCTTCACGTACGTGAGCAGCGCGTCGAGGCGTTGACGGTCGGCGATGCGACGCGCTTCGTACTGCTTTGCGCGCTCCCATAGCTCGTCCTTGTCGCGCGGTGGAACGACGAGATGGTAGGTGCCGCCGTCCTTCTCGGTGATGAAGCCTTCGTCTTTGAGCAGCGATAGCACGGTGCGTGTGCGCTGCTGGCCGACGCTCGAGCCGAGCGCGATGTTCGTGACGTTCGGCGGCGAATCCTCGGCGAGCTTGCCCTCAGCATTCGCGAAGTGCTCGATCGTCTCGTAGACCTGACGGACCTGGCGCTTCGTCGGATACGTGCCCGACAAGAAGTATTCTTGAATCGCGACGTCGTCGGGCGAGAACAGCAGCACGCAGCGACTCGGCTTGCCGTCGCGACCGCCGCGTCCTGCTTCCTGCGCGTACGCTTCGAGCGATCCGGGCACGTGGTAGTGCAGCACGTTGCGGACGTTCGCCTTATCGACACCGAGACCGAACGCGTTGGTCGCGACCATGATCAGGTCGCTCGACTCCATGAACTTGACCTGCGAGGCGTCACGCTCGCCCTTGTTCATGCGGCCGTGATACTTGCCGGTCGGCACGCCCCAGCGCGTCAGCGCTTCGTAGAGCTCTTCGACCTTCTTGACCGTCGCGCAGTACACGATGCCCGGTCGCGGCAGCTTCTTGAGCAGCGTGACCAGCGTCTTCATCTTCTCGTCTTCGTCGTGGAAGATGATGACTTCGTAGTGGAGGTTCGGACGATCGAACGTCGTCGTGACGATCGTCGCCTTCTCCATGCCGAGCTGGAACAGGATGTCCTCGCGCACGTGCGGCGGCGCCGTGGCCGTGGTCGCGAGTACGGGCGGGCGACCGACATCTTCGAGCGCCTTGCGCAGCGACAGATACGCCGGCCTGAAATCGTGACCCCACTGCGACACGCAGTGCGCTTCATCGACGACGAACCTCGACACGCCGATGCCGCTCGACGCTTCGCGCAAGAACACGCGGAACTCGGGGTCGGCCATGCGCTCGGGCGTCGTGAGCAATAGCTTGCCGCCCGGCGAGCGCACGAGTGCATCGACTTCGCGGCGCTGCTTGACGGTCAGCGTCGAATCGATCTTCGCCGCGACCACGCCCTTGGCGGTCATCTTGTCGAGCTGGTCTTTGATCAGCGCGATCAGCGGGCTGACGACGACCGTGACGCCGGGCACGACCATCGAGGTCAACTGATAGAGCAGCGATTTGCCGCTACCCGTGGGCATGACGGCGAGCAGATCTTCACCGCCGAGTAGGTGATCGAACGCCTCGGCCTGGCCGGGACGGAAGCTCTTGATGCCGAGCGTTTGCTGGCCCACGCCGAGCAGGGCGCCGACCTTCGGCGGTAAGCCTTCGCCCTCGGACGGTATGGGTCCGTTGAGGTCGTAGACCGGCCGAGGTGGCTGCGGTGGTGCCTCAGCAACCTTCTTGGCCCGCGAGGGCTTGGGTTTCGGCTCCTTGGCCTCCGCCCGCGCCGCTGGCTCCTTGCTCGCCTTGGCCGCCTTCGCCGGTTTCGGCGCAGGCTCGTCGACCTCGTCGGCCGGTTCGACATCTTTCGCCGACGCACGACGGCTCCCCTTCGCCTTCGACGATGCCTTGGGCGCAGGCTCTGCTGATTTCTTTTTCGGGCTACTTCGTGTAGCCGACCGCTTGGTCAAGGACCACGACTCCTATCCGGCAGCGCACCGGTACTGGCGCCGCAGCAGCCTCTCGAGAGAGCCCGCCGCGTTACTTAATGAAGAACATACCATGAGGACGCCTGCAAGGGTCTTGCGTCGATCTTCGGGATTTCGCGTTGTGTTACAGGATCCTCATGGCCAGCGATCGGCCGGTCCGGGAAGCCGAAAATCGCCTTGAACGGTTCAACTCCGACCGCGAGAAATTGCTGTCGGAGGTGGAACGCAGGGTCGTCGCGCGCAGGATCACAGAAGCCAAGACGGGCGGTGATGCCTCACTCGAGTACGTCCTCAACGACGTAGCGTACTCAGAAATCAAACGACTCGAGAAGAGCAAGAACGGTGCAGCCGATCGATGGCGCGATCTATCGCGGCGGCTGTTGACGATGAGCGAAGAAGAGAAGCAGGGCGAGCTGCGCAGCTTGGTCCGCTACTACGGCGGCGACGTCGTAGGCAACTTCGATCCGCGCGTCTACAAGTTCGCCACCGGTATCGGGCCGTCGCTGCTCGGCGTGCTGTTCAACCCGCTCGGCAGCCTCAAAGAAGGTATGGCCGCGCTGCGCAACCTCGACAACCGCATCCATGCCGACGGCGAGATCGACATCGCGCACGCGTGCGCGGAGCGCGGCACGATCGTCGTCACGCCGACGCACTCGTCGAACATGGACTCGCCCGCGATCGGCTTTGGCCTGATGCAGGCGGGCCTGCCACCCGCGACCTACGGCGCCGGGAAGAACCTGTTTTCGAACCCGTTCATCTCGTTCTTCATGCGCAACCTCGGCGCGTATCGCGTCGATCGCCGGCTTCGCTTCGAGCTCTACAAGGACGTGCTCAAGGAGTACTCGACCGTGCTGCTCGAGCACGGCTACCACTCGCTGTTCTTCCCGGGCGGCACCCGTTGCCGGTCGAACCTCGTCGAGAAGCACCTCAAGCTCGGCCTGCTCGGCACCACGGTGACCGCGTACAAGAACCTCGTGCGCGAGGGCCGCGCGAACAAACGGCTCTACATCGTTCCGGCGACGATCAACTACCGGCTCGTACTCGAAGCCGAGACGCTGATCGACGATTACCTCGCCGAGACCGGCAAGAACCGCTACATCATCACGGACGACGAATTCTCGCGGGTCGGCCGCATGTTCGAGTTCCTCCGCAAGATCGTCGCGCACGAAGGCAGCGTGATCGTGCGGTTCGGCCGGCCGTTCGATCCGTTCGGCAACGATGTCACCGACGAAGGGGAGTCGATCGATCGCGCGGGCCGCATCGTCGATCCTGCGAGCTTCGTGCGCGGCGCCGAAGGCGAGGTGTCCGACGACGATCAGCGCGACGCCGAGTACACGCGCGCTCTCGGTCGCCGGCTCTCGCAGGTCTATCCGAAGCTCACGGTGTTCCACTCGACGAATCTGCTCGCGCGCGTGCTCTACGACGCGGTGGCGCGGCAGACCGGCACGCGCGACATCTATCGCCTGCTCCGCGCGACGCCGCAGCAGCTCGCCGTCGATATCCCGGGCGCGATCGCCGGCGTCGATCGGCTGCGCAAACGGCTCGTCGAGCGTCCCGAGTGGGGCAGCGAGCATCCGCACTTCACCGAGCAATCATCGGGCGACAAGCTCGAGGATGCGGTGAAGGGTCTGTCGACGTATCACACGCGGCCGATCGTCGAGCGCGGCGGCGACACGCTGCACGTCAAAGACATCAAGCTCGTCTACTACTATCAGAACCGCACCGCGCATATTCCCGTCGAGGGCGCGTCGTGACGAAGCGCGCCGATACCGTCGGCATCATCGGTGCGGGCTCGTTCGGCACGGCACTCGGCTCGGTGCTCGCACGCGCGGGTCGCCGCGTCATCCTGTGGTCGCGCGACCCAGCGGTGTCCGATGCAATCAACAAGACGCGCACGTGTCCTCGGCTACCGAATGCGCCGCTGCCCGCGCCGCTCGAAGCGACCGCCGACCCGCGCCGGGTCGCGAGCGAGGCGCGCTTCCTCGTTATGGCGGTGTCGTCGCGCGATGTCGTCGAGCGCGCGAAGGAGCTCGGCGGGTTTCTCGACGGCAGCCACATCGTCGTGCACGCGATCGGTGCGTTTGTCACAGCCCGCGACAAGTCGCGGGCTGCGACAGATCGTGACACGGGGGCCAAGACGAACGAGCGAGTCTCCGAGGTGCTAGAGCAGGGCCTACCGACGCTGAAGATCGGCGCGATCGCCGGACCCGCGCTGCCCGCCGATCTCGCGGCAGGCGAATTCTCGTCGGTGGTGGTCGCGTCGCGGTTCGACGAGGTGGTCAGCGAAGCGCGCCGCTTGCTCAACGCGCCGCCGATCCTGCGCGTGTACAGCTCGAAGGATCTTGCCGGCGTCGAGCTCGCGTCGGCGCTCTCTGGCGCTTACACGGTCGCGCTCGGGCTCTGCGACGGGCTCGACATGGGTGCGGGACCGCGCGCCGTGTTGATCACGCGCGTCGTCGCTGAAGCAGGTCGCCTGATCGCTGCCGCGGGGGCCGAGGCCAAGACGTTCGCGGGCCTCGCCGGCCTCGGCAACATGCTCGTGCGCGGCGGCAAACGGATCGGCTCGGAGGACTATCAGCTCGGCCGCCGGCTCGCCGAAGGTGTGATCACCGCCGACAGCGAACGCACCGAGGGCGCGCGCGCTGCGCTCGCGGGCGTGATCCTCGCCGATCGGTTGCGCGTGCGCATGCCGGTGCTCTCCGGGGTTGCCGCCGTGCTCGCCGGCCGCGCCGAACCACGCGACACCGCGAAACTGATCGGCGACACGGTCGCCATCGAGGAATAGTGCGGAGCCGCGCCGCCGTCACGGTCGTCGTCGGCGGCGTCGTCATCGTCGGGCTCGCCGCGTGCCGATCGCACACGACACCGTTCAACACGAAGCCGCCCGACGCGGGCGTCACCATTGCGCTGTATAGCGCCGAACCGGGCGCCGGCTACGGTGTCGTCGACGATCGGCGATGGGTCGAGATCACGGGCAAGTCGATCTTGCTCGCGAACGTGGATCCGGGCGCCGAGCTCGAATCGCTGATGATCGAGCCGGCCGATACGACGCTGCGCATCGGCCAGTGCATGCGCGAGCGCATGCCCGATCTGCCCAAGAAGGATCCGCTCGAGGAGTACGCAGAGCAGCAACGCAACCGCCGCGCCGAACAGCTGCGCCGTCGCATCGAGGTTGCGCTACCGCCGCGCTCTTCTTCCGCACCAGAGGTCGTAGACCTGCCTCCCGCACCGTCCGATCGGTTCGTGCCGGTCGTGAAGTGCGACGTCACCGCAAAACCGGGCCGCTACCTCGTGCGCATTCTCTACGTCACGAAGGCGCTCGGGTTTCGCGCGCAGCACGACATCGACGTGCGCGATGCGCAGCACGGCGCGGTGACGTCGCGGTTCGCGATCACGACGCCGGTGTGGCAGACGCGCGCCGAGCTCGTGCTCTACGACGGCGTGCCGGGCGGCGACCGCTCGCCGGTCGAGGTCGCGCGCGGCCCGGCCACACTCGACGGTTCGACCGCGGTGCTCGCAACACCGACGCGCGACACGGCGAGCCGCATCCTGCGCATCTACGCGGGCGCGGTGGTCACGAGCGCCGACAGCACCGACATCATGTGGGGCCACGACTCGTCGCAAGAAATCCGGGTGTGGCTCGAGCTCGACAAGCTACGGCTCGCTCCCGGACCTGTGCGCGTGCACATCGATCTCGCCGGCGAAGGCGTGCGCGATCTCGACGTTCCGCAGGTTGCGCGCCAACACGACGACGACACTCCCGGTGCGCCGCTGCGACTTCCACTGTGGATCGACGAGTCGCTGCGCGGCTCCCGGCTTCGGCTCGTCGAGTACAACGACGGCGCGTCGGTCACCGAGCGTTACGTATTCGCGGTCGCAAA
Source organism: Kofleriaceae bacterium (assembly GCA_036524455.1). GTDB lineage: Bacteria > Myxococcota_A > Polyangia > Haliangiales > Haliangiaceae > JABFXX01. The sequence goes on along the minus strand of DATDCH010000616.1, from coordinate 9,441 downwards.
TCTCGGCGAGGATGCGCGCAGCGTGCTCGTCGAGGAACCGATGCGCAGTGCGTCGCGGCGCAAGCTCGATCGCTCATGGCCCACGAAACCGACAGTGGAGCACAACGTGCTGCGCACGAAGCTCGACTTGAAACCCGGTCGGATGGAGCGCACGGGCTACACGATGACGTACGATTTCTAGCCATGGCGAAGGCGAAGCCCAAAGCGAAGAAGTCGCCGAAGCACAAGAAGGTCGGAAGCAAGAAGAAGAAGCCGGCGAAGCAGCAGCGCAAGACGACGCCTGCGAAGCCGACGCCGTCGAAGGCGACGCAAAAGCGCAAACCTCCTCCTCCTCCCGCCGCTCCCGAGCAAGCAATGGACGCGCTCGACAGCATCCGCAACGCACTCGGGGACATCCTCGACGATAGCGGTGATACGTTTGCGCCCGAGCCGATGCAGCAAGTAGTTGGCGGACGCGATGCGATTCACGTCGAGCTTGGTGCCAAGCTGACGGCGACGCGTGGCGACTTGCAACAGGAGCGCGATGCGATCGCCACCGCGATCGAATCGTTCATGCGCCTCGCGATCGCGAATGGTCTCGCGCCCGATGCGTCCGCGTACACCGCGCACTGTCCCGAGTTCTTCTGGGAAGGCGACGGCGCAAACCCTCCGGTCTACGCGCGCGTTCCCGATGCCACGCACGACGAGATCGGGCGCTGGTTTCAGCTGATCGTCGAGGGCGTGCGCGCATACGACACGCGAATCGGCGCGAACCCGAACTAGCCGCGCGTCACGGCATCAGCGTGAACGTGTACGCGTTCACCGAGCCGGGGACAGCCGGGAACACCTGCAACACGTAGTCGCTTCCGGCGGTGAGCGCCGGGCACGCCGGGGAATTACCCGGGCACGTGAGCATCTCGCCGTCGCCGAAGCCGCGCGACTGCGACAACGTCGTCGAGCCGCTCCCATCGAGCAGCTTCATATCGAGATCGCCGCCGGGCCGGTTCGTGAACTGGATCGCGACAATCACCGTCGCGCTCGCTGCAGTGAACTTGTAGTTGTCGATGTCTTCGGCGCCGCCGCTGCTGCTCGGCGCGCAGATCGCAGCCGGACCCATATCCGTCGCCGTGATCGTCATCGGCGACATCGGCGAATCATTCGGCTCCATGTAGTCGCACTCGGCTTGCGTGTACGGCGCATCGAACGATGCATCGACCGGCGCTGACTCGCTGAAATCGAGAATGAGCGAGCAGCCGGGCGAAAGCGCCACGATTGCTAGAGCTACGCACTCCCGCACCATGCGGGGAACCTAAAGGTTCGAGCCCCAGAACGTCAAGTATTCTGGGGGACTTAGCTCCTGCCCGTCGCTTGACCCGCGGCAGTAGCAACGCTAGGGTCCCGGCGGCGCATGTACCTGCAAGACTTCATCTTCACGCTCAGCAAGTTCTGGGCGGAGCGCGGTTGTGTCGTCGAACAACCGGTCGATGTCGAGGTCGGCGCCGGCACGTTTCACCCCGCGACGTTCTTGCGCGTGCTCGGTCCGGAGCCGTGGAACGCGGCGTTCGTGCAGTTCTGCCGGCGCCCCGCGGATGGTCGCTACGGCGAGAATCCAAACCGCGTCGGTGGCTACTACCAGTTTCAGGTCGGGCTCAAGCCGTCGCCGCTCCACGTGCAGGACCTCTATCTCGACTCGCTGCGCGCGGTCGGTCTCGATCCGGCGACGCACGACATTCGCTTCGTCGAGGACGATTGGGAATCGCCGACGCTCGGCGCGTGGGGTCTCGGTTGGGAAGTCTGGTGCGACGGCATGGAGGTCACGCAGTACACGTACTTCCAACAAGCCGGCGGCATCGACCTGATGCCCGCGACGGCGGAGCTCACGTACGGCATCGAGCGGCTGTGCATGTACCTGCAGGGCGTCGACAACATGTTCGACGTCAAATGGGACAAGCACGTCACCTACGGCCAGCTGCGCCATCCGTGGGAGGTCGAGTTCTCGAAGTACCACTTCGAAGAGCTCAAGCCCGAAATCGCATTTCGCAACTTCGACAGCTACGAGGGCGAGTGCCAGCGGCTGCTCGAGCGCGGCCTCGTGTTGCCCGCCTACGAGTTCTGCATGAAGAGCAGCCACGCGTTCAACTCGCTCGACGCGCGCGGCGCGATCAGCGTGACCGAGCGCCAGCGCTTCATCGGCCGCGTGCGCGGCATGGCACGCGCGTGCGCGCACGAGTACGTGAAGAGCCGCGCGCGGCTTGGCTTCCCGCTGTTGCCGAAGGCGATCGGTGCAAAGGCGAAGGAAGCGTTCGACGGGGTGGGGTCGTCTGATTCGGGTGGCGTCAACGCGGGTGCGCTCGCGGCGGCGCGTGCGGTCGCGTCGCATGCGGAGGAGCTGCCTCATGCCGGCTGACCTGCTGTTCGAGATCGGTTGCGAAGAGGTGCCCGCGAAGATGCTCGCGAAGGCGCTCGCCGATCTGCCGGCCGCGATCGAGCAGAAGCTCGGCGCTGCGCGGCTGACCTGGTCGAGCGTGCGCGCGCTCGGTACGCCGCGACGGCTCGCGGTGATCGTGAAGGGCCTCGCCGATCGGCAGCCGGATCTCGACGAAGAGGTCGTTGGCCCACCGGTGTCGGCTGCATTCGCGGCCGACGGCTCGATCACGAAGGCAGGGCAGGGGTTCGCGGCGAAGAACGGCGTCGCGCCCGATGCACTGGTGAAGAAAGAAGTCGCCGGCAAGAAGGGCGTCTACGTCGTCGCCAAGCGTCACGTCACCGGCAACGAGACGCGCGCGCTGCTGCCTGATCTGCTGCGCGATGTCGCGGCCGGTATCCCGTGGCCGAAGTCGATGCGCTGGGGCTGGAGCGAGACCACGTTCGTGCGCCCGGTGCAGTGGCTCGTCGCGCTGTTCGGCGGCGAGGTCGTGCCGCTGGCGTGGGCGGGCCTGACTGCAGGCCGCAAGAGCCGCGGCCATCGCTTCCTGTCGCCAAACTGGATCGAGATTGCGAGCGCGGACAAGTACGTCGATGCGCTGCGCGATGCGCACGTCGTGGTCGATCCCGACGCGCGTCGCGATCTGGTGCGCGCCGAGTTGGCGAGGCTCGAGACCGAGACGGGATTCCGCGTGCGTCCCGACGAGGCGTTGCTGGCCGAGGTGATTCACCTCGGCGAGTATCCGGTCGGGATCAGCGGCGGCTTCGATCCGGCGTATCTCGAAGTGCCGGCGGAGATCATCGTCACCGCGATGCGCACGCACCAGCGCTACTTCGCGATGGAAGACGCGCAGGGCAAGCTCGCGCCGCGGTTCGCCACGATGATGGCGACGATCGTCAAGGATCCGGCCGTCGTCGCGCGCGGCAACGAGACCGTGCTCGCGGCGCGCCTGGCCGACGCGAAGTTCTTTTTCACCGAGGATCGCAAGAAGTCGTTCGACGATTGGAACGCGAAGCTCGAAGGCGTCGTGTTCCAGGCCAAGCTCGGCGATGCGGCGAAGACGATCGGTCACAAGGTCCAGCGCCTGGTCGGCATCGTCGAGGCGCTCGGCGGCTCGCCGGTCGCCAAGCAAGCCGCGCGTTACGCGAAGAGCGACCTCGCGTCGCACGCCGTTGGCGAGTTCCCCGAGGTGCAGGGCATCATGGGCCGCCACTACGCGAAGCTCGCCGGCCTCGGCGATGAGGTCGCCACCGTGATCGATCAGCACTGGTGGCCGAAGGGCCAAGGTGCTGCGCTGCCGACCACCGACGAGGCCGCGCTCGTCGCGCTCGCCGACCGCATGGACACGATCGTCGGTTGCTTTGCAGTCGGGCTCGAGCCGAGTGGCTCAGCCGATCCGTTCGGGTTGCGCCGCGCCGCGATCGGCATCTGGCAGATCCTGCTCGACCGCGGCTGGACGCAGCACTACGCGCGGCTGCGCCAGGCCGCCGAGACCCAGCTGGTCGCGCAAGGCGTCGCGCTCACAGATAGCAAGCCGCTCGACGAGTTCTTCCGCGCGCGCCTGCGTGGAATCTTCATCGATCAGGGCATTCCTGCGCAGGACGCCGACGCTGCGCTCGCGCAGGACTTCCGCGATCCGGTCGACGCCCGCGCCCGCGCACTCGCCTGCGCGAAGATCAGCAAGGAAGCGCGCGAGGTGTTCAAGCGCGTCGCGAACATCCTCGACGATGCACGCGGCAAGAAGATCGTGATCGGCGGCAATCCCGATCCTGCACTGTTCGCCGCGCCCGACAACGTCGAGCACAAGCTCTACGCCGCGATCAAAACTGCGCAAGACGCGGAGCGCAGCGCGCGTGACAAGCGCGATTACGCGGCCGTGTTCGAGTCGCTCGAGAAGCTGCGCCCGACCGTCGCCGCATTCTTCGACAAGGGCGGCGTCATGGTGATGGATCCCGATCCGAAGCTGCGTGACAACCGGCTCGCGCTCCTCCACTGGTTCATCACGCCGTACATCACGATTGCTGACTTCCGCCTCCTCGCAGGAGCTGCCGCATGAGATGGATACGTCAATTCGGCGGCGGCTCGGCCGAGGGCCGATCGAAAGACAAACCACTGCTCGGCGGCAAGGGCGCGAACCTCGCCGAGATGGCGTCGCTCGGTCTGCCGGTGCCACCCGGCTTCACGATCACGACCGAAGTCTGTCGACACGTGATGGAGCACGGTGACGGCGCGTACCCGCAGGAGCTCGACGGTGAAGTCAGCGAGGCGCTCGCGAAGATCGAAGAGCTGACACAGACGAAGTTCGGCGACGACAAGACGCCGCTGCTCGTGTCGGTGCGCTCGGGCGCGCCGGCGTCGATGCCCGGCATGATGGACACGATCCTCAACCTCGGACTCAACGACGCGACGGTGCAAGCGCTCGCCACGCAGTCCGGCAACTCGCGGTTTGCGTGGGACTGCTATCGCCGGTTCGTCGCGATGTACGGCGAGGTCGTGATGGGCATCGCGCCTGCGACCGAAGCCGACGAGCCGCCGTTCGACAAGATCCTCGACGCGATCAAGTCCAAGCACCGCGCGTCGCGCGATCAGGATCTCAGTGAAGCTGCGCTGCGCGAGACCGTCGCCGCGTTCAAGGCGAAGGTGCAAGAGCTCACCGGCACGCCGTTCCCCGACGACGTGCGCAAGCAGCTGTGGGGCGCGATCGGCGCCGTGTTCCAGTCGTGGAACAACCCGCGCGCCGATGTCTATCGCAAGATGCACAACATCCCGGCGTCGATGGGTACCGCCGTCAACGTGCAGGCGATGGTGTTCGGCAACCTCGGCGATGACTGCGCGACCGGCGTCGCGTTCACGCGCAATCCGGCGACCGGCGCCGCCGAGCTCTACGGCGAGTTCCTCACGAACGCGCAAGGCGAAGACGTCGTCGCCGGTATTCGCACGCCCGAGCCGATCAACGAGCTCGGCAAGAAGCTGCCTGCGGCGTACGCCGAGCTCGTGCGCGTCGCGAAGCTGCTCGAGGATCACTTCCGCGACATGCAGGACCTCGAGTTCACGATCCAGCGCGGTCAGCTGTTCATGCTGCAGACGCGCACCGGCAAGCGCACCGGCAAGGCGATGGTCAAGGTCGCCGTCGACCTCGTCTCCGAGGGCAAGCTGTCGCCGAAGGAAGCGGTGCTGCGCATCGATCCGCAAAAGCTCGACGAGGTGCTGCACCCGACGATCGATCCGAAGGCGCGGCCGACACCTATCGCGAAGGGCCTGCCCGCGTCGCCGGGCGCCGCGATCGGTCGCGTCGTGTTCACCGCGAATGCCGCCGACGAGTGGCAGAAGCGTGGCGAGGAAGTGATCCTCGTGAGGACCGATACGTCGCCCGAAGACATTCACGGCATGAAGGCCGCGGTTGGCATTCTCACCGCGCGAGGGGGCATGACATCGCATTCGGCTGTTGTTGCGCGCGGCATGGGCAAGTGCTGCATCACGGCGTGTGGCTCGCTGCGCGTCGATGCACCGAAGAAGCAGGCTTCGTTCCTCGGCGGCGGCAAAGAGCACAAGCTCAAAGAGGGCGACGTGCTCACGCTCGACGGCTCGACCGGCGAAGTGTTCCTCGGCAAAGCGCCGCTCGTGCCGGCGCAGCTCGGCGGTGAGCTGACGAAGCTGATGGAGTGGGTCGATCAGCATCGCAAGCTCAAGGTCCGCACGAACGCGGACACGCCGATCGATGCGAAGACCGCGCGTGCGTTCGGTGCTGAAGGCATCGGACTGTGCCGCACCGAGCACATGTTCTTTCAGCCCGAGCGCATCTTGGCGGTGCGCGAGATGATCGTCGCGGCGGATGAGAAGGGGCGGCGCGCAGCGCTCGCGAAGATCCTGCCGATGCAGCGCGGCGATTTCGCCGAGCTGTTCCGCGTGATGGATGGCTTGCCGGTCACGATCCGGTTGCTCGATCCGCCGCTGCACGAGTTCTTGCCGCACACGCAGGCCGATATCGAAGAGGTCGCGAAGGAGATGGGCAAGACGCCGGCCGCGATCGCGGCGAAGGTCGCCGAGCTGACCGAGGCGAACCCGATGCTCGGTCATCGCGGCTGCCGGCTCGCGATCACGTATCCCGAGATCTACGAGATCCAAGTGCAGGCGATTGGCGAGGCCGCCGCGCAGGTCGCCGGTGAGGGCGTCGTCGTGCAGCCGGAGATCATGATCCCGCTCGTGATGGTGCCCGAGGAGCTGCGCCGGCTGCGCATCCTGGTTGCGAACGCGATGGACAAGGCGCTCGGCACCGCGAAGATTCCGTACACGATCGGCACGATGATCGAGCTGCCGCGCGCGTGCGTGGTGGCGGATCGGATCGCCGAGCACGCCGACTTTTTCTCGTTTGGTACCAACGATCTCACACAGACGACATTTGGGCTGTCTCGGGATGATGCCGGCCGGTTCTTGCCGGCGTATGTCGATAGTGGCGTGCTCCCGAATGACCCCTTTGCCGTGCTCGATCCCGAGGGGGTCGGCGCCCTGATCGAGCTCGGGGTGCGCGGCGGCCGGGGGACCAAACCGACCCTCAAGGTCGGCATTTGTGGCGAGCACGGCGGGGAGCCGAGCTCGGTAGAGTTTTGTCATCGCGCGGGGTTCGACTACGTATCGTGCTCACCATTCCGGGTGCCGATCGCGCGAGTTGCCGCCGCCCGTGCAGCCTTGGCAGGTGAGAAGTGATCGACGTCATCCAGGCAACGGTTCCGGGTAGCTGGCGGTCGAAGCCCGTACCCATGCGGAGCGTCTTTTTGGCCGTCGTCCTCGCCGGATGCACGGCGTCTTCCGAAGAGGTGCGACCCAAGGCGAACGAGCTGTTCTTCCCCACCGGCGCGGCGGTATCGCCCGACGACCGGTTCCTGTTCGTCGCGAACGCGAACTCGGAGCTGCGCTTCGACTCGGGCACGGTCTCGGTGATCGATCTCGACGAGGTCGATCGCGTGGCCGCGGAGTGGATGGCGGGCGGCACCATTGTCGTCGAGGCCTGCGCACAGGACCCCGATCGCCGCGAGACACTCGCGTGCGAGAACGAGGGGGACTTCATCATCGCCGATGCGAGCGCGCGCATTGGCAACTTCGCGACCGACGTCTCGGTGCAAGACACCGGCGACGGCACGCTGCGCTTGTTCGTGCCGACGCGCGGTGACCCTTCGATCGCCTGGCTCGACTTCGACGGCTCGCGCCTGAGCTGCAACGATGAAGCGCAGCAGGGCTTCGCGCTGTGCGACGAGGACCATCGGTTGTCGTACATCCACAACGATCCGGATCTGCCACTCGTTCCCGACGAGCCGTTCGACGCGTTCGCCGATTCGAATGGTCGGTTCGCCGTGGTCACACACCTCGCCACCGGCGCCGTGACTTTGATCGACTCGGAGCCCGGCCGTGATGCGCAAGTCGCCGACGTGATGACCGGCTTGTTCGCAGCCGATCCGGTAACCGGGTTGCGCGGCGCGACCGGCATCGCGGCGCGACCGAGCAACATGGACACCGGCGGTATCATCTATGTCGCGAGCCGGAGCGAAGACCGCATCCAGACGATGACGGTTGGACGACCCGTGAATAGCAATGTCGCGCCACCGTACCTCCTCGCCGGCAACTACTTCTTCCTCGATCTCGTCGGTACGCCCGCGGGCGATTCGAGCGATACCCGTGGCATCACGTTCTCGTCGACGGGCGATCGCATGTACCTGATCAACCGTCGCCCGCCGAGCTTGCAGATCTACGACACGTCCATGGGCCCGAGCGGGTTCCCGAAGAACCAAGGCATCGCGGCCACCGACATCTGCCGCCAGGCGTCGACGCTGACCGTCATGGACACCGGCGACGGTGACCGCGCGTACGTGAGCTGTTTCCAGGACGGCCAGCTGTACGTCGTCGATCCGCGCGGGCTGTCGACCGTCGAGAACATTGTCACCGTCGGTCGCGGTCCGTACTCCGTGGTCGCCGCACCGAGCCGCAAGAAGATCTATGTCACCAACTTCCTCGAGGACACTGTCGTCGTGATCGACGTCAATCCGACATCGATGTTCTACAACCGCGTCGTGCTGCGCATCGGCGATGTGAGGCCGCTATGAAGCCGACCCGCCTCGCGCTATTTGCGTTCGTCGGGCTCGCCGCGTGCAGTGACACGACGACGAATCCGGTCAACCAGCTCAACCTCGATCGTCCCGTCGACGTCGCGTTCGCCTGCTACGGCGGACTCCGCATCACCAATGGCAATCCGCCGACCGAACAGGATCCCATCGATGCGATGGCACAGCCGCTCGAGTCGTGCACGTTCCGCTCGGGCCGGCGCCCACCGAACGGTGGCGCGGCGCCGAAACCGCCCGGCCAGGAAGACATCGGCAACTCCAAGCCGGGTAGCTCGGCGTGGTACGCGTTCATCCTGCAGTCGGCACCGGGTACGGTCGCCGTCGCGACGTTCGAGACGCTGCCGGCCACGTCGTTCTCCGGCGACGAGGTTCGCGTGCTCGACGCCGATCCGCTGACGCCGGGCAAGAACGGCATTACGGTCGGTGAGGATCCGGTCGCGATCGCCACCGACAAGGTCGGTTGCTACGAAGTCATCGCGAACGCCGGCACCTGCGATCTGTCGGCGCTCGAGGTCAACAGTGCGGTCGCCGCGGCGCTCGGTCAGGACGTCGAGCCGATCGTCAACCGCATGGACGTCAAGAACGCGGCCGGCGAAGTGATCCGCGCGCGCCCCGCCGCGATGGTGTTCGAGCCACCGGGTGGCACGATCGGCGTTGCGTGTCCCGCGCAGCCAACCGGCATCGCGTACATCGCGTATCCAAGCTGCCATCTCGTCGCCGCCGTTGACGTCTCGACCGGCACGATCGTGAGCGGTATCCAGTTCGACGCTGTTACCGGCGTGCCGATGGTAGTTAGCGGCAACGTATCGTGCCCCTCGGAATGCAACGGCGCGGTGATCACGCCAGGCGTACGACCGGTCGCCCTCGACCTCGACAAGGATCCGCGCACTGGCCGTGTGGTGCTCGCGATCGGTGCCGACAACT
>DATDCH010000615.1:0-7361 GCA_036524455.1 Kofleriaceae bacterium | reverse complement strand
GAACATCCTGCGCTCGTTGCCCGAGCTGCCGGCCGCGCGATTCAAGCGCTACGTCGAGCAGCTCGGCCTCTCGCCCGACGATGCGCGTACGTTGATCGGCGATCGCGCGCTCGCGGAGTACTTCGATCTCGTGTGCAAGGTGCACCCCGGCGAGCGCTCTGGCCGCATGATCGCGAACTGGATGCTCCACGAGCTGCTCGGCGCGCTCAACGCGGACGGCAAGGACATCGCGCAATCACCGATGGCGCCGGCGACGCTGTCGGAGCTGATCCGCCTCGTCGAAGACGGCACGATCAGCGGCAAGATCGGTAAAGAAATTTTCGAGGAGAGCTACAAGACCGGTGAGGCGCCGGGGCGGATCGTCGAGCGGCGCGGCGTGCAGCAAATCTCCGACGAGGCCGCGCTGTGGGAGATCGTCGATCGGGTGGTCATCGCGAATCCCAAGCAAGCGACCGAATACGCCGGCGGCAAGGACGGGTTGTTCGGCTTCTTCGTCGGCCAAGTCATGAAGCAGACGCAGGGGCGCGCAAACCCGGTGATGACGTCGGAGCTGTTGCGCAAGCGGCTCGGCCGCTAGCGATCGCGCGCGCGGCTACGATTCGCGGTTGGGCTCGATCGAGCGATTGACGATCTCGCCGGCGACGGTCGGCGCGATCTCCGACGTGATCGGCGCGCTCGGCACAGCGACCTCGTCGGTGTCCGGACCAGCGCTCGCAGCAGGACCGAGCTCCTCCGCCAGCCACGCCGCTGTATTTCGTACGTCGGCGCTCGTCGGTCGCTGGCTGCGAGCGTCGGCGAGCATCGAGTGCAGGAGCGCGGCGAACATCGGTGACACGTCGTCGCCGCCGACGCAGTCGAGCAGGTCGCGCGCGACGCGGCCGAGCGAGTAGACGTCGCTGCGATCGGTGACCGCGATCGCGTTCGCTTGCTCGGGCGACACGTAGCGTCCGCCGACGACGAGTGGCAACGGCGCGGTCGAATCGTGAGCGCGCGCTGCGACCCAATCGACGAGGCACAGCGGGAACCGACGCGGCTGTGTGGGAATCACGATCGACGACGGCGCGACGCTGCCATGCACGAGACCGCGGCGATGCGACTCGGCGAGAATATCGGCGACGTCACGCACGATCGCGATCACTTCGGTGATCGATACGCGACCCGTCTCGAGCAAATGCTCGACGGTCACGCCCTCGATCAACTCCGTCGCGATCCATGGCCGGCGATCGGCGAGCATTCCGCACTCGAACACGCGTGGCATGCCCGGGTGATCGACCGCGTCGACGATGCACGCCTCGCGGAATAGATCGATCGCGACGTTGCGCACCGCGCCTTCGGGAGCCGGCAACACTTTGATCGTCGCGCGTCGCGGCAACACGAGATGCGTCGCGCGATACAGCTGGCCGCTGCCTCGCGCACCGAGGCTGTCTTCGATCACGAACTCGCCGAGCCGCGTACCGGGCGCGAGATCGCCGAGGCGCAATCCCGAGTTGTCGGTTCCACGTGGCAGGCGCCGATCGGCCATCCCGCCAGTCATAGTGCACCCACAGCCCCAGGGGTAGGCCTTTGTCGTATGCAGTCAACCCCTTGATCTGACGTGTGATCGCAGGCTGCTTCACGAGCGGGCTTGACGGCGGCCGCGCGATCAGTAAAGTCCGCGATTCCGAAAGCATTTTCCGCGGAGCAAGTCATGTACGCCGTGATCCAAACGGGTGGCAAGCAGTACCGAGTCGAGCCGGGCAAGACCGTCGTGGTCGAGAAGCTCGCCGGCGAGGCTGGCGCCCAGGTCGTGTTCGATCAAGTTCTCCTCGTGTCGTCTGGTGACGGCGGCAACGTGACGGTCGGCAAGCCGCTCGTCGCGGGCGCCAAAGTCACCGGCTCGATCGTCGAGCAAACGCGCGGCGACAAGCTCGTCGTGTTCAAGTTCCGCCGCCGCAAGAACTACGTGCGCCGCAACGGTCATCGTCAAGACGTGACCGTCGTGAAGGTCGCCGAGATCCAAGCGTAGAAGTAGAGGTCACGCGTCATGGCACACAAAAAAGGACAAGGCTCGACTCGTAACGGTCGCGACTCCAACCCGAAGATGCGCGGTGTGAAGCGCTTCGCGGGCCAAGAGGTCAAGGCCGGCAGCATTCTGGTTCGCCAGAAGGGCACGAAGTTCCACGCCGGTGAGAACGTCGGCATCGGTCGCGACTGGACGCTGTTTGCGAAGATCGACGGCCTCGTGAAGTTCGAGCGCCACGGCAAGTCGAAGATGCGCGTCGCGGTGTATCCGGCGACGCAGGCCGCCGCCGCCGCTGCCGCCTGATCGAGTGCAGGTCGGCGACAGCGTCAAACTGATCGGCGTACCGCCGGGTCTTCGCGACGACGAAGATCTGAAGACGAAGACGCTGTTCGAGAAGTGCCTCGGCCGCACGTTCGTGGTCAAGGCGATCGACACGATCGAAGGGCTCCCGCATCCGATGGTCGAGCTCCACGTCGGCCACGTCGAGGGCGGCGAAGACTTCGAGCAGTCGATCTGGGTCGAGCCGATCTACCTCGAGCTCGCGCCGAACTGACTCTAAGGTCAGTCACAACTCTACTACTTCACTACTTCCCGTCCCGTTAACGCGGCTGACTCTAGGGTCAGTCACAACTCTACTACTTCACTACTTCCCGTCCCGTTAACGCGGCGGCAGCGCGGCGGCGCTTGGCTCGCCGACGTCGACGCTGCAGTTGCCGCAGTTGCTGTTCGCCGCGAGCAGTACGAGGCCCGCGATCACGGCGGCCGTTGCCGCGCCCTCAGCGACATTGCGCTTCGTGAGCTTGTGATGGGCGCAGCTCGTCGCGCCGATCGCGAGTGCGGTGCTGAGCGAGACGAACGTGATGAATCGCTTCATGGCAGACCTCACTTGGGTGGCAGTGCCGCTGTGGTTCGCGCGGACGCCTCGGTTGGGCCCGAGTCGCGGTACTCGGCGTAGACCAATGCACTGGTGAGCACGACCGCGGCGCCGACTGTCGCGGCACTGCGCGCGAGCTGCGCGTTCGTCATCGGTTTGTGCGCGCAGCCGGTGAGGCCGAGCGCGAGCACGAGGGGAACGACTCGATTCATAGCGACCTCCGCGGCCGCGCGATCATCAGCGCGTACAGCACGAGCAGGCCGCCGGCGGCGACATGCGCGAGCTTGGCATCGATCAACACGGGTGCTTGCGCGCACCCTGTCAGTGCGATCGATAGCGTGGTGACGAGCGGCCTCATGACCTCAGCGTGCTCGGTCGGCGCGTGAGACGACTAGGCGGCGCGCGTGAGCTGCGCGTGATCTCGACCTGGCAAACGCCGATCAGCGCCGGCGTCGACGGGTGGGCCACCACGCGAGGAGCAGCACGATCACGCAGATCGCCAGGCCCGATGCGTTGCCGACACCCGAGCACCCGCAGCCGACCTCGACGGTGGGCGTCTCGAAGCTCGCGACGACGAGCGGCCCGGCGTGGCCGCAATTGTCGATGGCGCGGATGCCGACGACGTAGTGCGTGTACGGGCGAAGATCGTCGAGGGCGAGCACTTGATGCTGGCCTGGCGGCAACGGAGTGATCGCATCGAGTGGTGTCGCGGCCGCAAACGATGCTTCGTCGAGGGTCTCGCCGATGCGATAGCGGATTTCGTAGCTCGCGATCATGCCGACGTTGCCATCGTCGCCCGGCGCGGTGAACGTGAGCTGTGCGGAGGTCGGCTCGACGTTCGTCATCGTCATCTCGCCGATCGCAGCGGGTGCGATCGTGTCTTGCTCGATGCGGCTCGTCACGCGCACGCGATACGTCGTCGAGTCGGGCGCGATCGCGATCCGCAGCCGCGATGCGCCGGAGCCCGGGGTGTCGGTCGTGATCGTCGCGTCGGGTGGATATACGACGCCCGCGACATCGCTGTAGCCGGCGTACCCGTCAGTGCTCGCGGTCGAGTCGGGACCGCCCAGCGTGAACGGCACGTCGTAGATCACCGACGGTTGACCCCGATACGGTTTGCCGTAGTCCAGCCAGCTGCATTGCGTCGTCGGATACGTCCCTTCGGCGTACGTCGCGTTGAAGTCGAACTCCTTCGAGACCTCGACGCGCAGCACGTAGGCGCCGGCGACGAGGTCCAGCGGCGCTTGCCACGTGAAGCGCGCGGGCGCGTCGCCGGGTGGCGTCGCCTGGGAGATCGTGTCGAACGGATTGAGCGCGGCGAACTGATCGAGATCGGCGGAATCACCGACGGTGCGCGTGACGTCGCCGCGCGGCGGATACACCGACGTCAGCGTGTCGGAGAGTTTGCCCTTGTCGGTGAACACCGTCGATGCGACGGATCCCGCGTCCCATTGCGGCTCGGTCGGCATGATCGGCCGGTTGAAGTAGCTCTCCTGCGAGCTCTCCGCGAACGGCCGGCTCATGTTGCAGTCGTAGTTGACGTCGCCGGCGCCTTGCCACACGACGGCCGGGAACGTCAGGCCATGACGATGCGCCCAGATCGGCAGCACGTCCTCGCGCGCACCATAGGGCCAGCGCGGTCCGCTCTTTAGATCCATAGGGCCTGTGCGATTGCCGATGCCACGCAGACCGGTCGATTGCGTGATGAACGCGGTGTCGACGTAGTTGCCGGCCGCGTCCTCGATCCACGCCACGATCTGGAGCTTCTCCGCCGGCGTGAAGTCGACATCGACGACGCGGCACTCGTCCTCGGCCGCCGCGACGCGCGCGACGACCAGGACCGCAAACAGCACGAGCTTCGCCATATCGAAGCTATTGGCCGGTGCAGCGGGAATTCGTCACGCCATCGCGGGCTATTCGACAAGCCTGCGATTTGCTACGTATCCGTGCGCGATGCAGTTCATCGACGAGGCCGTCATCGAAGTGAAGGCCGGAGACGGCGGCAACGGTTCCGCCGCCTTCCGGCGCGAAGATGGTGTGCCGCACGGCGGGCCATCGGGCGGCGATGGTGGCAACGGCGGCAGCGTAATCGTCGTCGCGGACTTTCGCCTCGCGTCGCTGCTCGACTTCAAATACAAGCGCCACTACAAGGCCGAGCGCGGCGAGGATGGCCGCAACAAGGATCAGTATGGCGCGGCCGGCGACGATCTGACGATCAAGGTTCCGGTCGGCACCGTGATCTACGACGTCGAGACCAACGAGCCGCTCGTCGATCTCGACAGCGACGGTGCGAGCTTCGTGCTCGCGCAAGGCGGCATCGGCGGCAAAGGCAACATCCACTTCAAGACGCCGTGGAATCAGGCGCCGACCAAAGCGGAGCCCGGCACGCCCGGCGACGCGCGCACGGTGCGGCTCGAGCTCAAGCTGCTCGCCGACGTCGGCCTGCTCGGTTATCCGAATGTCGGCAAGTCGACGTTCATCAGCCGTGTGTCACGGGCGCGGCCGAAGGTCGCCGACTATCCGTTCACGACGCTGGTGCCGAACCTCGGTGTCGTGCGGCTCACCGACGAGCGCACGTTCGTGATCGCCGACATTCCGGGTTTGATCGAAGGCGCTAGCGAAGGCGCGGGACTCGGCCACCAATTTTTGAGGCATGTCGAGCGCTGTCGTGTCTTGCTTCACATCGTCGAGGCAACGTTCACGACCGGGCCCGAGCGCACACCTAAAGAGGACTTCGACGTCATCAACCGCGAGCTCGCGCAGTACGCTCCCGAGCTAGCGGACCGCCCGCAAGTTGTTGTCCTGAACAAAATCGACGCCATCGATCCCAAGGATGTCGCGGAGTACCGCCGCGAGTTCGAGGATGCGGGGATCGAGCTACTTGCGATGTCGGCTGCGACAGGTGAAGGCCTCGATGCCGTGCTCGAGAAGTTGTGGTCATTCGTCGCCCGCTCGTGAGCGGCACCACAGGTCGGAAAAGCGCTGGGATCCTTCCTTGTCCGTACTAGATCGCAGTGTTACAACCGCCTCATTCCAAAGGAAATTGCGCTGGCCATTGATACGGGCCGGCGCATTGAGTGAGGGCTGCCATGCGAGCTTTTCAGACTGCAGTAGTCGTCTCTTCGCTGCTGTTCGCAGCGGCTGTGTCGGCGCAACCGAAGACTCCTGCCGCGGGCACCACGCCCAAGGGTGGGACCACTGCGACAGCGCCTGCCGGTTCCGCTGCTGCGCCAGCACCTGCGCCGGCCGGCGCGCCTGCGCCTGCACCGCAACCAGATCTCGCCGCGGTGAAGCCGGAAGACATGCCGACCGCCGTGCGCATGCGCCGGCTCGAGCAGAAGACGCAAGCGCTCAAAGAACGCGCGTGGCAGCTCAAGGCGCGCGTGCAGATGCTCAAAGAGCAAACGCTCGGCGGCGGCGTCGGTGCGCAAGCGAGCATCGATCACAAAGATCAGATGGGCGCGTCGTATCGGCTGACGAAGCTGATCTACTCGCTCGACGGCGCGCAGGTGTTCGCGCGCTCCGACGAAGCGGGCGAGGCGATGTACAAGACGCGCAGCTTCGACATCTTCGCGGGCCCGATCTCGCCCGGTAACCACACGCTGCAGGTCGTCGCGACGTATCGCGGTCACGGCTACGGCGTGTTCGAGTACCTGACGAAGTTCACGTTCACGGCGCGTGGCAGCGCGTCGTTCACCACGGGTGAAGGCAAGATCTCGAAGGTCGAGTGCAAAGGCTACGAGAAGGGCGGCGCAGCCACCCCGATGGAGAAGCGGCCCGCGATCGAGTGCAAGGTCTCCGACGTCGCGCCGGACAAGCCTGCCGAGACCAAGCCGAGCACCACCCCGGGGACCACGCCGCTGCCGCCGCCGGCCGCCGGCGAACCGGGGAAGTGATTATGAGGCTTCCCAAGCTCGCCACCGCATTGGCTCTGCTCATCACGAGCGGAGTTGCCACGGCTGCGCCCGATATCAAGAGTCGGTTGTCGTCGTACGAGCTCGAAGCACGCACGCTCGGCACGAACATTCCGCAGCCGAACCAGATGAGCACGCAGACCGGTCAACGCCGGCTCGTCGACGCGCAGGTCGCGTTCACGATTGGTGACTACGATGCCGCGTCGCTCGTGCTGTTCGATCTCGTCGGCAAGACGACCGGTCCCGACAAAGAGACCGCGACGTACTACCTCGCCGAGTCGCTCTATCACAAAGGCGATCGCGGCGCCGCGCGCGGGTACTTCCAGGAAGTCACGAAGAGCTCGGGCAGCAAGTACTACCAGCCTGCGCTGATGCGCCTCGTCGAGATCGCGATTGTCGATGGCGACGTGCAGGTCGCCGAGGACTCGCTGACCAAGCTCGGCTCGACGTCGCAGACCGCGGCGGTGCCGTACATCCGCGGCAAGTGGGCCTTCGCGCAAGGCCGGTACGACGAAGCGATCGGCATGTTCAACGCGGTGCCGAAGGGCTCGGAGTACGACGCGCAGGCGAC
>DATDCH010000614.1:0-9717 GCA_036524455.1 Kofleriaceae bacterium | reverse complement strand
CGCGAGCGCGAGATCGACTTCGAGCGGCAGGTCCGCGAGCTCGGTGGGACGGCGCGGCCTCGTGTGGACGACCTTGTAGAGCGTCTCGGCGATCTCGCCCGCCGCGAACGGCGGATGACCGGTGATCGCGCGGTACGCGATCGCGGCGAGCGCGTAGAGGTCGGTGCGGTGATCGACTGCGCCGCTGGTTGCTTGCTCGGGCGCCATGTACGACGGGGTGCCGACGACCTGACCCGCGGTAAGCGTGTCGCCTTGATCCATCGCGCGCGCGACGCCGAAATCGAGGATCTTCCAGGTGCCGCGATCGAGGAACACGTTCTGCGGCTTGAGATCGCGGTGCACGATGCCGGCGCCGGCGGCGGCGGTGATGCCGGCGCCGATCTGCGTGACCAGATCGACGACCTCGTGCGCGGACAGCGGCCGGCTGCGCGCGCGCATCATCTCGGCGAGCGTCTGGCCGTCGAGGCGTTCCATGACGAGGTACGGCACCGGGTTCTCGCCGATGTCGATCACCTCGACGATGTTCGGCGAGCGCACGTTCGCGGCGGTGCGTAGCTCGCGCAAAAAGCGCAGCACGTGGTTTGGATTCGACAGCGACGCCTGCGAGAGCAGCTTGATCGCGACCTGGCCGGCGGGACCTTGGGCTTCGTAGACCTCGCCCATCGCGCCGCGTCCGATCAGCGCGCCGAGGTGATAGCCGCCGATGGTCTGATCGCTAAACCGGCCGCGGCCGCTGCGCAGCGCGCGCTCGAGCTCTTCGCGTGCTTCGAGCAGCAGTGCTTCGCGATGGGCGGCGACGCGGACCGCGCGTTCGAGCGCGCCGACGGCGGCGAGCGCGGTGCGGCGAGAGAGACGGGCGGTGACGATCGTCGCGAGCATCACCATCTGGACGAGCGATTGAATGATGATCTGGTCGGTTGTCGACAAGAACGTCGGTTGCACGATGCCGGTATCGCGCGCGCCTGCGATCACGAGGATCGCGACGAGCGCTTGCATGCCGGCGCACACGGCGTAAACGGCCATCGACAGCAGCCAGCTCTTGCCGAGGCCGGTGAAGTAGACGCCGAGCACGAGCACGACCGCGACCGGCGAAAACACCCCGAAGTACGGAATCGCAGTGGTGACACACGCCGCGGGCACGAACCACCCGAGCGCGGTCGACGGCTTGCGAAACGCGATTGGATCGCGCGTGCGTAGCCACAGAAAGATCACCGCGGCCTGGGCGACGCCGACCGAGCAGAGCAGCAGCAGTGTGATCGTCGGGTCGCCGGGCAGGAACAGCGCCGCCCCGCCGCCGCCGACACCGATCAGAAACCCGATCACGCAGAACAGGCGCGTGCGCATGATCTCGTCGTGCTCGAGCGCTTCGAGTGGCGAACCGATGGTCGTGTTCGCGCTGCCGCCGAGCGAGCTGCCCTTGGGGCCTAGCGATGGCGTCGACGCGCGCTTGCGCGGGCTGTTCGGGGTGATCGAAGTCTCGATCGAATGGACGGGGAGGCGCGAAGACGACACCTGGGTCGCCATGTCGTCGTCCTTACCGTTCACATCTCCAGCTTACGCTTACGGCTCGAGCGGAACCACGAAACGCGCTCCGGGCTGCGCCAGGGTGTGTTTGCCGGGTAGGGCGGCTTCCGCTCGCTGCATGTAGCCATCGAGGTCGAGCAGCGGAATCGGCTGGGGCGTCGCATTGATGGGCTGAAAGAAATCTTCCCAGTGGCCCGAGACTGCGTAGCGCGGCTGTAGGTTCGCCAGGATCGTGGTCGGATGATCGTCGACCGCATCGGCGCTGCCCACGCAGAGCAACGCGAGGTCGACCTGCTTGTCACCGAGCACCGCGCTCGGCACGTTGCCGATCGGCGGGTTGGTCGGCGCATCCTGGTAGAACACGCGGAACGCTGGCTCGCGTGACTCGTCGAGGAAGTCGATCACGAACGCGAGCGTCTGGCCTTCGAGCCAGCCCGACGCCGCGCGCGGCAACTCGCATTGGTCTTCGTCGATCGAGCCCTCGCCGAAATGAATCGGTCCGACCTGGTCGGGATGCACCGAGCAAAACGCCATCAGCCGCACGTTGCTGTTGGGTACGTACAGCCAGCTGCCCGCGAGTGGGGCGCCCGGCGGCTTCTGCGCGGCACAGTTCGTGTAGTCGACGTAGCTCGCGAGTGGATCGTCGACAGCGACCACACGATCGCGCGCCAGCGTTTGCGCCGGTGTCGGGTTCGCGCACGCGGGCCGATCCGGCGCGAGCGCGGCGAGCATGTGACGGCCGGTGAGGTTCGTGTACGCGTGCGCGTGCGGCGCCTGCGCGAGGATGTACGGCACATCCATGAAGTGATCGTAGTGCGCGTGCCCCGACACGATCGCCGACAGTTGCCCGAGCGGATCGCCGGCGAGGCCGACATCGATCGCGGCGGTGTCGGCGACGAGCGGCACGCCGAACGAAACCTGAATGACCGACTGCCGCGTGAACAGCGGCGCGGTCATCACGACGTCGTCGCCGCGCTGGAGCAGGAAGCCCTGCACGCCAAGCGACCGTACGTGGAGCGGAGAATCGTCGACGATGGGGGCAGCGTCGGGCGGCGTCGTCGTATCGGCGTCGAGCTCGATCGCCGAGCTCGGCGGGCTACACGCCGCGAGTGCGCATGCGAGCGCAGACGTACAAGCGATCGGCCATGCAGCGGCTGCGAGCGAAAGCTCCCGGGTCACGGCGCGCACTATGGCGAAGGCCCCGGCGCCGAATTCCTACGTTTTTGTTACCTCCGCGGCGGCCGA
Source organism: Kofleriaceae bacterium (assembly GCA_036524455.1). Classification (GTDB taxonomy): domain Bacteria; phylum Myxococcota_A; class Polyangia; order Haliangiales; family Haliangiaceae; genus JABFXX01. The sequence continues at coordinate 6,948 of DATDCH010000614.1, read as the reverse complement.
GTGTGATCGACGAGCCGTCAGCGGCGGCCGCGGTGCGCGGCCGAGCGCGTGATCGACGAGCCGTCCGCGACGGCCGCGGTGGCGGCCGAGCGCATGATCGACGAGCCGTCAGCGACGGCCGCGGTGCCGGCCGAGCGCGTGATCGACGAGCGGCCGCAGATCGTCGACGAGCTCGGGCGCACACACCAGCCGGATCGTCGCGGTGGGCTGACCGAGCGGCATGTCCTCGAGCAAGCGCGACAGCGTGACCGCTCCGTACTTCGGGTGATCGATCACGTGCAGCTCTTCGTCGTCGGAGGCGAGGTATGCCGCATGCCGTGCGGTATCGAGGTGGACGTAGAATCGCGCCGACGCGCCGAACCGCTTCTCGGTGACTTCGAGCGCCTGCGGCCACAGCCGCTCGGCGGCGGCGCGGTCGTCGCCGAGGTCAAACGTCTTGAACAGCCGCCGCGTGACGAGCCGCGTGGCCAGATCGCGAAGCACAGGATCCTCCGCGGGTGGATTGCCGTCGATGCCCGCCCAATGATCCATCGCGGTGGTGAGCGATACGTCGTGCAGCCGCAGATACTCGTCGACGCTGACCGCGGCACCACGCGCCATCGCGCCAGCGATCGCGAGCGCAGGCGGCTCGGCATCGGCGCGCGCGAGCTCGGCGAACCGCTCGAGCGTCTTGATGAACATCCACTCCGCCGCGCGCACCGTCTTGTGGTGATAGACCTGCGCGTACATATAAGACCGCGCGAACAGGTACTGCTCGACCGCGTACATGCCGCGCCGATAATCGACGACGAGGTCCGACGGATCGTCGTCGCTGCGCACCGGCGCCACTTGAATCGCGTGAATGATCCAGTCGAGGTCGTACGTCGCGTAACCCGCGCCGGAGTAATGACCGTCGCGCAGCAAATAGTCGAGCCGATCGACGTCGAGCTGCGACGACACCAGCTTGCGCGCGAAGTGCGGCTTGTAACCCTTGCCCCAAAAGCTCTTCAGCGTCTCGGGCAACCCCGGCTCGAGCTGCTCGAGCACGCCGCGCAGCTCCGCGTGCTCGGTGGCGATGCGCGCGCCCCACCGCTCGTGATCGTGGCCGGCAAACACGTGCTCCCACGCGTGCGAGACCGGGCCGTGCCCGACATCGTGCAGCAGCGCCGCGACCTTCACGTGCAGCGCGACCCGCGGATCGAGATCGAGCCGCCGCGTCACGCGCTGCGCGATGTGAAACGCGCCGAGCGCGTGGCCGAATCGCGAGTGCTCCGCACCCGGATAGACGAGCCACGCAAAGCCCATTTGTTTGATGCGGCGCAGCCGCTGCATCGCGAGCGTGTCGAGCACTTCCGCGATCGGCCGATCCGCGCCTTTGAACTCGATGAGTCCGTGCACGGGGTCGCGAAACACGCGGTCTTTCACCGGCGGCATCCTAGCCCCGCTTGTCCTTCTCGTCATCCTTGTCGCGCGCGAAGCCAAGTGTGGGCTTGTGATCGCCTGCCTTCATCAGCGCGCGAATGGCTGCGAACACACCTGCGAATTGCTGGTCATGCTTGTCGTACTTCTTCTCGAGCTCGTCGAGCTTGCGGCGAAGCTCATCGTTAGAAGCGATCAGCACACGCATTCGGACGAACGCTCTCATGATCTCCACGTTGACGCGCGCTGCACGTGGACTCCGCAGCACACTCGACAACATCGCGATGCCTTCTTCTGTGAATGCAAACGGAAGATAACGGCGCCCACCGTGCGATCTTGAGGTCACCACCAGTGACTTCAAGTTTGCAAACTCCTGTTTCGTAAGCTGAAACATGAAGTCGCTGGGAAACCGTTCCGGGTTTCGCCTGGTTGCCTGGTTCAGCGCTTTGACCGGGACCTCGTAGAGCTCCGCGAGGTCCTCGTCGAGCAGTACCTGTTGATCACGGACGAAGTGGATCGAGCGACCGATCTTCTGGTGAGGGGTGACATTGATGCGCGTCATGGGACTTCCTGGGTTCGAATCGACACGCTACAAGGTCACTATGACGCGAATCCGCGAGGTCTCCGTCGAGCGCGTCGACGGAGCTGTCCGAATACCGGACACCGACCGGGTCGTCGTCGAGGCGCCACTGCAGATTCGTGCGCGCGGCACGCCGGTCGCCACGGTGATGCGCACGCCGGGTCACGACCTCGAGCTCGTGCGCGGCCTGTTGCACGCGGAGTCGGTGCGCGCCGGCACGCTTGCGCAGGTCGACGAAGACGCAGTCGATGTCGACGTCGACGCCAGCGCGTTCGCCGGGCGCGGCCTGCTCTCGAGTGCGGCATGTGGCGTGTGCGGCCGCGTCGCGATCGCGGATCTCGAGCTGCGCGCGAAGGAAGTCGCCGCCGATACCGCGATCGATCGCGGCGTGCTCGCGACGTTGCCCGATGCGCTGCGCGCGGCGCAAGAAGTGTTCGGCGACACCGGTGGGCTGCATGCGGCCGGGCTGTTCACGACGAGCGGCGTGCTCGTCGCGGCGCGCGAAGATGTCGGGCGGCATAACGCGGTCGACAAGCTCGTCGGCTGGGCGCTCGCGCGGAATGCCGAGAGCGTCGCGCCGGGCGCCTCCGCACCGCGCATCGATCCAGCGCAGCACGTGCTACTCCTCAGCGGACGCGCCGGCTACGAGCTGGTGCAGAAGGCGATCATGTTCGGCGTGCCGATCGTCGCGAGCGTGTCGGCGCCGTCGTCGCTCGCGATCGAGCTCGCCGAGCGCTTCAACGTCGCGCTCGCCGGCTTCGTGCGCGGGGCGCGCTGCAACATCTATAGCCACGCCTGGCGGATTCGTTGACCGGTGCGCACCATCGATCGTCACGGCTGCGGATTCGTTGACCGGCGCGCACCATCGATCGTCACGGCTGCGGATTCGTTGACCGGCGCGCAACATCGATCGTCACGCCCGCGGATTCGCTGACCGGGCGCGCTAGCATCCCCGCGTGCGCCATAGCCCGCTGACCGATCGCCGCAATCTGTCGTTCCTCTTGCACGAGGTACTGCACGTCGAGTCGCTGCTCGCCCTGCCGCGCTTCGCGAACCACACGCGCGAGACGTTCGACGCCGCGGTCGAGCTCGCGCACGAGCTCGCGATCACGCACTTTTTGCCGCACAACCGGCTCTCCGACGTGCGCGAGCCGCACATGGCCGCGAACGGCAGTGTCGTGATCGTCCCCGAGGTCAAGGCAGCGCTCGACGCGTACGCGGCGGCCGGCTTCATGGCGACCATCGCGGACGAAACGCTCGGCGGCATGCAGCTACCGATGACGATCGCGACCGCGTGCGACGGCTTGTTCATGGCCGCGAACATCTCGACGTCGGGCTACGCGCTGCTCGCGCGCGGCGCCGCCGATCTGATTCACGCGCACGGCAGCGCCGAGCAGCAGCAGCGCTACATGCGGCCGATCTTCGAGGGTCGTTACTTCGGCACGATGTGTTTGTCGGAGCCGCAGGCGGGGTCGTCGCTCGCCGACATCACCACGGTCGCCGAGCCGCACGGCGACGGCACCTATCGCCTGCGCGGCGCCAAGATGTGGATCTCCGGCGGCGATCACGAGCTCGCCGAGAACATCGTGCACATGGTGCTCGCGAAGATTCCGGGCGGACCGCCTGGCGTCAAAGGCATCAGCCTGTTCATCGTGCCGCGCTATCTCGTCAACGCGGATGGCTCGCGCGGTCGGCGCAACGACGTCGTGCTCGCAGGCGTCAATCACAAGCTCGGGCAACGCGGCATCGTCAATACGTTCCTCAAGCTCGGCGAACAGAACGAGTGCGTCGGCGAGCTCGTCGGTCCGCCGCACGCTGGGCTCGCATGCATGTTTCACATGATGAATGCCGCGCGCATCGGCGTCGGCGTTGGTGCGGTGATGCTCGGCAGCGCCGGCTATCAACACTCGCTCGCGTACGCGCAGGAGCGACGGCAGGGCCGGCGCGTCGGCCAAAAGGATCCGAGCTCGCCGCCGGTCGCGATCATCGACCACGCAGATGTGCGCCGCATGCTCGTGCAGCAGAAGGCCTGGGTCGAAGGTGGCCTCGCGCTCGTGCTGTACGCGGGCATGCTCGTCGATCGCGGCGAGCAGGAGCTCCTCGATCTGCTGACGCCGATCGTCAAAGCGTGGACCGCGGAGTGGATGGTCAAAGCGAACGACCTCGCGATCCAGGTGCTCGGTGGCTACGGCTACACGCGCGAATATCCGGTCGAGCAGTATTGGCGCGACAACCGCTTGAACCCGATCCACGAGGGCACGAACGGGATCCAAGCGATCGATTTGCTCGGTCGCAAGCTGCTCGGGCGCGGCGGTGGCGCGCTCGGCAAGCTCGCGCAGATGATCCAAGCGAGCATCGGTGCGGCAGAGGCGCACTCGTCGACGCGCCCGCTCGGCGCCGCCGTCGCGCGTTCGCACGCGCAGGCAAGCCGCGTCGTCACCACGGTCGGCGCGGCCGCGGCGCGCGGCGAGGTGCAGCGCGCCGTCGCGCACGCGCACCACGCGATCACTGTGTTTGGCCACCTGGTCGTCGCCTGGCTGTGGGTCGACCAGGCGGTCGCCGCCGCCCGGGCGCTCGACACGTGGACGAGCGACGACAACCGCGCGTTCTACGAGGGCAAGCTGCTCGCCGCACGCTGGTTCATCGAGCACGAGCTCCCGATCGCGGACCACGCCGCCCGCGTGCTGGAGGCGATGGACCCGATCTTGCTCGACCTGCGCGTCGAGCACTTGTAGCGGTAGCTCAGCGATCTCCCTATCGCAAGGGACTTTTGGACCGGGTGATCTGCCCAACGCAGTGGCAGTGTTCTTGACCTCGCGGCAGATCTGAAATACCGACGAGCATCGGGGTATCGAGATGAAGCACCGCAACGCTCACGCCTGGATCGCACTTGTGTTCGCGCTCGCCGGTTGCGGCAGCAATAAAGACGCCTCCTCCAGCGCGGAGGCCGCGCCCGTGCCCGGCGCACCCGCCGCGGCGAACAAACCCGCAAAGCCGCCGGTCAAGGCGGCGCCCCGCGGTCCCGAGCATCCCGTGTACTCGCTCGTCGACAGTCGGCTGTCGGGCCACCTCACGCGCAACGGCGGCCTGCTCGTCCCTGCGGGCTCGGCCGGCTTCGCGAAGTACGTGCGGTTTGGCAACGTGATGAAGGGCGGCAAGAAGACGTGGGAGCTGCGCCAGACCGAGGGCGACATCAAGGTCGCGCGCATCACCGGCAAGAGCGGCACCGTGTTCGTACCGCTGACCGCGGCGCAGGCCGGCCGCAACACGCTGCGCATTCGCGCGTTCGCGAGCGGTGACGGCGCGATCAGCGTGCGCGTCAACGAGAACAAAGACATCAATGGCCAGCTCGTGACGGGCTGGTCGACCGTCGAGCTCGCCGTACCTGCGGGCCAACTCAAGGAAGGCGAAAACTCGATCGCGATCTTCACGAAGTCGTCGGGGACCGCGGTCGCGTGGCTTCACGTCGGCGCGAAGAGCGCGGTTGGCGACGACGGCGCGGCGACGTTCTTCGAGTCCGGCTCGAAGAGCCTCCTGCTGCCGAAGGACGGCAGCATGTCGTGGTTCATCGCCGTTCCCGATCAGGCGAAGCTGACCGGCGATCTCTCCGATGGTTCCTGCACGGTCAACGTGCTCGCGACCGCCGAGGACGGCGCCACGCTCGAAGGCAAGCTCACTGGCATCGGCTCGGCGTTCGATCTCGGTCCGCTCGCCGGCAAGGCCGCGCGCATCGATCTCGAGAGCGCGGGCTGCCCGGTTGCGCAGCTCGCGAACGCGTCGGTGGTGGTGCCGGGCGCGGCTGCGACGGTCAAGCGCGCCGATCCGCCGAAGCACGTCGTGTTCATCATCATGGACTCGCTGCGCGCCGATCGCGTGCGCGTGTTCAATCCAAAGGCGCGTGCCGAGGTGCCGAACTGGGAAAAGCTCGCCGAGAAATCGTCGGTGTTCATGACCCACTACGTGCAGGGCAACGAGTCTCAGGTCTCGCACGCGTCGATGTGGGCATCGGCGTATCTCGCGAAGCACAAGGCGTCGGCGATGAAGGACAAGCTCGACGCGAAGTACATGACGATCGACGAGGTCGCGAAGAAGGCCGGCAAGTACGTCGCCGGCGTTTCGGCGAACGGCTACATCCGTCCCGAGCGCGGCTTCGGTCCGTCGTGGGATCAATTCGTCAACCACATCACGAAGAGCCTCGGCCTCAAGGGCATCGACGTCTACGAGAAGGGCATCTCGTTCATCACGCCGAAGAAGGACCAGCCGTGGTTCCTCTACATGGGCATGATCGATACGCACGTGACATGGCGTGCGAAGTCGCCGTGGATCGAGAAGTACGACCCCGGCTACAAGGGCAAGTTCGAGACGTCGTACGGCGACGACGGTCCGGGCGGCAGCAAGGGCAAGGGCCTCACCGAGAAGGAGCAGAACCACGTCCGCGCGCTCTACGACTCGAACATCAGCTACCAGGATGATCTGCTCGGCAAGCTCGTCGAGCAGCTCAAGACGTGGGGCATCTACGAGAAGACGATGATCATCATCACCGCCGATCACGGTGACGAGCTGTGGGAGGAAGCCGATCGCGTCGGTCACGCCGGCAGCCAGCGCGAGACCGTCGTGCACGTGCCGCTGCTCATCCATTACCCGGCGATGTTCCCGACTGCGAAGATCCAAGCCGGCACCGAGGGCATCGACATCGTGCCGACGCTTGCCGACGTGCTCGGCGTCGCGACCGATCCAGAATGGCAGGGCACGTCGCTGCTGGCGCTCGCACACGGCGCCGGTGGTTACCCGTGGCTGACCACGTCGAGTGCGTACGAGAACTCGCACGCCGGTCGTATCGGTCACTGGAAGATGCAGCTCAAGGGCGGTGGCACCCCGCGGTTGTGGAACCTCGGCAAGGACCCCGAGGAACGCAAGGATCTCTGGGGCACCGCGCACGTCGGCGCACGCCTCATGCTCGATGCGATGTG
>DATDCH010000613.1:0-9035 GCA_036524455.1 Kofleriaceae bacterium | reverse complement strand
GCAGAGAACCGCGGCAACCTCGCATCGCACCTGGCTGCACGCGGCGACTACCGCACTGCGGCCGCGGAGTTCGATCAGGTGATCAGCGTGCTCGAGGCGAGCGTCGGCGATCATCCGGCGCTCGCGACCGCGCTGTCGAACTCGTGTCACGCGTTGCAGGCACTCGGCCGCGTCGACGAGGCGCTCGGGCGCGCTCGCCGCGCGCTGGCGATCTTCGAGCAACGGCTCGGCAAGTCACATCCGGTCACCGCACGTGCGCTGACCCAGGTCGCCGGCATGCTCGCCGCCGCCGAACGACCCGCCGCAGCCGTGCTGCTGTATCGCGACGCGCTCGCGAGCCAGGAGGCGAGCCTCGGGCACGCGCATCCGAACGTGGCGACGACGCTCAATAACCTCGGCTTCGCATTACTCGACACCAAGGACAACGCGGGCGCGATCGATTGCTTCACGCGCGGTCTCGCGATCATCGAGAAGGCGCACGGCAAAGACCACCCGCGCGTCGCGTACAGCCTCGTCGGTCTTGCCAAAGCGCACGTCGCTCTCGCCGAGCCACAACGCGCGCTGCCACTCGCGCAGCGTGCGCTCGCCGTGTTCGAGAAGCACCGCGCGACACCAGAAGAGCTCGCGGAAGCGCGGACCGTGCTCGCGCAAGCACAGCGACAGAGCAAGCGGCGACGCTGAGCGGTACTTTTGCACGAATCGAGCAGCGGACCGACAAGCTCGCCTATGTACGAGCGTGGGCGAAGCTTGCCCTCGTGTCGTCGCTGACCGCGCCACTCCTTCGCGGTAGGATCTAAAGGGACGATGATCGGGGAGACTCTCGGGAGCTATCGGATTGTCTCATCGATCGGGCAGGGCGGTATGGGTGTGGTGTACCGCGCCGAGCACACGCTGATCGGCAAGCAGGTTGCGATCAAAGTGCTGCTACGCCAGATGACGAGCGACGCGGTGCTCGTCGAACGCTTCTTCAATGAAGCGCGCGCGGCGGCCATGCTCAAGCATCCGGGCTTGGTCGAGGTGTTCGACTTCGGGCAGGGCGGCGGCAGCGCGTTCATCGTGATGGAGCTGCTCGAAGGCGAATCGCTCGGCGCGCGTATCGACCGCGAGACTCGATTGCCGATCGCCACAGCGCTCGCGATCGCTCGGCAAGTTGCGAGCGCGCTCCACGCAGCGCACGAGCAGAATATCGTCCACCGCGATCTCAAGCCGGCAAACATTTTCCTGCTTGTCGATGACCACGCGCCGGCCGGCGTGCGCACCAAGGTGCTCGACTTCGGCATCGCAAAGCTAGCCGGTGCTGAAGAGCGGCGCTCGGTGAAGACAAAGACCGGCAGCGTGTTTGGCACGCCGCGCTACATGGCGCCCGAGCAGTGCCGCAACGCCACCAACGTCGATCGGCGGGCGGATATCTACGGCCTCGGCTGCATCCTGCACGAGATGCTGCTCGGTGTTGCGCCGTTCGACTACGACAACTGGGGCGAGCTGATCGCCGCGCACATCCACGAAACGCCCCCGCGACCGACGGATCTCGATCCGCAATTGCCTGCCGCGATCGAAGCGATCCTGATGCGCTCGCTCGCGAAGAAGCTCGACGATCGCTACCCGACGATGGTCGACTTCGCGCACGAGATCGAGACCGTGTTCAAGACGCTCGCCGATCAGCGGCATAGCGCGCTGTTCACGCCACCGGCTGGCCTTCCGATCGCGCGCCCGGTGTCACCAACGGGGGTGGCGACGATTCGCGACACCGGCAGCGCGCCGGTGCGAAACGCCGGCATCGCACCGACGTTGCCGGTCACCGGCGAGCTGTCGCGCGCGCCGGCAAGCCATCGCGGCAAACCATGGCTTGCGGTGCTCGGCGTCGCCGCCGTCGCCGCTGCGATCGCGATCTACGCGGTGTCGACGCGCAGCTCCGAGCCGCGGGCTCCGCTGCAGGCTGCACGCCCCGTCGAGCCGGCGGTCGTACCCGCGCCCGATGCGGCACTCGCGATCGCGCCGCCCGTCGACGCAGGGGCCGCCGAACCTGCGCGCGTGCGCCTCACGGTCGATTCGAAGCCAACCGGTGCCGACGTCTATCGCGCGGTCGATGGCGTGAAGCTCGGCAAGACACCGTTCGCACGCGAGTACGAGCGCACCGACGGCGTGGTCGAGCTGATCGTGCGGCGTACCGGCTATCGCGAAGAGCGCGTCTCGCTGCCGACGACGCAAGACGGCGGTACGCGCGTCAAGCTTGCCCGCGCCAAGCGCGGTGAGTCGCGCAAGGAACGGGACAAGCACGAACCGAGCGAGCGTGGCAGTGGGTCGACCGTGCTCGATCCCTACGGAGGCAACTGATGCGCGCGCTCGTGATCGCGGTGCTCGTCGCCGTCGCCGCACCTGCCGCAGCGGGTCCAACGGCCGTCGAGCAAGCGAAGGCGCGGTTCAAGCAAGGCAAGGCGTATCAAGACGTCGGTCAATACGAACGAGCGGCGGCCGAATACAAAGCGGCCTACGAGCTCGATCGCCGACCGGAGATGTTGTTCAACGTCGCACAGGCGTATCGCCTCGCCGCGAAGAAGCAGGACGCGCTCGACTACTTCAAGCGCTACCTCGACGCGCAGCCGAGCGGCGCGGGCGCCGACGAGGCGCGCAAGCACGTCGCTGCGTTGACGATGGAGCTCGAGGAAGAAAAGCGCGCGCAACAGGCGCAGCCGGTCGAGCCGCCCCCAGTCGAGAAGCCTCTCCCCGTCGAGCCACCGCCGCCCGTCGCGACCGTCGAGACGCGTAACTCGCCGACGCTGCGGATCGCCGGATTGGCGACCGCAGGTGCCGGCGTCATCGCGCTCGCCGTCGGCGTCAAGTTCGGGCTCGATGCACGCGCCGATGCCGACGCGATCTCGAACAAGGACATGTCCGCGTGGACCGCCGAGGACAAGGCCAGGTTCGAGAACGGCGAGGCCGCGAACCGCAACATGGCGATCGCGTACGGCGTCGGCGGCGCGCTCGTGATCGGCGGCGCCGTCATGTACTTCGTTGGCTCGCGCACGCAGGTCACGCCCGTGGTCGCGCCGCAGTCGGCGGGCCTCGCCGTGATGGGGCGGTTCTGATGCGTGCAGTTGGCCTTGGTATTCGCCGTAAGGGCGCAGGTCTGATGCGTGCAGTTGGCCTCGGTGCTCGGGGTGAGGGCGCAGGTCTGATGCATGCGGTTGGCCTCGGTGCTCGGGGTGAGGGCGCAGGTCGGATGCATGCGGTTGGCGTCGGTGCTCGCAGGGATGGGCGGTTCTGATGCGTGCGGTCGGCCCCGGTGCTCGCTGTGACGGCGCGGTTCTGATGCGTGCGGTTGGCGTCGGTGCTCGCCGTGATGGGGCGGTTCTGATGCGTGCGGTCGGCCCCGGTGCTCGCCGTGATCGGGCCGATCCGATGCATGCGGGAACCTGGCTGGCCTCGGTGCTCGTCGCAGCGGCGGGTTGCTTCAACCCGGATCCTCCCGCGGGCCGGCCGTGCGGCCCCGACGGTTGGTGCCCATCGCCGCTCACGTGCATGGCGAACGTATGCGGAGGCGGGGGTGGACCCGACGACGACGCGCGAATCGACGTCGACACCAGCGGGCCGCACAACCGCGCATTCGTCTCCGATCCGATCGTGGTGGGCGGCAAGACCGTCTCGGATCTCGACGCGCACTGCAAGACCGGCGCGCCGCCCGGCAACTACGTCGCGTGGTTCTCGAGCGGCACCGCATCCGCTTCGTCACGCCTCGGCGACAAGTACGGCTGGGTGCGGACCGACGGTAAACCGTTCGCAAACCGACTCACCGATCTGGTCGGCGGTGCGATCTATTACCCGCTGCGCGTCGACAAGAATGGCGACGAGGTGCTCGGCCAGGTCTACGTTGCGACCGCAACGTTGCCGAACGGGACCTGGACGGGGACCGCCTGTCCCAGCACGGGGCCGGGACCGCTCAGTGCCGGCGTTGCCGACGGCACCAGCGGTGCATGGACGGACTACGAGTACGCCAACTTGAACTGCGCCAGCAGCGCCCGGGTTTATTGCCTGCAAGTCGACCACGCGAATGACATCGCGGCGCCGACTGCAACCGGCAAGATCGTGTTCATCACGAAGCAAGCGATGATGGGCAACATGGGGCTCGCGGCGATGGACGCCCGGTGCACGATGGAAGCCGGCGTGCCGGCACGAGCGATCGTCGCGACGCCGGCGGAGCCGGCAAAGGCGAAGCTGCCGGTCGGCGTGCAGCTGGTCAGGCCCGACGGTGTCGTCGCGTTCGATGCCACGTTGAAACAACTCGCGCCGATCAACGTCACGATCGACAAGCAGTACATCGATAGCGAAGCGTGGGCGGGCGCGATTGCTCTCGACGCGGTTCCCGGCAACGAGACGTGCGACGGCTGGTTCGATCCCGACGGCACCGGCCTGGGCCGCACGGGCCGGTCTTCGCGCTCGCTCGAGGAATGGTTCGGCAGCATCCAGCTGCATGGCTGTAGTGGCAGTTATCCGATCCGCTGCGTCACGCTGTGATCAGCGCAGTGCGCTGGCCACCGTCGCGCGCGCCGCGGTCGACATCTCGGCGAGTCCCTCGGCGATCGTCTTCTTGCCGGCGTAGCCGAGCTCGCGGCGCGCCTTGCTGTCGTCGACGGTGACCTCGTGCGCCATCAGCGCGAACGCGGTCTTCGTGACCGGCGGCCGCTTCATCCATGCCGTGACCGTCACCGCGGTGCGCACGAGCCAGCGAGGCAGGTTGCGTGCGCCGGCGTCGACGCCCTGGGTCGCGAGCATCTTCGTGATGAAGTCGCGGAACTCGACCGGCTCGCCGTCGGTGAGAAAGTAGATCGAGCCGGGCGTGCCCTTGTCGGCCGCGAGCAGCATGCCCTCGATCACGTTGTCGACGTGCACGGTGGACGTCAGGTAATGGCCACCGCCGATCCAGCCGAACCTGCCGCTCTGCACGGCCTGGATGAACTCGGGCAACAGGCTCGTATCGCCTTTGCCCCACACGAAGCGCGGCCGCACGACGACGGTCTCGAGTCCGTCGCGATTCGCGGCGAGCACTGCCTGCTCGGCGAGCCCCTTGGTCAGCGGATACGCGCCCATCGCGTGCTTCGGCAGCGGGCGGGTCTCGTCGGCGCGCACGATCGGTTTGCCGTCGGCGAGCACCGCTTCGGTGCCGACGTGGATGAACCGTTTGACGCCGGCCTTGCGCGCGGCCTCGAGCACGTTCTCGGTGCCCTTCGCCGTGATCCGCATGTGGACATCGACCGGATCCCACTGATCGGTGTGGGCGGCCGCGTGAAACACGGTATCGCAGCCGCGCATGCCGGCCTCGAGTGCCGCGATGTCGTCGAGGTCGCCGCGCACCGACGTCGCGCCGAGCGCCTCGACCTTGCTCGCCGACGCATCGCTGCGCGCGAGGGCGGCGACCTCGACGCCGCGTGACCGTAACGCCGGAATCAACCGGCCACCGATAAAGCCCGACCCACCTGTGACGAACGCTCGCTTCACGCGGCGGAATTTACTAGGTTCGGCCCTCATGAGCGAGAGCCAGGAGATTCGTCACGCGGATGGTCGCGTCGAGTTGCGCGCGCCGGAGGACCTGACGGCGTCGCCGCTCTACAACCACGACCTCGCGCCGGTCGCGGTCAAACAGCGCACGTGGACCACGTGGGACTACGCAGCGTTGTGGATTTCGATGGCCCATTGCATTCCGACGTACACGCTGGCGTCGGGAATGATCGGGCAGGGCATGGCGTGGTGGCAGGCGCTCGTCACGATCCTGGTCGGTAACTTGATCGTGCTCGCGCCGATCTTGCTCAACTCCCACCCAGGCACGAAGTACGGCATCCCGTTCCCGGTCTACGCACGCGCCGCGTACGGCACGATCGGTGCGAACCTGCCCGCGCTCATGCGCGCGCTGATCGCGTGCGGTTGGTTCGGGATCAACGCATGGATCGGCGGCAAAGCGCTGCAGGTGTTCATCGTGTCGCTATGGCCGGGCTGGTACGACCTGCTCGGCGTCTCCCAGTATCCGTTCAAGAATTTCGGCAACACGCAGTGGATCGCGTTCGCGCTGTTCTGGCTGCTCAACATCGTCATCATCTTCCGCGGCATGGAGCTGATCCGGCGCGTCGAGCGCTTCGCGGCGCCGTTCGTGCTCGTGATGACGGCGCTGTTGCTCGGCTGGATGCTGTACAAGGCAGGCGGCCTCGGCCCGATCCTCGAGCGCTCGTCGTTCGAGCCCAGCGAGAAGCACCCGACGCTGATGGCCGTGATGATCCCGGCGCTGACCGGCACGATCGCGTTCTGGTCGACGCTATCGCTCAACATGCCCGACTTCACGCGCTACGGCAGATCGCAGCGCGAACAGGCGGTCGGTCAGACCGTTGCGTTGCCATCGACGATGACGGTGTTCGCCGCGATGGGCATCATGATTACGAGCGCGACGGCGATCGTGTACGGCGCACCGATCTCGGATCCGATCGATCTGACCGCGGAGTTCGACAACCGCATTATCGTCGCAGTTGCGACATTCACGATCGTGATCGCCACGCTCGCGGTCAACATCGCTGCGAACGTGGTCTCGCCGGCGAACGACTTCGCGAACGCGTTCCCGAAGAAGATCAACTTCCAGCGCGGCGGTCTGATCACCGGCCTGATCGGCGTCGCGATGGTGCCGTGGGAGCTACTCAGGGATCCCGACCGCTACATCGGCAAGTGGCTCGGCGGCTACGGCGCAGCACTCGGCGCCGTCGGCGGCGTGCTGATCATCGATTACTGGATCATCCGCAAGACCGAGCTCGACCTGCGCTCGCTCTACGTCACCGATGGTCGCTATCGCTACACGAACGGTTGGAACATGCCGGCGGTGATCGCGACGCTCGTCGGCGCGGGCGTCGCGCTGCTCGGCGCGTTCTGGGAACCGATGAAACCGATCTACGACTGGTCGTGGTTCGTCGGCTTTGGCCTCGCGGGCGGCATCTACTACGCGCTGATGCGCGGGCGGCGCTGAGGCTCGTCGCCGATCACGTGCGGATGGCTTGGTCCGCGCGCTCGATCAGCTTGCAGCGCGGATCGATTGCACGCGCGGTCTCCAGGTGTTTCTTCGCCTCGTCGATCCGGCCGAGCCGGTCGTTGGCGATCGCGAGCCAGCAATGCATCGACGCACGCGGCGCGGCCTCGGCGTGAAAGCCGAGCGACTCCTTGACCAACTTGATGCCATCCTCGACGCGGCCGAGCTCGATCAGCACGGCACCGCGTGTGCCCTTGAAGACGGGCATCAGCGGCCAGGCCTTCAGCGCCTGCTCGGAGTAGCGATCCGCCTCGGCGAGCGAGTCAGGATTGCCGATCATCAGGTCGACCCACGCGATGTTGTTCTGGAGCAGCCCGCGCAGGATCGGCTGCACGTCGCTGCGCTCGAGCAATTTAATGAATGCCGCGCGCGCGGCTTCGTTGTCACCGCGATCGAGATGGAGCAAAGCCAGCGAGTTCTCGAGTGCGAGCTGGTTCGGCAGCTCGCGCAGACCGGCCTCGATATACTCCAAGGCGCGGTCGTAGTCGCGCGCTCGGCGCGCACGCTCCGACGGGTAGAGGAAGCGTGCGGCGAGGAAATCTGCGCGCGCCTCCTCGCCGTGCAGCGCGATGTTCTTGAGCTGCCACGCGATACTGCCGGGAACCGGCAACACGCTCGTGAACACGACGAGCAGGGCCGCCCACAGCGTGAGCTCGGCGAACGCGAACCCACCGGCAGTCCGGATCGCGAACGGTTCGGGCACGACCTGCAACAGCGCGACAAGCAGCGCGAGGATGACCAGCGGGCCGGTCAGCAGCGCAATCGCCGCACGTGCGCGGACGAGTCGCGAGCTCCGCGCGCTGAGCGCGGCGACACCGACGAACGGGTGCGCGTTCAACCAGATCTCGACCTCACCGGCGCGCCACAGCGCGAGGTTCGGTCCCGCACCGAGCCGGACCTCGTGAACGTCGAGCTTGACGGCACGCGCGACGGCGACGTGAACGAGCAGGGTGCACACGACGACCAGCAGGCACACGAACGGCAACGCGCTCGCGTTGATGAGCATCCACATGTTCACGCGCTCGCCGGCGCCCCAGACGCTGCTCAGGACGACGAGCGCTCCGAACACCACGACGTAGACGAGCGCATTCTTGAGCGCGAGCATGTCGCGCTATCGTAGCGTTACGCGTTGAGCTTCGCGAGAGCGTCCTGAATCGCAGCGAGATCGACGGGTTTGACCAGGTGCAGGTCGAAGCCGGCGTCGCGCGAACGTACGCGATCCGAGGAGTGCCCGTAGCCGGTCACCGCGACCAGCTTCGGCGCATCGACGCCGAGCTCCTTTAACCGGCGGCCGAGCTCGTAGCCGTCCATGACCGGCAAGCCGATGTCGAGAAACGCGATCTCGGGCGGGCGCTGGCGGGCGACCGCGAGCGCACTCGGGCCGTCGTGCGCGACCTCGACCTTGTGGCCGAGCTTGCGCAGTGCCTCGGAGAATAGATATGCGGCGTCTTCGTTGTCGTCGACGACGAGCACGCGAAACGGGCGCAGTGCTGCGAGCGCGAACGCGCCGCTGTTGTTGCTGCGCTGCGCTGGGCGGGTGTTCGCATATTGCGGCAGCTCGACAATGAACTCGCTGCCTTGACCCGTGCCAGCGCTGGTCGCGCGGATCGAACCGCCGTGCAGCTCGACGAGCGTCTTCGCGATCGCGAGGCCGAGGCCGAGCCCGCCGGCCGCGCGGTCGATGCCCTGTCGGCCTTGCACGAACAGATCGAACACCTGCGGCAGCATCTTCGCGTCGATGCCGATGCCGGTGTCGCGCACCGAGATCGTGACCATGCTGTCAGACGCGTGGGCGGCAACGTGGATCGAGCCGCCGTGGGGCGTGTACTTCGCGGCGTTGTTGAGCAGATTGCCGATCACCTGCGCGAGCCGCGCCGTATCGACGTGGACGACGATGCCGTTGCACGGTACGTCGAGGCTGAGCTGGTGCGAGCGCTCCTCCAGCGCGGGGCTCGCGAGCTCGACCGCCTGCGCGATG
>DATDCH010000612.1:0-8807 GCA_036524455.1 Kofleriaceae bacterium | reverse complement strand
GTTCGCCTTGTCGGTCTCGACTTCGGCAACGAGGTCTCCGGGCGACACCTTGTCGCCTTCCTTCTTCGTCCACCGAACGAGGACACCTTCTTCCATCGTCGGTGACAGCTTCGGCAGGCCGATGATCTGTGCCATGTCGCTACTCCAAGTAGAGAACGCGGCGCACGGCGGCGACGACGTCTTTGACCTGCGGTTGCACTTCGTCTTCGAGGTTCTTCGCGTACGGCATCGGCACGTCATCGCTGGTGACGCGCTCGATCGGTGCGTCGAGCGAATCCATACAGTGCTTCTGCATCTGGTACGCGACCTCGGCGCCGAAGCCCGCCACCGGCCAGCCGATCTCGACCACGACGCAGCGGCCGGTCTTGCGCACGCTCTCGGCGAGCGTATCGACGTCGAGTGGGCGCAGCGTGCGCGGATCGACGACCTCGCATTCGATGCCTTCGTCGGCGAGCAGCTTCGCCGCGTCGAGGCACGTCCACACCATCTTCGACCACGCGATCAGCGTGACGTCCTTGCCTTCGCGTTTGACATCGGCGAGCCCGATCGGAATCAGGTGCTCCTCGTCGGCGTCGTCGGGCACTTCCCACGTGGTGTTGTAGAGCGTCTCGCCCTCGATGAACACGATCGGGTTGTCGTCGCGGATCGAGGCCTTGAGCAGACCTTTCGCGTCGTACGCCGTCGACGGCATCACGACCTTCAGGCCGGGCACGTGCGCGTAGTACGTCTCGAGCGCTTGGCTATGCTGCGAGCCGACTTGGACCGCCGGACCGCCGGGGCCGCGGAACACGATCGGCACGTTGAACTGCCCGCCGCTCATTTGATAAATCTTCGCCGCGTTGTTCACGATCTGATCGATCGCGACGAGCGAGAAGTTGAACGTCATGAACTCGATGATCGGGCGCAAGCCGACCATCGCAGCGCCGATGCCGACGCCGGCAAAGCCCATCTCGGCGATCGGTGCATCGACGACGCGCCGCTCGGAGAACCGCTGCAGCAGGCCCTGGGTGACCTTGTACGCGCCGTTATAGTGACCGACCTCTTCGCCCATGATGAAGACGTCGGGGTCGCGCTCCATCTCTTCGCGCATCGCCTGATTGAGCGCTTCTCGATAGCTGATCACCGCCATGGCTACTCCTTCACCACGTACGGCCAGTACTCGTCGGCGGGCGGCGAGTCCTCGGCGAACTTCACGGCGTCTTCGATCTCGGCGCGCACGTCGTCTTCGAGCGCGGTCAGCTCGTCTTCCGACATGCCGAGCTCGGTGAGCCGCGCGCGCGAGCGGTTCAGCGGATCGCGCCGCTTCCACTCTTCGACTTCGTCCTTCGTGCGATAGAGCCCGGGGTCGCTCATCGAGTGACCGCGGAACCGATACGTCACGACCTCGACGAGCGTGGGCTCGCTGGTCACACGAGCGCGTTCGACTGCTTCTGCAATCCTGCGCTTCACCTTGACCACGTCGTCGCCGTCGAACCGGTCGCGCGCCATGCCGTGTGCGAGCGCGCGCATCGATACGTCCTCGACTGCGAGCGAGCGATATAGCGGCGTGCCCATCGAGTACTGGTTGTTCTCGCAGATCAGCACGATCGGCAGCTTCCACAGACCGGCGAGCGCGAGGCCCTCGGCAAAACCGCCGATCGTCGATGCGCCCTCGCCGAAGAAGCACAGCGTGACCGCGCCGTCGCCGCGGTACTTCGACGCGAACGCAGCGCCGGCTCCGATCGGCACGTGGCCGCCGACGATGCCGTAGCCGCCGAGGAAGTTCTTGCTCTTGTCGAAGATGTGCATCGAGCCGCCCAGGCCCTTCACGCACCCCGTCTTCTTGCCGTAGAGCTCGGCGAGGATCGCGCGCGACGTCACGCCTTTCGCATACGCGTGGCCGTGCTCGCGATACGTCGCGACGACGTAGTCCTTCTGCTCGAGCGCGGCGATCGCGCCGACGCAGACCGCCTCTTGCCCGATGATCAGGTGGAGGAACCCGCCGATCTTGCCTTGCGAATAGGCCTTGGCCGACGCCTCCTCCATGCGCCGGATCGCGAGCATCTGGCGGTAGAGCGGCTTTAGCTCCTCTACGCTGGTCTCGACGGTCGAGTCGTCATCGGGCTCGATCCGCTTCTTCTCGGGAGTACTCATGGAGGCCGTCGCCACCGGCCGACCATACCCATGAACCTTGTAAGGTCAAATGATTAGGGGGCCAGATCGAACGACGCATTACCCTGCGCGTCAAACGCCGCGACCTCGCTAAACCCGTTTTCCTCGCCGATCTCGACCGACACGAACCGCCGGGGCAGCTTGTCGACGACAAACAATCCGGCCTCGCACGGGACGGGCTGGAAGCCGAACGTGTCGTTGATCTGGGTGCCGGCGAACAGCAGGTAGAGGTCCGGGGCCTGGGCGCAGAGCGCCGAATTCGCGGGCTGGCCACGGATCGTCCACGTGATCCGCACGACGCGGACCTCGCTCGCCGGCAGACACTCGCTGTTGCGCGCGCACACGTTCGTGCCGCCACAGTCACTATCGTCGGTGCAATCGCCGCTGCCGCCGCCGGGGCAACCGGCGCACAGGAGCAACAGCATGGCGAGAGCGCGCATCAGTACGGCAGGTCGAGGATCGCGTTGCCTGCGGCATCGAACGTGCCGGTGGCTCCGCCGTAACCGTCGCTGCGCCGCGCGAGCGATACCATCGTGTAACGAAGCGGCAGTTTGTCGACGGTGAATTTGCCGGCGCTGCACGGCACGGGCGAGAAGCCGAACTGGTCGTCGAGACCGGCGCCGCTGGTGTGGAACGTGATGTCGAGCTGTTTCGCGCTCGCGCACGTCGTGTCGCTGGCTTCTTGATCTCGCATCGTCCACGTGGTGCGCACGATGCGAACGTTCGAAGCGATCGTGCACTCGCCGTTGCGCGCACACACGTTGCCGGTGCCACACGCCGCATCCGACTGGCACCCGTAGCCACCGGTGCCACCGCCACCACCCCAACCGCTGCCCCAACCGCTATCGCCACCTGGCGGCGGATAGTCCGGCCCGCTATCGGGAGGCTCGATAATGCAGCCCGTGAGGAGCAGCGCGGCCAGCGCGAGTCGCATGGTCAATATGCTAGCTCACTCCACATAGATCGCGCTCGTGTAGATCCACGGGAGCTCTTGCTCGGCAAACTGTGGCCCGAGGTCCCGTAAGTAAGGGCCGAGGTGACGCGGCACGATCGAGATTTCGACCCGGTAGGCGCCTGGACCCGGGAGCGCGACGTCCAGCTCGGGGCCGCTACCCGAGGCAACCGTGGTCGCGCCAGCGGCGGTGATCCCGATGACTGTGGCTTTGATCTCGGGAGCTGGCAGGGTGGGGTCGAGCCCGCGCACGGTTGGCACCCTGACGAGTAGGTGGGTCGCATTGAACGTGACCGTGTCGCCGAGCTCGCCGCCACCGGTCGCGACGACGTCGAAGCCCTCCGGCGTCCCCATGAGCTCGAACAGGGCGAACAGCCGGCCCTTCGCGAGCGCGGCTTCGATTTGCGCCGGGTCCTTCGGATCGGTGACGAGCACGATGTTCGAGAACCAGCGCAGCACGCGCCGGTACGAGTCACCGCGCTCGCCATCGGCCAGCATCACCGGCAGCGCGTTCTCGTGCGCGTCGCTTCCCGCGGTGGCCGCGACGTGGCGTCCCTCGGCGAGCAGCTCGTTCCAGCGCGTGAGCGCCGGCTGATTCGGCGCGAGGAACGACAGCAGCGCGAGGTCGGGCTCGGGATGGCCTTCATTGGTATCCGCGAACTCGACCGCCGCCGAGATCGCGGAGTAACCGTCGAGCCCGAGGAAGTCCTCGCGGATGTTCGGATCGATGTTCGCGTGCAAGTTGTAGAGCTCGATGCCGTTCGGTGCGACCGTGCGCAGCTCGTCGATCGGATGCTGCTCGGTGTGCGCGATCCAGATCAGTGCGCCCGCGTCGCGCATCGCCGTGATCGCGGTGGCGCTCTTGCTGTTCAAGATGCTGTGCCGTTCGTCGACGGTGCCCGTGACGTGGCGATCGAACATGATGGGCATCAGGTCGTTTTCGCCGCCGACGCTGACGAGCACCTCGTGGCCGTTGTCGCACGTGATCCGCGATGCGATCTGTTGCGCGCTCGCCATCACCGGTTGATCGCTTCCGCGCATGTTGAACAGCGTGGCGAACTCCTCGTCGGCCATCGTGTCGTCGTGATCGGTGAGCGCGGCGTAATCGATGCGCTCACTGCACAGCGCGGTGCGCAGGTGCTCGAGGCACGTCTCGTTCGGTAGGCCCTGGGCGTCGCGCGGCATGCCATCGCATGCGTCGTGCGAGTACGGCGAGTGAAGATGCACGATGCCGCGTGCGGTGGTGAGGCCGCGCGCACTGCCGGTGCCGATCACGCTCGCCGGCGGCAGCGTCTTGTCCCACTCGGGCAACATGTTCGACGGCGTACCGTCACCGCACGCCGCGAGCACGGCGCAGAAGTACCTGACCCTCATCTCGACGCGACTCTATACCTTCCGCGCGAAATGCGGCGAGACAAACCGTCACTGCGCGAACGTCATGACGACGCCAGCGTGGTTGGACGGCCACAGCCCGGAACGCGTGCGGTGCGCCTCCTGCTCGCCGATGAGGTGCACGTCGGGCGTCCCCGATGGCAGAGACCCGAGGAGCCAGATGAAATCGACGCGCTCTTCGAGCTGCGGGGTCGTGTTGCGCAGATCACTCGCGTGGCAGCAGGTGTAACCAGGATCTGTGGAATCGGCGCGCAGCTCCCACGCGTCGGTATAGCCGGCGGTCTCGATGAGGTCGTAGGTCTGCGTCGATTCTGCCGGGTCGGCATTGGAGTTGAAATCACCGACGAGGATCACCGGTTCGCTGCGGCCGGCGAGCCACGCGAGCAGCTCTCCGGCTTGCGCCAGCTGGACGGGTTCAACCCTCGAGGTCTCGAGGTGTGTGCTCACGACGAGCGTCGGTGTGCCGTTCAGCGTGACGACGGCGGCGACGAAGCCACGGATCAGCTCGATCGTCGACGCGCCGTCGGGCATCGGGATCGGCAGCCGCGCCGCGTACTGATTCGCGTGCGTCTCCTCGACCGTGATGTCGGCCCTCACCAGGATCATGTCGTGATCGATCAAGCGAATATCCTCGCCGCTCGCGCTCGGGACCTCGACGTCGGAGTTCTCGCCGCGCACCGCGACGCGATAGTCGAGACCACGCTCGACGAGCTCGGCGAGCAACACCTGCTCGAAGTCGATCACGAGCTCGGTGGCGGGCGCGAAACCACCGTCGCGCCGGTCGCCGTCTGGCTGGATGTAGACCGTGACGACCTCCTGGAGCCCGACGAACGTTGGTTGGTCTTCTGCAATACGATCGGCGATCGCCTCCGCACGCTGGGCGAAGTCGTTGGCCTGGAACGTCGCAAAGGCTGCTTCGATGCGGCCGGCAAGCTCCTGCATCGAGCTCGCGCGCAGCGGTTCCGCGATATCAGCGCCGAGATAGATGTTGTACGTGAGCACCGAGTCCGGCTCCAGCGGTTCGTCCGCACCCTCACCCGTACAAGCCGAGCACAGCAAGGCTGCCATACCGACGATGCGCGACAGTCCGATGCGAGTCATGAGGTCCTCCTCGCGGCACGTCGTGCAAGACGAAGTCCTCGCGGCGGCGTGCGTCTGCGCTACTTGCGAGCCGCTCGCTGATCCGAAGCAAACCAGATCGCGGGCGACACATAGTGGCCGTGGGGCGCGAGCGCACGGGCGGTTCTGCGATCCGCGCCGCTATACCTTGCGCACGAACGCGGCGAAACAAACCGCCTGCAGGATCCCGATGCACGCGATCGAGGCCCACATGGTCGCGTGGTGTTGTCCGATCGCGTCGAACAGGATGCCGCCGATCAGCGGCGCCACGGCAATGCCGACCATTTGTGCAAATCCGATCACGCCGAACGCGCGGCCGCGATACATCGGATCCGCGACCTCGGCGATCGCGGTCTGGTGCGCGGGCGCGAGCAGCACCTCGGCAGACGTGATCGTAATGATCGCGATCGCGCCACCAGCCGAGCCGGTCGCGAGCCCGATCAGCGCGAACCCGAGCGCGTCGAGCAGTGAAGCCCACGGCAATACGGTCGCGATGCCGAGCCGCCGCACCATCGCGATCGCTGGCACCTGCAGGCACAGCACGCCGAAGCCGTTGAGCGTGTAGAGCAAGCCAACGCTCGCTTTGTGCAGGCCGAGCTCGTCGGTCATGTAGATCGAGAACGTCGAGAACATCTGCGTCTGCAGCAGCGCAGCGAGGAACGTCGCGACGAGCAAGAGCCGCATCTTCGACGTACGCCACGACGCGACGAGCGCGCTCTTCAGATCACTCGCGTGCTGCTCGCTCTGCTTCTTGACGGGATCGACAACGTAAAGCGTGACGATGCCCGCGATGATCATCCCGGCGGCCGCGACGTAGAACACGGCGCCGTACGGGATCACGAGCGTGAGGATGCCGCCGAGTGCCGGGCCGATGGCCCAACCGAGGTTGACGCCCATCCGCTGGAGACCGAACGCCGGGATTCGCTGGTCGGGCGTCACCACATCGGCGACGAGCGCGTACGCAACGGGTTCGAAGCAGCCGCGCAGCGCCGAGTTGATCACCATGTTGAGCGCGAGGCTCCACAGCGGTGCATCGAGCATGATCTGCGTGCCGAGCGCGGCGATGAACACCGAGCGGATGAACAGCGAGCCGGTGATCAGTGGCCGCCGGCCGATGCGGTCCGACAGGTTGCCGGCCCACGCGTTCGACAGCGACTGGCAGAAGTTCGCGCCGAGCAGGACGAGGCCGAGCAGCCACGCCGGATAGCCGCGCTCTTCGACCACATAGATGCCGAGGAACGTCATCGCCAGCGACAGGCCCATCGTGTTGACGGCGCGGGCGAATGCCATCTGCCACACGCGGCGGTCCAGGTTGCCAAACCCGGAGCTACCTATTCGCGGCACGACGTAGAGCTAGCATGCTACAAACCGCGCGCATGCGAACGCGGCTGGAACGGTCTTACCGATTCGAGGCGGCGCACTTTCTTCCGAAGGTTCCGCCGGGTCACAAGTGCGCCCGCATGCATGGTCACAGCTACCAGATCGACGTCGTGATCGAAGGCGAGATCGATCCCGAGCGCGGCTGGGTCATAGACTTCGCGGAGATCGACGAGCGCGCCGCGCCACTGGTTCGCCAATTGGACCACCAGGTGCTCAACGAGATCGACGGTCTCGCGAATCCGACTAGCGAGCTGCTCGCGGTGTGGTGGTGGCAACGCCTCGCACCTGTGCTGGTGGATCTCGTCGAAGTCGCGGTCTGCGAAACCCCGACGTCTCGTTGCGTGTACCGTGGGAAATAGTCTTCGCGTCCTGACTCTCAACTTCTGGGGCACGGCGCCGCCGCTCGAGCGCCGGCTCGACATCGCGATTCGCCAGCTGCGCGCGCTCGCGCCCGACGTGATCTGCATGCAAGAGGTACGGCCGCTCGACGGCGTGGCCGGCCGCACCACCGCCGACGTGATCGCCGAAGCGCTTGGCATGCACGCGCACTACGCGAAGTCGTGCGAGTGGCAGGCGGGCGAAGGCAACATGAAGGAGGCGGGGCAAGAAGGCCTCGCGATCGTGTCTCGCGCGCCGCTCGCGGACACGTATGCGCACGCGCTGCCGGAGCCGCGTCCCGCCGATACACGGCTGTTGCTCTCCGGCCGCATCGTCACCGCGGCAGGCTCGGTCTGGGTCCACACCGCGCATCTCCACTATCGGCTCGACGACGGCGTCGCGCGCGAGAAACAAGTCCTCGCGATCGATGCGGCGATCCGCGTGCTCGGCCGCACGAACGAATCACCGCCGCAGATCCTCGCTGGAGATTTCAACGCGACGCCCGACTCCGACGAGATGCGGTTCTTGCGCGGTCTTACCTCACTCGACGGCCGCCGCACTCATTGGCAAGACGCGTGGCTGCGCCTGCACCGCGAGTGTCAGCCGGGCGACGGTCCCGCCGAGGGCATCACGTGGTCGAGCGACAACGAGCACACGCGTCCCTTGCGCTCGCTCGATATCGATCGCCGCATCGACTACATCTACGTCACGAGCCGCAAGAAGGACGGCCGCGCGACGGTGCACTCCTCGCAGGTCGTGCTCACCGAGCGCGAAGGGCAGGGCACCGACGCGATCTGCGCGAGCGATCATTACGCCGTGATGGCCGACATCCAGGTCCTGCCCAATCCGACGCCATGAGACGGCACCTGCGCAGAGGCATCGACTGGTTTCGCGCACGCGATCTCCAGCTGATCGCCACGCTCGCTGCGATCGGCATGCTGATTCTGATCTTCTTCTCGATTGCCGACGAGGTCAGCGAGAACAGCACGCAAAAATTCGACGAGGCGATCCTGCTCGCGTTGCGCGCGGCGCCCGATGATCCGCTCGGCTCCTACCACGTCGAAGCCGGCGTCATGCATCTCTCCGCGCTCGGCTCGGGCGTCGTCACCACGCTGATCGTCATCATCGTCACCGGTTTTTTCGCGCTGTCGGGGCACTGGCGCTACGCGGGCCTCATGGTCGCGTGTGCTGCCGGCTGCGGCATCGTGATGTCGTTGCTCAAAGGTTTGTTCGAGCGCGCACGTCCCACGGTCGTGACGCACATCGATCCGCCGGGCGGCCTGTCGTTTCCGAGCGGTCACTCGTCGATCTCGGCCGCGCTCTACATGACGCTCGCTGTGCTGATCGCGCGCCGGCTCGAGCAGCGCCGCCTGCGGGTCTACGTCGTCGCCATGGGCGTGCTGATGATGGTGCTCGTCGGCGTGTCACGCCTCTA
>DATDCH010000611.1:0-4208 GCA_036524455.1 Kofleriaceae bacterium | reverse complement strand
GCCAGTTGCGTTGGGTCAGCTTCTGCTCGGTGCGCTTGCCATCGGCAGACATCAGCGCGAGCGAGACGTCGACCCGCTCGGTCTTCGGCAAGCCGCGCAGCGGCAGCATGTACTGCGCGCCGGGCAGCTCCTGGCTGTAGCTGATGACGAGGTGCTTGTCGGTCTTGCCCGCGATCGGGAACACCTTCGCGGTGAACTGATTGCCCGCAGCCTTCTCGAGCAGCGCGGGATCCTGACGGCGATGCAGAAAGTCGTCGTACGCGCGACGCGCGAGCTGTTTCTCGACGACCTCTGCCTCCATCCACTGGCCGTTGTTTTCCATCGCAAACCGCGACACGGCGGCGCGCTGCGGCAGGGTGATCTGGAACGTGCCTTCGCGGACGCGATTCTCTGGGTTGTGAAAGTAGAGGTGCAGCTCGGTGAACGCGAGCGGTCCCTCGAACACAGCCTTCGCGTCGACGCGTGTGAGCAGAAGACCGCTGCCGTCGCTCGCGGTCAGCGTCCACGGCGGAACGAGATCGGCGTGCGTCGGACTCGACGTCGCGATCGAGGCACTCGCCGCGGTGAGGGGAACCGCGACGACCTCAGCGGGGGTCGAGCTCGCGACACGCGCTTGTTCTCCCGAGCAGGCCGCCGCGAGCAGAACCAGGACAGACGGATGGCTGCGCATGGTCATTCAACGCATGGACAGGACAGTTGTTCTGCAGTTGCGAATCGGCCGCCGCTGTCGCTCCGCGGGCAACAAGGTGTGCTCGCCGCGTCGCGCCGTGGCCCAGGGCCGCGCCGCAGTCGGCTGACACGGGGCGCCGCGCGACTAACCGCGCGGTAAGAGGCGCATGCCATGCGGTGCCGCAGGATCACCGATCACCGCAATGCGACCTGCGAGCCAACCCTCCCACACGTTGCCGAGCACCTCGCGCCGCCAGGTTGTGAGCGCAGGGAGCTTGGCCGCGGCCGCAAGCCCCTGCTCGTCGACAACGCGCGCGAATTCTTCGGCATCGGCGCGCGTTGCCAACAGACGCGCCGCGATGCCGGTCTCCTCGCCGACGATCTGCACGAGCGCGAGCAACATCTCCGACCAGCGCTGCGCGCGCGTACCTGCCGCGCGGTACTGCTTCTTCTCGGTGGCGGGTGGTGCCGGCGCTGCTGTCTCGAGCGCCGCGATCAGCTCGTGCGCGCGCGTCTTCGCGATCGGCGACATGCCCTTGATCGCGCGTACGCCGCCCGGATTGCTCGGGCGCAACTTCGCGAGCTCGATGAGCGCCTTGTCGGGCAGCACCTGGCCGAGCGGCCGATCCATCTCGATCGCGACGCGCTGCCGCCACCCCGCGAGCACGACCACCGCGGCGCGGGCAGCCTCGTCGAGTCCGCGCATGCCGCCTACGTTTTGCCACGCAGTCTCCGGAGTCACGCTCGCCGCGGCGATCGCATCGTCGAGCACCGCGCGACTCTCCTCGCGCACCCACGGTAGCCGCGCGCCCAACCGGTCGGCGAGCTTCGCGTAGAGCGCCGGCAGGTGCCGCACGTCGGCATCGGCGTAGATGAGCTGGGCCTCGGAGAGCGGGCGCTTCTCCCAGTCGGTCCACTGCATATCCTTCGCGAGCGACAGCCCGAGCAGGTCGTTGCCGAGGGCAGCCAGCCCGATCTGGTCGCCGATGCCGCAAAACGCGGCCATCAGCTGGGTGTCGATCACTCCCGGAATCGCGGCGCCGAACCGGGTCGCGAGGAGGCCCAGATCTTGGCGCGGCGCATGCGCGACGACGAGCGGGTGCGCTGCCAACGCCGCAACGAGCGCGCGGGCATCGGTCGCGAGTGGGTCAACGAGTCGCACCTGCGGAACTTCCGCGACGATCGCGAGCGCCGGTGCATCCAATCGTACGTGCTCGCCGAGCCACGACACTTGGATGAGGCACAGCGTCGGTACGAGCCGATCCTGCGAAACGAACTCGAGGTCGAACGCAACGAGCGGCGCTCGTGAAATCTGTTCGACGACCTCGGCGACTGCGGCCGGCTCGCTGACGAGTTGCCGTGCGGGTTCGTCCTCGGGCGCCACGCCCCACCTTAACGCAAGACTCCTGCTAGATTCGCCCCGCGAGGCTCTATGACGACGAACAGTTTCTCCAGCAAAGCGCAGATCACGTGCGGCTCCACCAAGGTCGAGCTCTACCGGCTCGATGCACTAGTCAAACAGAAGGTCGGTGACGTCGAAACGCTGCCCTACTCGCTGCGCATCTTGCTCGAGAACGTCCTGCGTTACGAGGACGGCAAGACGGTCCATGCCGCCGACGTGCAGGCGGTCGCGTCGTGGAATCCCAAGCACCGCGTCGAGCACGAAGTCCAGCTGCGCCCCGCGCGCGTGCTGATGCAGGACTTCACCGGTGTGCCCGCTGTGTGCGACCTCGCGGCGATGCGCGACGCGTTCGTCAAGCTCGGCCTGCCCGGCAGCTCGATCAACCCGCTGCGCGCGGTCGACCTCGTCATCGATCACTCGGTGCAGGTCGACGAGTACGCGTCGCCGATCGCGTTCAAGCGCAACGTCGAGCTCGAATACGCACGCAACCGCGAGCGCTATCTGTTCCTGCGTTGGGGCCAGCAAGCGTTCGCGAACATGCGCGTCGTGCCGCCCGGCACCGGCATCTGCCACCAGGTCAACCTCGAGTACCTCGCGCGCGTCGTGTGGACCGAGAACGGCGTCGCATTCCCCGACTCGCTCGTCGGAACCGACTCGCACACCACGATGGTCAATGGCCTCGGCGTGTTCGGCTGGGGCGTCGGCGGTATCGAGGCCGAAGCGGTCATGCTCGGCCAGCCGATGGCGATGCTGATTCCCGACGTCGTCGGGTTCGAGCTCACCGGCAAGCTGCCGCCGGGCTCGACCGCAACCGACCTCGTGCTCACGGTCACGCAGATGCTGCGCAAGAAGGGCGTCGTCGACAAGTTCGTCGAGTTCTACGGCAGCGGCCTCGACTCGCTCTCGCTCCCCGACCGCGCGACGATCGCGAACATGGCGCCCGAGTACGGCGCGACGATGGGCTTCTCCCCCGTCGACGCCGAGACGCTCTCGTATCTTCGCTTCACCGGTCGCACCGACGATCACGTGCAGCTCGTCGAGCGCTACTGCAAGGAGAACCTCCTGTGGCGCGACGACCGCGTCAAGCTGCGCTTTGCCGACACGCTGTCGCTCGCGCTCGATAGCGTCGAGCCGTCGCTCGCCGGTCCCGCGCGTCCGCAAGACCGCGTGCCGCTCAAAGTCTCGAAGCGATCGTGGCGCAAGGCGGTCGGTGGCCTCGTCGGCGATCAATTCGGTGCCGATGCTGCAGCGATCGATCAATGGGCCACGAACGGCGGTGCGTCGCCCGGCAAGCTCGGTGAGACCAAGCATGTCACGACCGACAAGGGCTCCTTCCCGATCGGCCACGGCTCGGTCGTGATCGCGGCGATCACGAGCTGCACGAACACGTCGAACCCGTCGGTGCTGCTCGGCGCCGGCCTGCTCGCGCAAAAGGCCGTCGCGCGCGGCCTCACGTCCAAGCCGTGGGTCAAGACGTCGCTCGCGCCCGGCTCGCAGGTTGTCACCGACTACCTGATCCAAGCGGGCCTGATGGCACCGCTCGAGCAGCTCGGCTTCTACCTCGCGGGCTACGGCTGCACGACGTGCATCGGCAACTCCGGCCCGGTCGACGACAACATCGCCGCAACGGTCAAAGACGGCAACTACGTCGTCTGCTCCGTGCTCTCCGGTAACCGCAACTTCGAAGGTCGCGTCAACCCAGTCGTGCGCGCGAACTACCTCGCGTCACCGCCGCTCGTCGTCGCCTACGCGCTGGCCGGCACGATGGACATCGATCTCGACACCGAGCCGCTCGGCACCGGCTCCGACGGCAAGCCCGTCATGCTGCGCGAGATCTGGCCCACGCCGGCCGAGATCGCCGACGCGATGCGCACGTCGATCAAGCGCGAGCAATACCAGACCCGCTACGCCCACGTTCTCGACGGTGACGCCGAGTGGAGCTCGCTGCAAATCCCCGCCGGCGAGACCTACGCGTGGGACGACGCCTCGACGTACATCCGCAAGCCGTCGTTCTTCGACGAGCTCGGCCCGACGCCCAAGCCGCTGCGCGACATCAAGGCCGCGCGCGTGCTCGCCATCCTCGGCGACTCGATCACCACCGATCACATCTCGCCGGCCGGCAACATCGCGAAGGGCT
>DATDCH010000610.1:0-4026 GCA_036524455.1 Kofleriaceae bacterium | reverse complement strand
GCTCTCGTCCATGACCCGCCCGCGCGGGTCTTCATGATTTTCGGGGGGCACCGTACGCACGTCGTGATGACGTCGACCCTGCGGGGCCTCTCGCGCGAAACCGGTACGCACACCGTACGCACGTCGTGATGACGCTGCTGTCCGAGAGGACGATGAGCATTGTTTCGGCGCCGCGCGAACGGCGCCCATTTTCACGCACGAGCGCGGCGTCGTTTAGGTGCCGAGCGCGGCGTCGTTTAGGTGCCGAGCGCGACGAGCGCGACTTCAACCCGCGAGAACACGCCGGCCGAGGTCGCAGTCGCGCACACGTCGAAGATCGCGGCGTCGTCGAACCCCTTCGCTCGCAGCGGAGCAAAGGTGTCGTCGGTGATCTGCCACGGCGCGAGCGTCACGACTTCTGCGACCGCACGCAGTGCATCGTCGATTGGATTGACCGTCAGATCCGTTGGCGGTGAGATCCCGCCGTCGCCGAGCCAAGCCGCAACCCAACGCGTGATCAGCGTGCGCTGCCGTCGCGTCAGCGGAGCATCGTGCGAGTAGAAGATGTAGTGCTTCCACTCGGTGAACGCGTTCGCGGTCGCCGGACGGCGTGCAATGTCGATCGCCTCGCGACCGGCGACGAGCTCCGGTGCCGTCGACCATGGCGCGACCGTCGGATCGGGCTGCGGCGGCACGAGCTTCACGGTGTAATCGAGCGGACCTTGCACCGCATCGGCGATGCGATTGAGATGGCCGAAGTAAGACGACAGCGTGATCGCGTGCAGGATGTCTTCGTCGCCGAGCCCGGCCTTGTGGGCGCGCAGCAGGTGCTGCCGCGACAGTGTCCACGGCGCCTCGGTGACGGTGACTGCGAGCTCGGCGATCATGCGCAGGCGGGGATTGGGCCAGCTCTGCGCGATGCCGCGTGGTTCCTCGACGGCGGCCTGCGCGAAGCCGTCATCCTCGAGCGCGACACGCAGAAACTCTGCGTGACAAGCCGTTCAATAGAAACACTGATTGAGTCGTGACGTGATCGCGTTGACGAGCTCGCGCTCGGGCCACGACAGCGGGCCTGCGCCATTGAGCGTCGAGGACGCTCCGAACACTTTCGGAATCAGCAACGGATCGAGACTGTGCATCGCGATGATGCCGGGCACGCCTCCGTGCGTGGGCCGATAGACCGGCGGCAGCGGCCGCTCGCGCATCCGATCGTAGATCTCGCGCAGCGGTCCGGTTGCTGCGTCGTAGGTCGTGACCGCGAGCCCCACGAGCTCATCGTACGCCGGCAAGCCGGTAGTCGAGCAAGCCCTCCTGGGGTAGCTGTGCGCTGTCCGCGGTTCGGTTTCGAACGCGGTCCTGCGCGGTTCGGTTCAGAGCGCGGTCAGCTTCTGGACCGCGAAGT
This sequence comes from Kofleriaceae bacterium, assembly GCA_036524455.1. GTDB lineage: Bacteria > Myxococcota_A > Polyangia > Haliangiales > Haliangiaceae > JABFXX01. Next base: position 2,645 of record DATDCH010000610.1, on the reverse strand, counting down.
GGGCGCCCATCATGCCGAAGCCCATCGCATTCTTGTCCACCTTGCCCTCGACCTCGACGCGCTGTCCGTCCTTGGCGTCGGACACGTTTCCCGTGAGCTGGTACTGGTCGCCGTCGTCGGTCTCGAGCAGCCAGTGGCCGCCTTCGACGTCGGTGCGCTTGATCGTGCCCTTTACCTTCATCCCTGCACGATAGCTGGTGAATTGGGTGGCGGCCACCCGGCAGCTCGATCGCGCCTTTGATGCGTTCATAATCGGGCTGATGCGCTGGCTTGCGATCCTGCTCGTCCTCGTGTCGGTGCCCGCCGACGCACGACCGGTGAGCCGGCCCGATTGGGAGGGCGTGAAGAAGGACGCGCTCAAACGCCGCGACCGACTCTACAGGGACGGCTATTACAAGCTGCCGAAGCCGTGCAAGCAGACGTCGAGCTGGGACAAGTACGCCAAGTGTCAGCTCAAGCATGCCAAGAACATCGAGGTGCTCCACCAACGCGACAACGTCAAGCTCATCGCGTGGCGACAGGACGGCGTGCAGCCCGACATGCAACGTCGCCAGTTGGAGCTGCATTTCCGGAACAGCGCCGGTTGGTTCCGGGCGGGCTTCCACGCTGAAACGAACGCCACGACCGAGCTGCTCGGCTTCAGCACGTTTAGCAGCGACCGCTATCGCATCGACATGGGCTACGCGAGCACGACGTGGGTGACACTCGACGAGGTGAACTCCCGGCCCGCGCGGCTGCGCCGGCAATTCACGTACCTTTGCTCGGCGACCGCGGGCTGCGCGACGGTGCAGGTCGGTTGCGAGGTGCTCGTGCGCGGCAAGGCCGTCGCGTCGTTTCGCGGCGTGCCGGTCTGGGATAACAACGCGATCAAGATCCGGGGTGACGCGACCAACACGAATCGCTACTGCCCCAAGCCGCCGAATTGGATCGCGCCGGTGGACGACGAATGAAGCGGATGATCGTGATCGCGCTGCTGCTCGCGAGCGTGTCCCCAGCTTCGTCGAGGCGCGTGGTGCACATCCCGACGATCGGCGAGCTGTGTCCCGGCAGCGCGGAGTGGGACAAGGTTGCGACGTGCATCCGGCGGCAGAGCCCGTTCAAGCTCGCGCGCGACGAGGTGGGCGTGAAACTGGTGCAGATCGCGGAGGGTTCGCGGTTTGCCGGGCTCTACATCTACACGCTCGACAAGCAGTGGAAGCTGCAAGGTGAAATGCGGCTGTATCAAGCGCATGACTTGCTGCAGTTCGAGCGCGTGACGATGGGCAAGCGCACCGGGTTTCGCCTGGATGTCGGCACCGCGATGCCGTCCGCGATCAGCGTCGACGGCGAGACGTCGATGCCAGCCGTGTTCCGCTACAAGCTGACCTCGCTGTGCTTCGTGAACAGTTACTGCATGCAGATGAACACGGCGTGCGACGTGCTCGTGCGTGGCAAGGCGATGTACTCGTTCCGCGGCGAGGTCGTCCACGAGGGTGGCAAGATCAAGGTCGTGGGCGATCGGTCCAACACCGGCGCGTACTGCCAGCAGCCCGAGCTCGTCGGCTCTGACTAGACTAGTACGTGATCTGATCGACGAGGTACTTCTTGTCGACGGTGAGCGGCTGATCGTAAGTCTCTTTCGCGTAGAGATAGCGATAGCGCGCGTAGTTCTCGGTGACCTTCTTCATGTACTCGCGTGTCTGCGTGTACGGCACGAGCTCGACGAATTCATCGATCTCGCGATCGCCGTACTGATCGAGCCAACGCATCACCGGGCGCGGTCCGCTGTTGAACGAGCCGGCGCCGATCGGGACCTGGCCCTTGAACTTCTGCAGCAACCGGCCTATGTACCAGCTGCTCACCATCACGTTGTACTCGGGCTCGTACAGCTTGCCGGGGTCGTACGGCAGCTTGAGCTCCTTTGCGACGCGGATCGTCGTCGCCGGAATCATCTGCAACAGGCCCTGGGCGTCGGCGTACGACAGAACGTGCGGATCGAAGCCGCTCTCCTTGCGCATGATCGAGTGGAGCCAGCCGTCTGGATTCTTGCCGAGGTGCTGGTGTTTCTCGACGAGGTCGAGGTACGCGCGCGGAAACGCGTTCTCCCACCAGCGCTTCGCATCGGCTTCGGGCGGGCCGTCGAGCGCGCTGCCTGAGTAGCTGACCGCGAGCATCCATGGCCGATTGAAGTTGCCCGCTTTGCGATAGCGATCGAGCAGCACCGCGAACGCGGCGCCGCGATCATTGCGCTTGAGAAACCCGCGCTCGTTACGTGAGAGCTCGTCGCCGGCGTCGGTGCCGAGGCCGGCCGCGATCAGCTCGTCGGCGCGCAAGATCAGCTCGTCGCTCGCGAGCTTCGGATCGACGGTCGCTGCGAGCGCGGGCCCACGCGGCTTGGGATCGTCGTTAGCGTCGTTGCCGAACGGACCGAGCTTGATGCCGAGCGCGGCGAGCCGAGCGCGCGCGAGCAGCGAGTACCACGAGAACGGATGACGCGCGACGGTGGCGCGATAGCCTGCGATCGCCGCGTCCTTCTTCTTCAGGCGCTCTTCGATGCGGGCGAGCCAGTAGCTGCCTTTGCCGCCTTCGAGCGAACCGCTGTAGCGCGCAAGTACTGCGAGCCGTTCGCGCGCCTTGTCCCATTCGCCGAGGAAGTAGTGCGACAT
>DATDCH010000609.1:0-12779 GCA_036524455.1 Kofleriaceae bacterium | reverse complement strand
CCGGATGCGATCGACGTGTGCGTGCTTGCCGGCGCGTCGATCTCGCTCGCGAGCGGCGTGACGTTGACCGGCCGCGGTTCCAAGCCGCTCGTGCTGGTGTCGGCATCGACGATCTCGATCGCGAGCGGCGCAACGATCGATGTGTCGAGCAAGCGCGGCCAGGCGCTCGGCGCGGACGCGGACCAAAGCGGATGTCTGGGCGGCACGATTCCCATCGGCACGATGTCGCGAGTCGGCGGCGGATGGGGCGGTAGCTTCGGTGCGAAGGGCGGCAACGGCGGCGATGGCGAGGCCGACAACGGCGGCAACGCCGGCATGCCGATCGCGGCAACCACGTTACGTGGCGGTTGCCCGGGCGCTGATGGCGCAGGCGGCTCAGAGGGCGGCGCGCGCGGGCACGGGGGTGGTGCGGTCGCGCTGATCGCGCACGCGCAGATCGCGATCTCGGGAGTCATCAACGCGTCGGGCAGTGCGGGCTTCCCCGGCGACAATTTCGTGCAGATCGCAGGTGGCGGTGGCGGTGGCGGTTCGGGCGGGATGATCCGGCTCGATGCGATGATGGTGCAGGTGATCGGTCAGGTATTCGCAAACGGCGGCGGCGGCGGGGAAGGCGCGAGCACGTCGAACAATGGCAACCCCGGTTCGGAGGCAACCGCACCGAACAGCGGCGGCGCCGGCGGCACCGGCGGAGCCGGCTCGGGCGGCGACGGCGGCAGCGGCTCGTTCGGCGCCACGATCACCGGATTCACGGGCGGGAACGGCTCGAACTTCTCGGGCAGCGGCGGCGGCGGCGGTGGTGGCGCCGGTGTGATTCAAGTGATCGGCACCGGCATCGGCACGACGAACCCGTTGCTCGTCGCGCCACCACCGACATGAACGCGTGGCTCATGCGTGTGGTCGTGGGCGTGGTGCTCACGTGCGTGGGATGTCTGAGCGGCGGGCAGCCGCGAGTCCATCATTGGCGCCACGTCGAGCCGGCAGCGATCCAGCGCGGTGAGCGTGCAACGTTGTTCGTGATCACGCGCGAATCCGCGCTGGTGATCGACGCGGTCGTGATCGGCGAGAAGCTGCACGGCAACCCGAGTAGCGTGTGGCGAACGACGCCGGGACAACGGATCGTGGTTCGCGGCGAAGAGTCGCCGGCGGATACGGCGGCACGGCACGGTTGGCCTGCAGCGCCGCTGGGCGGCACGATCGCGATTCCGCGCGAGCAGGTGCTACACGCAAGCAAGCGCACGAGCGATCTGGCCGGCCGCACGCTGTTCGTGACCGGTAGCATCGCACTACTGCTCGCGGTGATCGTCGGCGTCGGTGGTAGTCGCTGAGCAAGCTCACGTGCGAGCTTGGCCGCGACCCACCACGTAGACGTCGCTCGCAAACACGAGCTGCGTCGGCGGCGCGTCGCGAAACCCGCGCTCGCCAACTTCGATGACGCCGGGCTCGCGCGTCGGGATGCCGGCGACCTCGACCGAGTCGCCGACCGCGATCACGGTCTCGGCGAGCGAGGCGCTGGCGATCTCGGGCACCTGCCAGCCGAGAGCTTGAATGACCTGCCGTGCACGATCGGACAACCGCGAGGCACGCCCCATCTCGCCGTCGGAGGGCATCGCTTCGAACTGCGCGCGCTCGCGGTGCACGACCGCCGTGCCGGTCGCGTCGGTGACGGTGAAGTCGCAGCCGTCGGAGTGCTCGTAGTGCGCCTCGCGATTGAACTGCGCGCACGTGAGCTCGAGGTGATAGTAGACGCACGGAAGCTGTGAGTACGGCGCGCGCAACACGGTGTCGGACGACACGCGGCCTTTGATCCGCACCAGCGTCGCGTCGGGCGTCTCCGCAATTGGCGTGATCCGCAGCGATACGCGCGCGCGCAACCGGGTGGCAGCCACGATCGCGAGCATGCCGGCCGCGACGATGAGCGCACCCGTTAACACGCGCGAACGAGAGCACGGCCGTCGGAACGCGGTCAACTGATCAACGCGTACGTCACAACGAACGCATCGGCTGCACGAGTGCGTTCGCGATCAGCTGTCCCGCGACGATCGCGGTCGCGACGATGAACATCGCGAACAGCGTCTCGACGCCGGTCAACGTGTCGTGATCGAGCAGCGAGTCCATGCCGCGAAACCCCATGCCGCCCGGCACGAGCAGCAGCAGCGCGGGAACAGACACGACCTGTGCCGGGCGATCGAGAAATCGCGCGTAGAGATTTGCGAGCGCGGCGAGCGCGAACGCACCGATCAATACGCCGAGCTGACCGCCGAGCCATTCGCCGCCGAACCGCGTCGCGAGGTACGCGAGCACGCACGCCGCGATGATCCAACCGAAGTCGCGCACGCGCGCCTGCACGAGGATCGCGACGCCGACCGATGACGCCGCGAGCGCGAGCCAGTTCGCGTATTCCGGAAGCGGCACCGGCGTCGCCTGATGGACCTGAACGAGCGCGTGCGCGATGCGTTCGCCGAGCGCGACGCCGATGACGAGCTCGAGCAGCACGATCACCGCTGACATCAGGCGAGCGGTGCCCGCGATCAGGTTGCGCGTCGCGAGCTCGGTCATCGCGACGGTGAGCGACAGGCCGGGTAACAGCACGACCAGCGCGGCGAGCGTGACGATCGACGGCGTGATCTTTGTCGACAGCGACGACGCGATACCGGCCGCACCCGACGCGAGCGCCGCACCGACGAGCTCGAACACGCGCGCTTGATCGGTCGAGCGCTTGATCAGCTGCGCGAGCGAGCCGAGCGAGAGCCCGATCCCGGCGGCGAGCGCGAGGTCGTAGAGCCCGCCCCCGAAGAACACGACGAGCGCGCCTGATGTCACGCCGTGCATCAGCGTGGAGAGCAGGCGGCCGAACCGTGGCGGGCCGGCGATGATCGCTTCGATCTGCTGGATGCCTTGCTCGGGCGTGAGCTTGTGCTCGACGACGTCATCGGCGAGCGCGTCGACCTCGGCAAGCTTGCCCATGTCGAGCTCGCCGCCTTCGACGCGCATGAGCCGGCTCTTCAGCTCGATCGGCTTGCCAAAGCTCATGATGATCGCGGTCGGCGTCGTGAAGATCTCGGCCTCGAGCCCGAGCCCCGCGCAGACGCGCTTCAAGGCGTCTTCGAGGCGGTGGGCCGGGGTGCCGTAGCGATGGAGGGCGCGTCCCAGGCACAGGACGAAGCCGATGGCAGAGTCCGTGACGGGCGGGTCCACAGCACCGCACGATAACCGGCGGTCGGCAGATGGGCCCGAAATCCACGGACCGGCCACGAGGCGGCCCCGAGAATCACCGCCCGAAAAGCACGAATGCCCGGGCGGCAACCCAGGCATTCGACTCAAGCTTAACGAGACTAACTAGTTGGCCACCTGCAGGGATTATCAGTAGCTGCGGGTGATACTGGTGCGGCAACACCAGCGGCCCCGATACAAAGCAAGGGGTAGGCCAGCATGACGGCCTGCATCATAATGGGTTGTTTTCCAAGGACTCGCGTGCTACCCACGGGCCCTCGACCCAACTTCTGCGAGCCCGACTTGCGACATGGATGTCGCGGCGCTCCGGAGCGGTCGCAACAGATTGCAGAGCTTTCATGCAGAACTTGCTCGTGGTCAATGCAGAGGGACCCGAGACCCGTGTAGCGGTCGTTGAAGAGGGATCTCTCGCTGAGTTTTTTGTTGAGCGTAAACGTGACAGAGGAATGGTCGGAAACATCTACCGCGGCAAGGTCACGCGGGTGCTTCCGGGTATGCAGGCCGCCTTCGTGGACCTCGGTTCAAAGGTGGAGCGCGCAGCATTCCTCTATGTCGCGGATGTGCTCGGGTCTGGTGATGAGCGGAAGCTGTTCGAGGACAGCGAGACCGACGATGCGGATGAGTCGCCCGAGGGCGCCGCGTCGAGGATCGCGCGAAGTCGCAAGCAGCTAGCGAACCGTAAAATCGAGGAGCTCTTGAAGCCCGGGCAGAACGTTGTCTGCCAGGTCGTCAAAGATCCGATCGGTCTAAAGGGCGCTCGCGTCACCGGCTACATCTCATTGCCCGGCCGCTACTCGGTATTCATGCCGCATGTATCGCAGGTCGGCGTCAGTAAACGGATCGGCTCCGACAAGGAGCGGCGCCGGTTGCGCGACCTCGTCAATGAAGCGCGGCCGAAAGGCACCGGCTTCATCGTGCGGACCGCCGCCGAGGACGCGAACGATCAGGAGCTGCGCGACGACGTCGACTTCCTGGCTCGCGTGTGGGGCGAGATCGAAGCGCGCGAGGAGAGCATGAAGGGGCCCGGCCTCGTCTATGCCGACCTCGATCTCGCGCTTCGCTGTATTCGCGATCTGATGCGCGAAGACACCAGCGAGGTCGTGATCGACGACGAAGAGCAGTACGAGCGCGTGAAGAAGTTCACGCTCGCGTTTCTGCCGCGATTCGCCGAGCGCGTGAAGAAGTACGAGGGCCGGCGGCCGATCTTCGATCATCACCACATCGAGCCCGCGTTGCGGCTCGCGGTGTCGCGTCGCGTGCCGCTGCGCAGCGGTGGCTCGCTCGTGATCGATCAGGGCGAAGCGCTCACCGCCATCGACGTCAACACCGGCAGCTTCACGAACACCGGCTCGGGCAACCTCGAGGACACGGTGACCGCGAACAACCTCGAAGCGTGCGAGGAAGTCGCACGCCAGCTCCGGCTGCGCAACATCGGCGGCATCATCGTCGTCGACTTTGTCGATATGGACAAAGAGGGCAACCGGCGCAAGGTGTGGGACGCGTTCCAGAAGGCGCTGTCGAAAGATCGCGCACGCACGAACGTGACGAAGATCAGCGAGCTCGGGCTCGTCGAGATGACGCGCAAGCGCACACGCGAGTCGCTCGTCCAGCTGCTCACCGAGCCGTGCCCGACGTGCGAAGGCGCGGGCGTGGTCAAGTCGGTGACCACGGTCGCCTACGAGATCCTGCGCGAGGTTCGTCGCAGCGGTATGCTCGTCGACAACGAGAAGATCGAGCTCGAAGCGTCGCCGCGCGTCGCCGAGGTGCTGCAGCGCCAGGAGCGCGACTACCTCGATTCGCTCGAGAAGCGGTTCCAGAAGCTGATCATCGTGATCGCCCAAAAGGGCTGGAAGCCGGACCAGTATCGAGTGGCCGGCAAGATGTCGACGGAGATCGCGGCGCAAGCCGCGGCCGAAGCGCCGCACTCCGGGCACGTGCACAAGAACGGGAGCGCGCCAGCGGGCGGTGGTGGTGGTGCTGGAGGACGCGGACGTCGTCGCAGGCGTGGCGGACGCGGTCGCGATCGCGCGGGCGCTAGCACATAGCCCGAGCGCCGCATGACACACCGGTCATCGTACCGCATCGGCATCGCGCGAGAGCAATACAAGTTCTCGTGCGCGCACATGACGGTGTTTCCCGACGGCACCAAAGAGCGGCTGCACGGCCACAACTACACGATCGCCGTCGCGATCGACGTCGATTCGGTCGAGCTCGCGGCGATGATCCCGTTCACGCCGATCAAGCAGGCGATCTCCGAGCTGTGCGCCGCATACAAAGAGCGCGTACTGCTCGCCGAGAACAACCCGCACTTCCAGATCGTGCGCGACGACGGCGAGCTCGAGTTCAAGCTGTGCGGCGAGCGCTACGTGCTGCCGCGCGGCGACGCACTCCTGCTACCGATCGACAACATCTCCGTCGAAGCACTCGCGCAGCACGTCGCTTCGATCCTACAAACGAAACTTGCGGTGCTTGCGGCACCGCAGGTTCGCGCACTCGAAGTCACGGTCGAAGAGAGTCCGGGGCAAGGCGCGAGCGCCACGCTCCAGCTGCGTTAGATGCGGTAGCCGACCGTCGCCATGACGGTCTTCTCGGAGGTCGAGTCTTTGACGTCGCCGGCCGAACCGCCGCGCAGGTTCATGCGACCGTCGAGCACGACCGACATGTTCTTCTTCTGGTAGCCGAGCCACGCTTCGCTGCGCACTTCGTGATCTTGGTAGCCGGGGTCCATCGTCAACATCTCTTCGTCGCGGTCCTGACCGTCGATCGAATCGAACAGGCTCGCGTTCACCTTGCCGCCGAGCGAGTAGTTGCGATACGCGACGTTGATGCGCGGCGCGAGCGTGCCACCCGCCGCGTAGTAGTACGGGTGCTCCCAGCTCTGCATCACGTTGCGCACGCGTGCGGTCGGGTTCTGCTCGCGCCAACCCTCGAACGCCTGCGCCTTGACCATCGCGAAGTCGAGGTAGAGGTCCGCGCCCATGTCGACGGTGACGTCGCGCTTGCGCAGCTGCATGTCGACGGTCGGGCCGATCGCGATCGTCGAGAGCAGATCCCACTCGCGCTCCTCGCGGTCCTGGAAGTTGCGGTAGTAGAACTCCGAGCTGGCACCGACGAACAGCGAGCGGTCGGTTTCGTTGCGGTAGTAACCACCGAGCGTGGTCTTCGCGCCGCCCTCGACACCGCGCATGCCGGTCGCGTCGGTCGCGAGCTCGGCGCCGAAGCTGACGTGCTTGCTGCCGAGGAACGAACCTTCGCCGTCCTTCGGGATGAGGTTCAAGTCGCCGCGCGCCGCGGTGACCGCGAACGCTTCGCCATTCGAGGTGCCCGCGCCGCCGCTGAATTCGAACGTGGTCTCGCGCGGGTGATGCAGGATCTGGTGCGCGGCTTCACCGAGCGGGATGCCGACCGGCGACGTCATCGCGAGGTCGTTGAGGCTGCCGTACTCGGCCCACTCCACGAACAGCTCCCATCCGCCCGACGCGAGCGTCGAGATAGCGAACGACTCGAGCATCGTGTAGCCGTTCTCGCGAGCGAGGAAGTGCGTGAGCACGCCGAAGCCGGGGTGGCCGAGCGCGTTGATGTCGTAGGCGTTGCCATCGAAGCGCCAGCCGTCGGTCGACGTCGTCTTCTTGATCAGCGCGTCGTTGCCGAAGCCGAGCTGCCAGTCGACGATGTTCGGCGCGCCGTTATCGCGCCAGTACCAGCGATGGCCGATCGCCATCACGGCGCTCATCTCGAGCGCCATGCGGACGTGATGGCGCTTGTGCTTGCGCGGCTTGACCGTCTCGGTGTCGGCCCTGGGCGCGACCTCGATCGTCTCCGCGACCTCGGCTGCCGGCTGCGCGAGCGCAACGTTGGCGGTGGGGAGGAGGGGGTGGAGCGCGACTGCGGAGGCGACGACGACGGCGTGTGACTTCTTCATGCCTCCACACTGCGGCTTGTCCGCGTGAGACCGCCTTAGGGCCCAAGTGGCGCACGCGTGAGAAGCCGCGTGTTACGCGCGTGGTGGAGTGCGTGACGTGAGGTAGGTGTCAGACGTGAAAATCGCGTGATCTCCGTCGGAGACCACGCGATGTGTCGAACGCCTGACGCTTGGTTTAACAGCTAGCGCCGCAACGCGACGCGGGCGAGCAGGACGCAGGCGACCGCATTCAGGATCAGCCAGATCGACGCCAGGCCAAACCCGAGCGGCACGTAGTGCAGCTGGGTCATCGGCACCACCGCGAAGAACGCGAGGTGCGCGGCGACGCCGATTGCGAGGCCCGCGAGCGGAGCGCGCAGCTTCGGTACGCCGTAGCCGATCGCGAGCAGGCCCATCGGCACGAGCGCGCTGAAGAACAGCGCGTTGCCGTGACCGTACGGGCCGAGCAGCGAGAGATCCCACGACGGCAGGCCGCGCGTGAGCGTCTCGATGACCGGCACCGACGCGAGCGACGGGAAGATGTACGGCAGGAAGAACAGACCCGACGCACCGACGACGACGCCGGCGAGATATGTCGGTCCGAGCTTCACGCCGAGACCTTTGCGCCGCGCGCTCGCAGCGACTGCACCCGCGAGGAGCAGGCCGAGACCGAGCTGCCAGCCGCCGCCTTCCGCGCGCGCCTTGAGCACCGCGGCGGGCGCATCGATGATGCCCGCGCCGTATTTGTCGGTCGTGTAGTTCTTCTCGGTCTTCGGCTTGCGCGCCGTGTCCTTGAGGATCTTCTCGACCATGTCCGGATCGGTGACGCCTTCACCGACGACGAGCGCGGCAACACCAGCCGCATGCGGCGACGCCATCGACGTGCCCATGTAGCCGAAGTAACCGTCTTGCGTCGGGTCGCCGATCACGATCGTGTTCTGCAGAACGCCGTCGGGCATCCCGTCGCCGTTCTGGTCGACGCGCGTGTTACCGCCCGGGGCGGCGATGTCGATGTCCTTGCCGTAGTTCGAGTAGAACGTGGTGTTCTCGTCGTACTGCGTGGCGGCGACTGCGACGGCGCCGGGATACGCGGCCGGGTAACCGACCTTGCCGCGACTCTCGTTGCCGGCGGCGCAGATCACGGTGACGCCCTTGCCGTGCGCGTATTCGACGGCCTTCTTCAGCACGCGCGACGGGAACGCGCCGCCGAGCGACATGTTGATGACCTTCGCGCCTTCGTCGGCCGCGTAGCGGATCGCGTCGGCAATGCCTGCGACCGAGCCCGAGCCACCGGCCGAGAGCACCTTGAGCGGCATGATCTTGACGTTGCGCGCGACACCGGTGACGCCGATGCCGTTGTTCGTGACCTGCGCGATCGTGCCGGTCACGTGCGAGCCGTGGCCGTGATCGTCGCCGGCGTGCTTCGTGTTGGCGACGAAGTCGTAAGGCTTCACGAACTCGATGCCCTTGAGATCGGGCAGCACGTGGAACTTGCCGTAGTCCTCGTAGCCAACGCCGGTGTCGAGCACCGCGACGATCACGCCATTGCCGTCGGCGAGCTTCCACGCCTCGGGCATGCCGATCTGACGCATGTGCCACTGGAACTTGTATTGCGGGTCGTTCGGGAAGCCTTCCCAGCTGGTCTGGGCCGGCGCCTCGTACGTCGCGTCAGTCGGCGACAGCGCGAATTCGGCGTCGGGCTCCGCGATCTCGACTTCGGGACGCAGCTCGAGCGCAGCGATGATCGCGTCGCGGCGCGCCGGGTCGACGTGCGCGCGATAGAACCGCTCGTCTTCCGATTGATCGGACACGAGCACCAGGTCGATGCCGAGGTCGCGCTCGATCGCGGCGATCGTCGCCGGCGAAGCGTTGTCCTTTAGGTCGACGAGCACGTCATCGGGATCCGTCGCGGAGGTCGCGCGATCCGACATTTCCTGCGCTGCCGTCGTCCCCGGGTCGTGTTTCGGGCGGAAGTACCACCACATGAGCACGATCGCGAGGGCGAGGAGGAGCCACAGGATTTTGCTCGGTCCCGGGCGCTGAGGTTCTTGCTGCTCGTCCATAGCAACAAGTATAGGCCCTAAATCAGAATTCGCTCGTCGGCCGGAGTTTCGTCCTCTCCGAGCATCAGCTGGTTGTCGATTTCGCGGCCCTCGGCCAACGCTTCGAGAAAGCTTTTGATTTCTGGCACGCCGGCAACGATGCGTGTGACGTATTCGCGCGCCAGGAACAAAACTGTCGCAGCGCGCGTCGCGATCACGGTAGCCGCGGTCCGGGCATTTCGTACGATAGACATCTCACCGAACACGTCGCCGGTCTTGAGGCCGCCGAGCGGAACCGTGGTGCCATCCGACGCGCGACGCGTGACATCGAGCTCGCCCGACAGCACGACGAACAGCCCGCGTCCCTCTTCGCCTTCGTTGATGACGACCGTGCCGGGGGCGACGTCGTGACTCGTGAACCGGCGCAGCAGATCGCGCTGCTGCATCCGGCTGAACGGTTTGAACAGCTGACTCGTCGCCATCAGGTTACCGAGCAAGCGCTCGCGCGTGAACCCGTTCAGCGCCTCGGCGACCGCGCCGATTTCGTCGGCGAGCGCGGCAAGCGATTGTCGCGATGCCTCGAACAAGTCGACCTCGGACAAACACTCGACCGTCGCGGTGCGCGGCTGCGCCGAGAGCAGCGCCATCTCGCCGAACACCGCGTGCTCGCCGAGCTTCGCCAGTGGAGTTTGTCGGCCGAGGCCGTCGGTTGCGTAGACTTGGAGCGTGCCGCCCGCGACGAAGAAAAACGAGTTGCCGGCTTCGCCTTCCTTGATCACGGGGGCGCCAGGCGGCAATCGGCGCAGCGTCAGCGTGGTGAGCACGCGCCGAAATGCCGCCTCCGACATCGACGACAGCAGGGGGATTCCATGCAGAAATTCAGGGAACTCTTTGAACGCATCCGTGGCGTGCTCGGCACGGGCCACCGCGACTTGGGCGGCATCGGGTGGCGCAGGCAACCGTACGTCGGGGACCTCGATGTTGATCGTGTCGGCCGGCAAGGCGATGCGCGCGGCGACCTTGCCGAGCCGCTCGCTCTCGCTGCCATACGTGACAACGAGCGACGCGAGGATGTCCGAAGAATCGGCACCGTGGGCTTCGAGCACGCGCGCGCAGACCAGCGCCGCGAGCGGATGACCCGATTTCAGGCAATACCAGGCAGCTGCGCGATATACGTTGGCCGCGCGCGGATCGCCGAGCGCGAGCGCACAATCTGCGACGCGGATTCGCGCATCGTAGTCGAGCGGCACCGCGGCGACGATCGCGTCGTACAGCCGGAGTGCAGCGAGATGTTGCCCTTGCGCGAACAACGTAGCCGCGCTCCTCTTCACGTCCCCGAGGCTGACCATGCGGAGCGAGCGTAATGTATAGTCGGGCCCTTCGACGGGGGAACGAGTGAAGAAATGCGCTAGCTGCTCCAAGGACCTGCCCGAAGCCGCACTCCACTGTGTGTTCTGCGGTGCGAAGCAGGCTCCCGCTCCGGCAGTTCCGGCAAGCTCCGTTGCCAAGACGGCGTTTGGTTATTCGGCGAACGAAGTGATGCAGCAGCTCGGTCAACAGGGACAGCAGCCGCAGCAACCGTCGTATCAGCCGCCGCCCGCGCGCGGAAATCCGGGCTCGCAGCCGCCGCCGGTCGGTGGTTATCAGCCGCCGCCCGCACGCGGAAATCCAGGCTCGCAGCCGCCGCCCGTCGCGGGTGGTTATCAGCCGCCGTCGCCGCAGCATGCTGCCGCGAACGCCGCGACGATGTTCGTGCCCGGCGGTGGTCCGCCGGCCCAGCAGCCGTACAGCCCGCCGCAGCAGTACAACCCGCCGCAGCAGCAGTACGGTAATCCGTCGCCCGGTTATGGCGGTGGTGGCTACAGTCCGCCGGCGCCCGCGCCGTATTCACCGCCTGGTGGCGGCATGGGCATTCCTTCGCCGCAGCAGCCGACTCCCGCGCCGTTACCGACGGTGCAGCAGCCGTACCTCGGTGCGAATACGGGCGTCGCGCGATCCAGCAGGCCGATCGAGCCGTGGAAAGACGCGCTCAAGCTGATGATGTTCGTCTGGGGTGGTGTGGGGCTGGTGGCATTCGTGACGCCCGTGCTGACCGACCCGGCGATGGTGTTCAACTGGGACGCGATCATCGACGGCGAAGGCAAGCAGAAGATTCCCGCGCTCGTGTGGGCCGGCGTCGCCCTGCTGTCGATCGTGTTCGCCGCGATCCCGATGATGTCGCTGCCGCGCGGCGCGCTCGCCGCCGTGCTCGGCATCGCCGGCATCTTCGTGCCAGTGGTAGTCGCAGGCGACATCGGCGACCACTGGCAGATCCTGATCCAGATGATCGGCACGCTGTTCCTCGTCCCAGGCCTGCTCGTGCGCCACGAGTACACGGAATCATTGCTCGCACGCGTGCTCGTCACGATCGGCGTCGTGTGCACGCTGCTGCCGTATCTCGTGCCCGAGGGCGGCCAGATCCCACTCGTGCTGTTGATCAAGGCGCTCATCGAGGCGGGCAGCGGCATGGAGATCGTGATCATCGGCCTCGCGCACATCGTGCTCGCCGTGCTGTGCCTGCTCGTGTGGATGCCCGGCCCCGCGACCGCGGGCGCAAAGATCTTCGCGTGGGCCGTGATCCTGTTCCCCGTCGCGCAGTTCTTGCTCCTCGTGCTCGCCCGCGGAGACATTGGCGAGATGATTTCCAAGGCGCCGGGCACGTTGCTGATCTGGGTGGTCGGCGTGCCAGGAATGGTCGGCGTGCTGTACAGCGTGCTGATCGGCTACGGCGGCGCGACGGTTATCGGTAAACAGCTGGAGTGAGCGAGCGACGCGAAGCCGTGATCGGCAAGACGGTCCTCGGTCGACCGATCGAGGCCGTCTGCTTTACGCCGCCGTCGTACGCGAAGCTGCGGCCACCCGCGATCTTGTTCGCCGCGATCCATGGCGACGAGCCGGTCAGCCAACTCATGCTCGAGCGGCTCGCCGACGAATTGATCGAGCGGCCGCCGGGCCGCGAGACGTGGATCGTTCCCGTCGTCAACGTCGACGGGCTGCTCGCCGGTACGCGCAACAACGCGAACGACGTCGACCTCAACCGCAACTTCGCGTCGCAGAGCTGGGGCAGCGAGCGCCGTCCCGGCTACAACCCGGGCAATGCGCCCGAGGATCAGCCGGAGACCCAGGCGCTCGTCGCGCTGATCGATCAGGTCAAGGCCGAGCGCCTGATCGCGGTCCACGCGACGTACAAGATGATCAACTGGGACGGCACCGGCGAAGCACTCGCGAAGAAGATGGCCGAGCTGTCCGGGTATCCCGCGGAGCACGACATGGGCTACCCGTGTCCCGGATCGTTCGGCACCAAGTACGGGGTCGAGCGCGGACTCGAAGTGATTACCGTCGAGTCGCCGTACCTCGTCGCCGACGAACGTGGCTGGCTCGAGTGCCGTAGTGCGTTGCGGTGGTGCGTTGATCTGCCGGACTGATCAGACAGCTTGGTATCCGAAGCTTGACGCGCGTCGAACGAACCCCGGACGTTAGTGAACGACAGCTTCGTATCCGAAGCTTGACGCGCGTCAAACTAACCCCGGTACGTTAGTGAACGACAGCTTGGTATCCGAAGCTTG
>DATDCH010000608.1:0-3522 GCA_036524455.1 Kofleriaceae bacterium | reverse complement strand
GTCGGAGCTGTTCTTCTCGGCGAGCCGCGGCGACTACCGCGTCGAGTTCGGCCTGTTCGCGTCGCTGTACAGCGACTACGCGTCGCCCGAGCTCGAGAACCAGCTCGGCATCGCGCAGGCGTCGGTCACCGCGGAGAGCTTCCTCGACGTCGAGCCGCTCACCGTGCAGCTCGGCGTGTTCTGGGATCGGTTCGGCTACATCGAGCCATACGACACGTATGTCTACGGCCGCACGCACCAAGGTGGCGTCAAGGTCGCGTACGACCTGCCGGGCGGCGGCCGCGTCCAGACCGGAATCGGCATGCATCAGGCGCAGCTGCAGCAGAACCTCGGCCTCACGCCGATCGCGCACGTTGCGGGCGCGTATCCGATTCCGCGCGTCGACGGCCTCGAGCTCGGCGCGTACACGCTGCGCACGTGGACGCGTGACAAGCGCCAGCTGTCGCCGATCAAAGACGGCACGATGTGGGTCGCCGGTCTCGACGCGCGCTACAAGTTTCCCAACGAGCGCGGCAACGCGTACCTCGCGTTCGGCTACTACAACATGGACCACGTGCTGTACCTCGCACCCGCGCTCGAGGTCATGCATTCGACGGGCGGCCGCGGGCTTACCGAGAACTTCCTCGGTCTCGATGCGAGCGAGGACGGCTCCGGCCGCATGTACACGCTCGCCGGCGACGTCAAGGCGAACTTCACGGACCGAATCGCCGCCCGCGCGTTCGGCATGACGACGTGGGTGCGCTCGCCACAGGTCGATGAAATGGATCCGCAGCTCAACCGCGATCGCCGGCTCTATCTCAAGTGGGGTGTCGAGCCGAGCTACAAGATCATCGAGCACCTGCGCGTCTCGGCGCGCTACGACCGCGTCGTGCTCGACGTCTACGACTCGGAGAACAGCTTCCGCGTGCTGTCGCCGCGCATCACGTTCCCGCTCGACACGTGGGGCGAGCTGTTCTTCATGTACTCGCACTACTGGTACGGCGACAAAGTTCGCCTGCGTCCCGGCCAGGTGCCGCTCGAGACGATGCCCGACAGCGACGTGTTCAAGCTCCAGGCACAAGTCGTCTGGTAGCTACCGCTTTGTCCACTCGCCCCACGGCGTCTCGTGCAGCAGCCCCTCGGCGCGGCGGGTGAGCGCGCGATCGAGCTTGCCGTCGAGCGCATCGGCGAGTGCATCGGCGAGCTCGCCCGCCGTGGAGAACCGGTGCTTCGGCGACTTCGCGAGCGCGATCGCGAGCACGGCCTCGACCTCGGGCGCGACGAACGCGCGCTTGCTCGGCTGGACCGGCATACGAAACGCCACCTCTTGCAGCATCGCCGGCATCTCGCCGGGAACCACCGCCGGCACGCCGGTGACGAGGCGATACAAGATCACGCCGAGCGCGTAGACGTCGCTGCGCTGATCGACGGCGCGACCCTGGGCCTGCTCGGGCGCCATGTACCCCGGCGTGCCGACGATGTTGCCGTGCGTGAGCGTGCCTTCGCCATCGCGCCACTTCGAGGCGCCGAAGTCGAGCAGCTTCCAGATCCGGCCGGCACCGTCGCCGGTCGCGAAAATGTTCGACGGCTTGAGATCGCGATGGACGATGCCGGCCTTGTGCGCGGCGTCGAGCCCCGCGGCGACGTGTCGCACGATCTGCTTGATCTCTTCGACCGGGCGCACCGGTGAGCGCTTGAGCAGCTGCGCGAGGTCGATGCCCTCGAGTCGTTCCATCACGATGTACGGCAGGACGGCGTCGGCCTGCGAGACCGCGATCACGCGCACGACGTGCTTCGACGTCATCGCGCACACGATCGCCGACTCGCGGCGGAATCGTTCGCGCGCGGCCGAGTCACTGAGTAAGTGCGGCGCGAGAATTTTCATCGCGAGCGGCATGGTCGGCTCGCCGAGGCGCTCCGCCGCGTAGACCTCGCCCATCGCGCCGCGACCGAGCACGGCAGCGAGGCGAAACCCGTCGATCGTCTGGTCGGTGAACCGGCCGGCGCCGCCGAGCCCGGCTTCGCGTGCCGCGCGCGCTTCGGCGTAGGCCTCGGCAAGCTGCGCCTCGCGCCGCGCGAGCTCGCGCATCGTCCGATTGTGATCCTCGAGCACTTGCATGCTGCGCTTGCGCGCGTCGCGCCCCGCGAGCATCGCGCCGATCGTGATGAGCTGCAGCATGCCGAGCGCGACGAACTGTCCCCACACCGGCGCGAACGGCTCGACGGGCTGGACGAGCCCGCGCGATTCGATCCAGCCCAATATCGTCGCGGTGCCAAACGCGGTCTGCGCGAGCACCACAGTGATCGTGCTCCACCACACCTCCGCGCGATGCGCGATGCCGGCGAGGATGTACATGGTGAGTGGGACGAGCACGCAGTACGCAGAGAAGAACCCCCAGAAGTAGAAGCCGGTCATCAGCACGCCAACCTGCGCGGCGAGGATCCACTTCGCAACTTCGCGATGAAACCAGACCACGGACGCGCCGGCCGCGATTGCCGTCCCGAGCAGCGCCCCGGCGTGGATCTTCATGGCCGTCGGTTCACCGCGCACGATGATCACGATGATCGCGGTGAGCGCCGACGAGATCGCGATCCCCGACATCATGCCGCGCACGCGCTGCAGCTCGACCGCATCGACGACCTGCGCGCTACTCACGGTGTTCGTCAGCGGCGTGCGCGAACCGTCGCGCATCGACGGTGGCGCCTTGTCCATGACCGTCGTCGGTTCGCTCGGAACCGGCTCCACGTCTCCCACGGTTCTAGTGTGCCACGCGCTCCCTCCCGTTCGGGTGGATGCGGGCTACTCGTAGTTCTTGACGATCTTCGTTGTCTCGTCGGGCTTGATCTCGACGTCGAACGACCGCGCCTTCGCGCTGTCCTTGTCGAACAGCGTCACCTTGTGCTTGCCGGCGAGCAGAATGATCCGCACCGGCGTCTGCGCCTTGGAGTTGCGGCCGTCGACCCACACTTCCATTGCCGGCGTGCTCGCGATCGACAGCACGCCTTTGCCCTTCGGGACCGCCGGCTGTTTCGCCGGCGCCTCGCGCTCTTCTTCTTCGTCTTCGTCTGGATCGGCCTTCGCTGCGACTTGCTTGCGCGCGCGCACTTTCGACGCGGCGATCGATGCCTTGGCGGCGCGCTTGGCCGCCGCGCGTTTCTCCGCGCGTACCTGCGTGGCGGACTTCTTCTTGGTTGGCTTCACCGGCGCCGGCTTCGCAGCGATCTCGACACCGAGCGCCTCTTGCTTGTCGGCCTTGTCGGTCTTCACCGGCGGAGCTACCGGGCGCAGATCCGGGACTGTCGTCGGTGCCGGCGCGGCCTTCGGAGCAACGGTTGGAATCGTCGGTTCGGCAGGCGCGGCGCCGAGAAAGCGGCTCGCGGGTGATCCGGGCTCGACCGCGACGGCCTCGGGTTGCGGTTGCGGCGCGGGTTGCGGTTGCGGTTGCGGTTGCGGCGCGGGTTGGGGTTGCGCCGCAGCCGCCTGCGGTTGAGGTTGCGGTTGCGGTTGCGGTTGCGGTTGCGGCGCGGCCTGCGGTTGCGGTT
>DATDCH010000607.1:0-37629 GCA_036524455.1 Kofleriaceae bacterium | reverse complement strand
GCCCCATGAGTCGGATCCTGGTGATCGTGCTCGCCTTGACGGCTTGCGCCACCGTCGCACCACGGTTTCCGGCCGATGTCCAAACCGCCCTCGCGCATGACGACATGCGGCGTCTCGAGACCGAGCGCTTCATTATCTATTACCCCTCGGCGCGGCGTGCTCTCGTCGATCGGTTCCTCGCGCGCGCCGATCGCTGCGCCGCCACGCTGCGCGACCACGCGATGAAGAAGAACCTCGCGAAGATGGTCATCGTGATGCCCGACGCGCCGTTCAACAACGCGTTCGTCGCGCCCGACGCGCTCGGCTACGAGCAGGTCTCGGTGATTCCCACGTACTCGACACTCGACTTCACGACGGCGTTCGGGCTGCCGCCCGATCCCGCGGCCATCGCCTGTCACGAGCTCGTCCACTACGTGCACTTCCAACACACGTCGGGATTCTGGGGAACCTTCAACAAATGGTTTGGCCCGACCTACACGCCGCAGCTCGGCTACGACCCGTGGTTCTCCGAAGGACTCGCGACACATTACGAAGCGCGCCTCGCGCCCGGCCTCGGTCGCCCGGTGTGGCCGATCTTCACCGGCATCTATGCCGCGGCATACGCGGGCCGCCGCATCAGCAGCGGCGAGCTGTCGTCGTTCGGCCGCAGCGCGTCGGTGGGTCATCATTATCTCGTCGGCTCGATGTTCGTGCGCTTCCTCGCCGAGCGTTACGGCGAGCGGCCGCTGTGGGCGACGATCAACAGCCAAGCCGGCGCGTTCTTCGGCTGGTTCTTCCCCGGCACGTTCAAGGATGGCTTTTCGGTGTCGTTCGGCGATCTGTTCGACGAGTTCGAGCGCTGGTCGCAGCGTACGTTCCCAGTTCGTCATCGCCCGCCCACGCAACGTGCACTCGGCGTGATCGGTAACGACGCGCGCTACGCACGCGGCCGCGACGGTACCGAAGCGTGGATCGCCGAGGACGTCGACGCGCCACCGCGGCTCACCGTCCGCGACGCGCGCGGCGAGACCCTGCTCGACACCGCGATCGTCGAGGTGCTGCCACCGCGCACGGTCTCGATCGGCGATCCGCTGCTCACCTCGGGTCTGTCGATCACCCCCGACGGCAACGAAGTCTGGGTCACCGCAATCGACCTCGGCGCGGTCTATCAAGTAACGCGTCTGTTGCGCTGGCGGCGCGGCGAGCGCGGCCTCACCGAAGTCGCGCGCAACCTCGGTCCAGGCGCGACGATCGATCTGACGGGCAACGTCTACTACTACTGCGAGGTCGACGGTGATCGGTGGAGCCTCGCCGCGTACGACACGAAGAGCGGCACGAAGCGCAAGCTCGTCGATATGAAGCCGGCGACGTTTATCGTCGGCGCGCAGGTCTCGCCCGACGGCAAGCTACTCGCCGCGAACGTGTGGGACGGCACGGCGTTCATGATCTGGATCGTCGACGTCGCGACCGGCACCGTTGCGCGCCAGATCAGCGGCAACGGCACACCGGTGTTCGACGCGAGCTTCACCACCGACGGTCGCGTGATGTACCTCGGCGTCGTCGAGGGCCGCTTTCAAGTGATGATCGACAACACGCGGATCACCGACGCGCCCTACGCCGTGCTCGGCGCGCGCGAGGCCGGCGGGACGATCCGGTTCCTCGATCGCGAAGGGTGGAACTGGGAGCTCGCCGAGATCGCACTGCCGCCCGCACCGGCACCCGCACCGCCTGCACCGCCAGCACCTGGGCCGGAACCAACACCGGCGGCCGAGCAACCAGGAGCGCCACCACCCGCGCAAGCACCACCCGCGCAAGCGCCACCCGCGCAAGCGCCACCTACGCAAGCGCCACCTGCGCCCGAGCAAGCGCCTGCTCCACCTCCGGTCGCAGCGCCCGGCGCACAGCCACCGCCGAGTGCACAACCACCTCCCGGTGCGCAGCCGCAGCCCACGTGGGTCACCGCGTCGCCGCCACCACAGCCAACCCCGCCGCCTCAGGCCGGTGCGATTCCACTCTATCCGTCGACGCCACAACCACTGCCACCGGCGGGCAGCGTGCAGGTGAACAGCGACGAACCGTACAGCGCGTTCGATCGGTTCTTCTTCCCGCAGGTGCGCTCGCCGACGCTCGTGATCAGTGGCTCGCCTCCTCCGCACCTCGGGCTCGTGCTCGGCGGCGCCGATCGTCTCGAGCTGCATCGCTGGGTCCTCGGCGGCTACGTGCAGCCCGGTGACGACACGCACCCGGCGCACTACGGCGCGAACGCTGGCTACATGAACTACATGATGGCGCCCGTCTTCGTACTCGCGCAGGGCGGCTTTCTCGACTGGCGCGCCGAGACCATCGACGAGATCGATCCGATGCTGACGCACGACGAAGAACACCGCACTCGTGATGCGTCACTCTCGATCGGGGGCGTGTATCGCGGCACGCTGTCCGCAACGATCGGCGGCGTGTACACCGACGACAAAGTCGCCATCGACGACAACACACCGACGCGCCTCTACGTCGTGGGACCCAGCGCGACGCTGCAGTGGTACTCCGCCGAGAACACCCGTTACACCGGACCGCGGCGCGCGCTGCTCGTCGGAGCAGAGGCCGCGTACTACCCGGAACCCTGGTCGACGTTCATGGGCAACATCACCGATCTCGGCGGCACGCTCGGCGGCACGCTGCCGGTGCCGCTCGGCCGCCGCCACACCATCAGCGCGTTCGCACGTGGCCGCACGCTGATCGCACCCGGCGAGACCGGTCTGCTCCAGGTCGGCGGCGACTCCGCGCTCGGCTTGTTGTGGCAGCGCACTTCCAAGACGGAACCGCTGCCCTTCAACGACGCGCGCTTCCCACCGAACCTGCGCTTCGTCGAGCCGTTGCGCGGCTACGAGGACTTCGCGATCACGAGCGACAACGTGATGCTCGGCGAGATCGCGTGGAAGTATCCGCTGATCATCGATCGCGGCGTCGCGAACGTGTGGTTTCTGCCCGCGCACTATCTGCGGCAGATCGATCTCGAGCTGTTCGCTGCCGGCGCGATCACCGACGGCGACGCCAAGCACTACGACGTGGGCGCGGCCGTCACCGTGCGCCTCCAGTTCCTGCGCTTGCCGCTCGCGGTCACGTATCAGATCGCGCGCCGGCTCGTCGACGACGAGGCGCTCACCCAGTTCGTCGGCATCGGCGCAGACCTCTAGGGCGACGCTGCGGTCTGCTGCTTGCCCGACACGATCAGCGTCACGAAGCCGGCGATCTTCCACTCGCGCGCGAAGCCATCGAGCGAGTTTTCGCGCCAGCCCTCCGCGGGATCGAGCGTGACGATGCGCTTGCGGTCGGCGTGGATGCCAACAACGACCTCGTAGTGATCGAGCACGCGATCTTTGCTCTGCGGCTTACTGAGCCCGACGAGCACGGGCCGTCCTGCCTTGAGCTCGTTCGCGAGATCCTGGACCTTGCCTTCGATCAAGAACGACGCGAGACCTTGCTCGCGCGCGTAGTCGCGCAGCTTGCCGGCCGCGATGCCGCGCTCGCCGACGGGGCGAAAGTGCGCGACGACGGACCGGGTGTCGCCGCCGGTCCAGTAGCCGACGACCATGCTGATCGCCGCTGCGCCGCACTCGTATTCGGTGTCTTGCTGCACGTACGGCACGTCGCGGATCAAGATCCAGCCCGGCTCCTGGGCGAGCCTGGCCGGGGTCGTGTCACGCGCGGTGCCGCGATACGTCGAGCAACCGACGAGCAGCATCAAGACGAGGACGCGGATCATCAAACGATCAAGATGATGAGGATGACGAGGAGCAGGATCAGGACGAGCGTGCCGGCCTCGATGCCTCGGCCGCGCCCGCCCTCGAACTTCTCGAGCTTCTCGGCGACGCGTTCGCGCATCGCGTACTGCTCGAGCTCGGTACTACTCGCCGGTTTCCTCTCGGGCGCCGTGCCCTTCTCTACTTGCGCGGATTGCGGCTGGGGTGTCGCGAGCACCGGTCCAGCGAGCGTGCACAATGTGACAAAACAAAGGGCAAGCTTCCTCATTTGGCTATCGTACCTCAGGGCCGCACGGGCTTGCTGTGTTGCGGCGCCCGAGCACGCATCTCGCGAATGATCCGGTACCAATCGTCGGGCGGCTCGTCGAGGAACGCCTGATTGCGCTGCTTCCACGCGGTCGCGTGCTTGTCGAGCGGTTGTAGGCATCCGCCTTGTGGCTTACGCAATTCGACTCCGCCGTAACATGCGGGGATGTACGCGTGGTAGCGCTTCTCGTCCCACGCGGCGAGCTCCGCTTGTTGCCACGCGAGCGAAAGCGGCGGCAGCTTCTCGCGCGGTGGTGGCGGTTCGCTCTCCGCTTTGAACGTGAAGTAGTCGGCGCGCGACAGCCCGCTGATCGGTTGGTCGGCCTCGGCGTAGATCACGACGCGGCCGCGCTCGCGCGAGAACACGACGATGCTGAACGCCTTCATCTCGCGCGTCGTGCAGTACATGTTGACGACGATGACGCGCTCGTTGCGATACGCGCACACGTTGATGCGGAACAACCCGAACCACGGGCCCGTGCCGATGTGCTCGAGCGGTCCCGACAGCACATCCGCGAGCGCTTCGTCGAGTGCGTAGAGCTGAGAGTTTCGCTTCGGCTCGGCGACGCGGACCGGTTGCGCTGCGAGCGGCTGCGGCGATGCCAGAGGCGGCCGCTTGTCGACCCAGCACCCCGCAACCAAGCACACGCACAGGAGCTGGCGCATGAACGGATCATACGCGCGGGCACAGCTGGCGATCTGCGCATCTCGCGTACGCGGATCAGCGGCGGCGTCGCACCAAACCTACCAGCGCGAGTAACGCGAGCAGGCCGGCGTTGCCGCCCGCGTTGCAGCCGCCGCCGAGGCCATCGTCGTGGTCGTGGTCGCCTTCGCCGCTCTCCTCGCCTGCCATGCCGGGCACGACGGTGAGCGCGAGGTTGATGTCGCCGAACTTCGTGCCGCCGTCGTTGAGCACGAGCTCCTCCATGATCGGCAGCTCGGCATCGGTGTCGGGCGTGGTGACGTCGAGGTCGATCGTGCCGGTCATGCCGGCGTCGATCGGCGCGCCGAGCGTGGTGATCACGGTCTCCGACGTCCAGCTCGAGTCGTAGAGCGAGCTCGACGTCGCGGTCTTCAGTTGCAGCTTCGTGGTCGCCGGCCACATCGCAGTGCCCGCGTTCTTCACCGTGATCGAGTAGTGCACGCGCGTGAGCGGCGACACGCGATCCGGACCGTTGATCGCGACGACGTCGAGATCGAGCGCGCCCGGGAGGCACGTCGGGCCGACCGGAAAGCCTTCCGCCGGCGATTGGCGGAGGCGCGACTCGGTGGCGGGGCCGTAGTCGCCGTCTTCGGCGATCGTGTCGTTCGGATGGTTGCGGTTCCATAGCTTCTGGAACGCGAGCACGTCGCGGCCGCGGATGTCGGGCGACGACAGATGATCGAAATGCACCGGGTCGTTCGGAATGTTGTGCGACCAACCCTGATTCGCCATCGGCGTGATCAGCACCGAATAGTTCGCGAGATCGAGCGCGCGCCCACTCTCGTGGTTCGACGTGCCGGGCGTGGCGGCCGCGGTGATGTTGCAACGGCCGAGCTGGAACCACTGATACAAGAGGTACTGCTGGGCGACGGTACGGAACGCGCTGTTGACCTGCACGGTGCGGGTCGCCGCGACGTCCATCAGGTCTTGCTTCGCCTGCGCGGACAAGTACGGCAACACGGCGTTGCTCGTGATCTGCAGATTGCCGCCGGCGGGGAACTTCACGAGCCCGGTCGGATTCGCGCAACCGATCTCGTCGGCGATCTGTTTCGACAGGCCGAGCACCGCTGCCGTCGAGCACGTCGACGTCGTGTAGCTCGCGACCGTCGCGTACGACTCGACCTGCGAGTAGTGCTCCTCGTCGGTGCACCCGGTGGAGGTAGCCCCCACAACGAGCACGATGCTGTGCACTATCCAGGTTGCAGGACGCGCGACGTTTCGAACAGTTGAACCTGTTTGCCCCATGCTAGGAGCACATTCAGCAAGTACAGTGCCCGGCGGATGCGCCTCTTGTTCTGCGGCTCCGGCTGGCTGCCCATCGTCGACCACATCGCGGCTCGCCTATCTGAAGGCTCTACGATCGTGCGCTGGGACCGCACGCAACCGCTCGTCGAGGTTGTGCGCGACATCGACGTGCTGTTGCCGTCGAATGCGCCGATCACCGCCGACGTGATCGCGGCCGCAACGCAGCTGCGCTTGATCCAACAACCGGCAGCGGGCACCGAGCAGATCGATCGCGCTGCAGCCGCCGCGCGCGGCATTCCGGTATGCAACGCGCCCGGCACGAATCACGTCGCCGTCGCCGAGCTCGCGCTGTACTTGCTGCTCGCGCTCGCGAGGCGTGCACCGGTCGCAGCACGCACGTTCGCCGCGCGCGAGGTCGGCGTGCCGCTCGGCATCGAGCTCGCCGGACGCACGCTCGGCATCATCGGCATGGGGCGCACCGGCACCGCGCTCGCGGATCGCGCACGCGCACTCGGCATGCACGTACTCGCACTCACGCGCGATGCTGGCGCCGAGCAGCGCCACGCGTTCTTCGCGTCGTGCGACGCGATCAGCATCCACTGCCCGCTCGATGCGGCGACGCGCGGACTGGTCGGCGCCGAGGCGTTCGCCGCGATGCGGCCCGGCGCATTCGTGATCAACGTGTCGCGCGGCGGCGTGATCGATCGCGACGCGCTCGTCGCCGCGCTCGCGAGCGGCAAGCTCGGTGGCGTCGGCCTCGACGTGCATTGGTACGAGCCGCCCGATCCGAATGATCCGCTCTATCTCGATCCGCGCGTCGTCGCGTTGCCGCACGTCGCCGGTTCCACCGAGGAATCATTCGCGCGGATCAGCGATGTCGTGATCGAGAACCTTAGCCGACTCTCGCGCGGAGACGAGCTGCTCCATCGCGTCGCTTAGGCCGCGTGAAACATAGACGCACCTCTCCGACTTGTGGTGGCATCCAACGGTCGTGAGTTGGCTCGTTCGCTACCTGCGATCGTCCGTCGGCGCCAAGCACGTCATGGCCGTCACCGGCCTGTTGCTGCTGCTGTTCGCGATCGTTCACATGACCGGGCACCTGCAGATGTTCGGTGGCCGCGCGATGTACAACGCCTACGCGGATTTCCTGCAGCGACTGTGGGAAGTCAAATGGCCGGTGCGCGCAGGACTGCTCGCCCTGCTGATCGTCCATGTCGTGCTCGCGATCGGTCTCGTCGCGAAGAATCGCGCTGCCCGCCCGATTGGCTATGCGGTGTACCGGCCGCAGCGTTCGAGCATCGCCGGTCGCTCGATGGCGCTGTCGGGCGTCGTCGTGCTCGCATTTCTGATCTTTCACATCGTGCACATGACGATCGATCCGGCGGTCGAGCACGATGCCTATCGTTTGTACGTGGTGGCGTTCCAGCAGCCGCTGTATTACGCCGTCTACTTCGTCGGCATTCTACTGCTCGCGATGCACCTCGGGCACGGCGCGGCGTCGTGGCTGCAGTCGCTCGGTTGGCGCCATCCGAAGTATCCGGTCGATCGCGTCGGCACGGCGACCGCGGTGCTGCTGTTCGTCGGCTACATGCTGCCGCCGACCGCCGTGCTCGTCGGAGTGATCGCGTGAAGCTCGATGCGCGCATCCCGGGCGGGCCGATCGAGCAAAAGTGGACCAACGCGAAGTTCGAGATGCGCCTCGTCAACCCGGCGAACAAGCGCAAGTACAAGGTGATCGTCGTCGGCAGCGGCCTGGCCGGCGGCGCTGCGGCCGCGACGCTCGCCGAGCTCGGCTACGACGTCGCGTGCTTTTGCTTTCAAGACTCGCCGCGCCGCGCGCACTCGATCGCCGCGCAAGGCGGCATCAACGCCGCGAAGAACTACCAGAACGACGGCGACTCGATTCACCGCCTGTTCTACGACACGGTCAAAGGCGGCGACTTCCGGTCGCGTGAAGCGAACGTGTATCGCCTGTCCGAGGTTTCGCTCGACATCATCGATCAGTGCACCGCGATGGGCGTGCCGTTTGCGCGCGAGTACGGCGGCACGCTCGCGAACCGCAGCTTCGGCGGCGCGCAGGTGTCGCGCACGTTCTACGCGCGCGGCCAGACCGGCCAACAGCTGCTGCTCGGCGTGTACGCCGCGCTGTCACGCCAGATCGGCGCGGGCAAGGTGCGCATGTTCCCGCGCACCGAGATGCTCGATCTCGTCGTCGCTAACGGGCGGGCCGCCGGCATCGTCGTGCGCGACCTGATCACCGGCGCGATCACGTCGCACGCCGCGCACGCGGTTGTGCTAGCGACCGGCGGCTACGGCAACGTATTCTACTTATCGACGAACGCGAAGCAGTGCAACGTCACGTCGACGTATCGCGCGTACAAGCGCGGCGCCGGGTTCGCCAACCCATGCTTCACGCAGATCCACCCGACATGCATTCCGGTCGCAGGCGACTACCAGAGCAAGCTGACGCTGATGAGCGAGTCACTGCGCAACGACGGCCGCGTCTGGGTGCCGAAGAGCAAAGACGACGTCATCAAGCACCCAGATCAGATCGTCGACGACGCGCGCGACTACTACCTCGAGCGCAAGTATCCGAGCTTCGGCAACCTGTCTCCGCGCGACATCGCGAGCCGTGCCGCGAAGGAAGTCTGCGACGAAGGCCGAGGCGTCGGGCCCGGCGGTCGCGGCGTCTACCTCGACTTTCGCGACGCGATCAAACGCGACGGCGAGGAGCGCATTCGCGAGAAGTACGAAAACCTGTTCGATATGTACGAGCGGATCACCGGCGAGAATCCGTATCGCGTGCCGATGCGGATTTATCCGGCGGTCCACTACACGATGGGCGGGCTGTGGGTCGACTACAACTTGCAGACGACGATTCCCGGCCTGTTCTGCCTCGGCGAAGCGAACTTCTCCGATCACGGCGCGAACCGGCTCGGCGCGAGCGCGCTCATGCAGGGGCTCGCCGATGGTTACTTCATCATTCCGTACACGCTCGGTAACTACCTCGCCGGCGTGCAGGCCTCGTCACTGGCCGATCCGAACAGCGCGGCGTTCAAAACCGTCGAAGCCGACGTGCGTGCGCGCATCGATCGATTGATGAGCGGCAACGGCAAGTGCTCGGTCGATTCGTTTCACAAACAGCTTGGCACCATCATGTGGGAGCACTGCGGGATGACGCGCAGCCGTGCGTCGCTCGAGACGGCGCTCGCCGAGATCCCGAAGCTGCGCGAACAGTATTGGGCCGAAGTCAGCGTGATCGGCGAGCGCGACTCGTTCAACCAGGAGCTCGAGAAGGCCGGACGTGTCGCCGATCTCATGGAGTTCGCCGAGCTCATGTGCCGCGACGCGCTGGTCCGTGAAGAGAGCTGCGGTGGTCACTTCCGCACCGAGTATCAAGTCGACGGCGAAGCGAAGCGCGACGACGACAAGTTCTGTCACGTCGCCGTGTGGGAGCACGCAGACGCGCCGAAGCGGCACACCGAGCAGCTCGCATTCGAGAACGTCAAGCTCGCGACCCGGAGCTACAAATGAGCGCGCTGTCGCTGACGCTGCACATCTGGCGGCAGAAGGATCGCAAGACGAAGGGCAAGTTCGTCACCTACAAGGTGACCGACGTCTCTACGCACGCATCGTTCCTCGAGATGCTCGACATCTTGAACGAGCAGCTGATCGCCAAAGGCGAGGAGCCGGTCGCGTTCGATCACGATTGTCGCGAGGGCATCTGCGGCACGTGCGCGCTGATGATCAACGGCCGCGCACACGGCGGCCGGCGCGGCACGACGACGTGCCAGCTCCACATGCGCCTGTTCAAGGATGGCGACGAGATCTGGATCGAGCCGTGGCGTGCATCGGCATTCCCTGTGATCAAGGATCTCTGCGTCGATCGCCAGACGATGGACGACGTAATGACAGCGGGCGGTTTCATCACGACAAACGTGGGCTCCGCACCCGAGGCGAACGACGTCCTGGTGCCGAAGGAGTCCGCAGACCGCGCCATGGACGCGGCCGCGTGTATCGGCTGCGGCGCGTGCATCGCGGCGTGCCCGAACGGCTCGGCGATGCTGTACGTCGCGGCCAAGCTCGCGCACTTGCACAATCTGCCCCAGGGTCAGCCCGAGCGCATGCACCGCACGCTCGCGATGGTCACCGCGATGGATGCCGCCGGGTTCGGCAATTGTTCGAATCACTACGAGTGCGAAGCGGCGTGCCCGAAGGAGATTCCGCGCGACGTGATGGCGCAGCTCAACCGCGATTACGCGAAGGCCTCGTTCGCGCATCGCGACCGCGTCGACAAATCCGATGGCGCCGGCTGAAAAATAGGACCCAAAATCCGGGGGCGTGCGTCGAACCGGTGATGCTGCGGATCGCTGCGTGTTCTGTCCTCATGATCGCTGCATGCGAGCAGCCCTCGCCACCGGCGGTCCAACGGACCGGCGAAGAGCCAGCGGTCGCCGTGCTAGCCCCACCGCCACCGCCGAACGTCACCGGCAAACTGCTCGGCTTTGTCGATCGCCGCGGCCAGACCGAGCTGCGCCACGGCGGGATCATGGCGGCTGGTATCTCGCCGAGCGGCCGCTATGCCGGCACTGGCAGCGCGGACGCGAGCCTCGCGGTGTGGGATCTGCGCGACGGCCGCATGGTGCGCTGGATCGAGACGCCGCACACGAACATCTACGGAGTTGCGGTCACCGACGACGGCAAACGCGTCGCGACGACCGGCTGGGACGGCAAGACGCGCGTCTGGAACGTCGCGACTGGCGCCCAGCTCTGGGAATCGCCACTCGATGCAGCGACGCTTCGCTTCACAGTGGACGGCACGCGACTCGTCGGTCAACGCGCCGGGTCGTATCGCGTGTGGGACGCGTCGACGGGCCGGGCGGTGATGGGCGACGTGACGCCCAACGTGCGGCACACCGAGTGGAAGCTCGAGTATGGCGAGGGCGTCTCCGAGGACGCACGCACGGCGATGCTCGTCACGGCCAATGGCTTTCACGAAGTGCAGCATGGCTGCGTCAGCGACAACGTGCCCGGCGGTTACTCCGCGATCACGCGCAACCTCGACACCGGAAAGCCGCTGCACGATTTCCACGCAGGTGATCCGACGATGACCGCGAGTGCGTTGTCACCGCAAGCCGACCGCGTCGCCGTGATCAGCAACGGCCACCTCGACATGTTCACCAGCGAAGGCAAGCCGCTCGCGCACGTCGATACGCGTTCGCGCTACGGAGTCATGCCGCGCCATGTGGCGCTGCTGCTCACTGACTCGCCGCGCTACGCAGTGACGTGGGACCACGAGCGCGTCGTCGGCTGGGACTTGCTCGCGAAGCGCGAGGCGTGGCACCTCGCAGAAGGCCACCCCTATCGAGATCCGCAGCTCGCCGGTCCCGACGTCGTCGTGATGTCGCGCAACGGCCGCTGCCTCGCGCAGCGCATCTCCGACGGAGCCGAGTTGTGGAGGCGCGAAGGCTGCTTGCATTTCGCGGCCAGCACGAGCTCCCGCGTGGTGGTCACGGTCTCGCATAGCGTGATCGACATCGTCGATGTAACGACGGGCAAGTCGGTGTTCCCACCGTCGGCCTCCGCAGGTCCATGGGGCACGATCAGTGCACTCGCAGCATCGCCAGACGGCAAAGGGGTCGCCGGATTCGCCGAGGATCACTCGCTGTGGTTCTGGCAAGACCAGACGGCACGCAAGCTCGTCGGCCCACCCGACCCGCTGTGGTACGCGATCATTCGTTTCCTCGCGAACGGCCAGCTCGCCGTCGTCAACGAAGGTGTCGGCGGTGTGTTCATCCATCGCTACGACGTCGACCGCAACGCGATCGCCGCATCGCGACCGGTGCGACTCGAGCACCGCCTGAGCAGCCATGGCGTCTTCATCGGCGACAAGGTGATCGTCGCAGAAGTGCGCGAGCACGATTACGTGCACACGGCGTTCGACCTCGGCGACCACGCTGCGCCGCGCAAGCTACCGATGTGGAAACGGCCCGCCGATAAACCACACCTCGAGCTACGCAACGAATCGCTCTATTCAGCGGTCGCCGATGCCACGGCGAATCGTCTGTACGTCACCGGCGAGAACAATCACGCGCACGCATGGGACCTGCGCACGGGTCGGCTCGTCGCGCGCGGCGCGGAATCCAACGGATTCGTCAGGGATCTGGTGCTCACGCCCGATCGCAAGCACCTGATCGTGCCGCGCGACAAAGGGCCGATCGTCGTGCTCGAGACCGCAAAGCTGCGCGAGGTGCGGAGGTTCGACGTGCCCGAGCGCTACGTCGCGATGGTGGCGGTCTCGCCCGACAGCAAGCACATCGTCGCGACCACGCTCGATGGTCTGTTCGCGTGGCGGCTCGCTGACGGTCAGCGCGTCGCGACCGTCGACTTCACGCCGACCCACGAGCGGCCAATCGCCGCTGCGTTCTCGCCCGATGGCAAAACGCTATGGGTCGGCACCGGCATCGGCAACTTGCTGCAGTTCCGCGTCAACTAGAGTCCGAACCGCGACGCGTAGCGCACCGAGCGCACGTAGCTGTCGCCTCGCTTGACGACGACGCGCGCCGTGCCCGGCCCCGGTACCTCGCTCTTCGCGTAGATGTTGACGAACACCGGGCCGGCGATGTCCTCGGTGACGCGGAACACCGCGACCTTGCGCGTCGTGCACGGGCTCGTTCCCGACGTGCAGTTGAACCCGTTGTGCTCGCTGATCGCGTCTGGTGCGATTCTCTCTAGCCCGTCGCCGCTGGTCGCGTTGGGATCCTTCGTCACGAACATCTGGGTCGAGAATCGCGCGCGACTGCTCACCGCGGTCACGAGCTTCGCCTCGACGACGAACTGCTCGCCCGCGACCAGATCGCCGAGCTTCAAGCGGTGCGACAAGATCAGCTCCGCATTCGCGTTCGTGTTGATCTGCTTGTCACCGCCGCCGCGGGTCTCGCGCGAAGCGCGATCGTCTGCCGTGATGCCGCGCTCGCGCACCGCCATCAGCCGCGCCTGATCGCCCTCGACGCGCCCGGTGACCAAGTAGTTGCCGTCGTTGCTGCCGACGAGCACGTGATCCTGGTCGCCCGCGCGCGCATCCGAGTGCCATGTCCACATCACGAGGTTGATGAAGCAGCTATTCGTCGCGACGCACGGCGTATTACCGAGCGTGATCGCCGAGTCGCCGGGGCGGAACACGAACACGCAGTGATGATCGGCCTTCGTGCAGCTCTGTTGCTGGGTCGCGATCACCCGCGAGCTGCCATTCGCGTTCGTGTCGTCCGCGTTGCCGGTGAGCAGCAGCTGCGCTCTGATGTTCGGGTTGTAGTTGCAGCCCGGCGCAGTCTGGCCGATGTCGCACCGCGTGGTGACCTCGACCTCCGCCGGCACGATCAAGCGATCGCCCGACCACAGCGTCGGTAGATCATCGGGACGGAGGCGCAACACGACTCTGCGCGTCGCACCGCTTTCGCTGCGTGCCACCGGCAAGCGCTCGACGAGCTCGGCGTCGGTCGTCGCACCAACCGCGATGCCGACGCGCTGCGCCGCCATCGCCGTCTCCGCCGGATCGCCTCCGCTGTCCTCGGTGTCTTCGCTCGTCTCGTCCCAGTACGAGTCGGTATCGACATCGGAATCAACATCACAAGCGGCGACCAGAACCACCAACAGCCATGACAAACGCATGGCAAGGTCTACGCAGCAAGCAATGTGCCGCGTGCAACTCGTCGACAACACGCGGCGCGATCGAGGGACGAGGTCCTCGATTGTCGCCCACTGCCGTGCGCGCTAACGCTGATCGATGCGCACCGCGACCGGCTGCATTCCGTCGTAGCGGTACTGCACCGCGATGCGTTGCCCCTCGCTCGGCATCGTCAGCGACTGGACCGCCTTGAGCTTGATCTGCGAGCCGTTATCGCGCCGGAGCACGATCTCGTCTTGCGTCACCGAGAGCACGGTGCCTTCGTCGTTCTGCATGACCTCACGTGCCTCGCGTTGCGACTGCGCTTGTTTGTCGAACCAGCCACCCGTGGTCTCGGGCGCGCGCGGCTGCACCGGAGTTTGTCGCGTGTCGTCGGTCGATCGCTGTTTCGTCGGTGCCGGGCGCGCCTCGGCGTCGACGTCCTGCTGAACGTTCGGATCGAGCTTTGACTCCTCCGGCGTCTCCGGCGTCTGCGCTTTGGGCGTCACGGGCTGCGTTTGCTTGGCCTCGGCCTCCGTGCGCGCCTGCTGCTGCATCTGCGCCGCGCGCGCCTGCGCACTCTGCGCCTGTTGCACCGCTTGCTGGCTCTGCGCCTGTGCCTGCGCCTGCGCCTGCTCCGCTTCCTGACGCGCTTGCTGCGCCTTCGCTTGTGCCTCGGCAAGCTCGCGCTGCTTGTCCAGGACTCGCTCCTCGGCGCGCTTCACGTCTTCTTGCTCTTCGCGCGCCTTCTCCTGGGCTTCCTTCGCGGTGTCGAACGCCTCCTCCGACTCGCGTTGCGCCTGCTCGACCTGTTTTTGGACCGAGGGTGTCCCGTCGGTCTCGGTTTGCTTGCACGCGCCTGTCAGCAGTAGCCCGACGGCAAGCGCGGCTGCGCCGATTGCTCGCATCATGACAGTTCCTCCTTGTTTCTCTGGAAGCCAGAAATGCACAACTCGCGCTAGGCTGCTTCGGTGCGCGTACCGCTCGTTCTGCTGACCGGCTTTCTCGGCGCCGGGAAAACGACGTTGCTCAATCGCTTACTCGCGAATCGAGCGGCGAGCGGTGAGACGCGCAAGCTCGGCGTGATCGTCAACGAGCTCGGCGAAATCGGTATCGACGGTGCGCTGCTCGGCAGCGACGCCGCGCGCCAGATCGAGCTGCCGGGCGGCTGCGTGTGTTGCGTGCTCGGCGACGAGCTCGACAAGACCGTCATCGATCTCGTCACCGCGAATCCCGGCCTCGATGCGATCGTGCTCGAGACGACGGGCGTCGCCGAGCCACTACCGATCGCGTGGGCACTCGCGCGCGAGCCGGTGCGCGATCACGTGCGGCTCGCCGCGGTGGTCACGCTCGTCGATGCGACGAATTTCCGAGCCTCACGTGACGTGTCTGTCGCGGTCGCTGCTCAGGTGGCATATGCCGACGTATTGCTCGTCACCAAAGCAGAGCTCGCCGATGCAGCCGAGACGCGCGCCGTTATCGATGCGGCTCACGCGCTCGCGCCCAAAGCGCAGATTCTGCAAGGCACGACCGCAGAGCACGCGCATTGGCTCGAGCAAGTGCTCGCCGATCCCGACGTCGAGCACGTCCCCACCGACGAGCACGTGCATGACGAGAACTGTCGACATCCCGACAGTCATGCACATGGCGTCGACAGCACCTGGTTGAATGTGGAGGACCGAATCGACCTCGAAGAGCTCGAGGATCAGCTTGCCGAGCTGCCGGCCAACTACGTGCGGATCAAAGGCATCGTCAGAGCCACCGACGGAACGTGGTCCGCTGTGCACCGAGTAGGCCTACGTGTGTCGAGCGAACCGCTGCCTCGGCAACCCGACGACATCTTTGGCCAGAACGGGCGCATCGTGGCACTTGGCACCGCGCTCGATCCCGAGAAACTGGCGAATTGTCTCCGCGCAGCGTACGCAAGGTGAAAAGCTTCAAGGTGGTGGGCATCCACCTTGCTAGGTAACTCGTAGTGGAGATGATGCGCGGTTTCGCCCTCGTCGCTGTTCTTGCCGCCGGTTGCGGCCGGGACACCATCGAGGTCAATCCGAAGGCCTCCGAGGACTACAAGCGCAGCTCGCTCATCACCGCCGTCGACAAGTACGTCGCAGCCGGCCGCACCGCCGATGCCTACGAGGAGCTCTCGCAAGCGATCGTGGCGCTGCGCCCGCAAATGGATCGCACGGTCGCGAAGGAAGCCGAGCTCAAGCTCGTCACGCTCGCGATCACGCCGATCCAAGCCGCGCAGGCCAAGCCGATACGCCAGAAGATCGAAACGCTCGCGCTGACCGTGTGGCCGACGTTGTTGTCGCCGCCGATCTCGGCCGACAAGATGCTCGAGGTTCGCGATCCAAAGGCTCCCGAATTCATGCCGAAGCCGGGCGAGGATCCCGATCAATACATGGTGCGGCTGTGCGGCGGCCCGCTCGCGCGCGAGTGCAAGAGCGTCGTGCCCGAGCTGCAAGGCAACATCATCGAAGCGCTCGCGCTGCGCCGCGGAATGGAGCGCGCGCGTGTCGCGGTCACCGAGTGCCTGGCATGCCGCGAAGACCATGCGTGGAAGCAAGTCGTGCACGCATGGGAGAGCCTCGATCGCGACATTGCCGAATCGATCCCCGACATCGAGCGGCGCGCCGATCCGGATAACTGGCCGGTCGCGGGTGCGGCCGCCGATGACGATCCGGATCTCCCGGAAGCCGAGCTATCGACGCGCGGCGATCTGATCGTTGGTGGCCACAGCTACGGTCCGAACCAGCAGCGCATTGCCGTGCTCGAGGAGCTTCGCGCGAAGGGCGACGTGCTCGCGTTGCACTTTCATCCCGACACGACGCTCGCGCAGGCACGCGCCGTGTTGATCGACGCACGCAAGGCCGGTGCAAAGCGCGTCGCCGTGATCGCACGCGAGCCGTTCTATCCGTATCGCCGCAAGGCGTACTGGGTCGCCGATGGCTACGGGCTGCGCGCGAACCTGAGGCCGACCGACTCGCTGCAGCTGTTGCTGCACTCGATCGACGAAGTCGCGGGTCCCGGCACCGTCGCGCGCGTCGACTAACGCAGGACGACGCGCGCTTCGGGAAGCTTGCGTAGGTCGTCGAGGCCGCGCAGCTGGCGCGCGCTCTGGCGATGCTCGGCCAGCCCGCTCACGATGACCGCGAAGCCCGCGATACCGCCTACGAGCGTGTAGACGCCTGCCAGGACGACCCCGAGGAACCCGGCCCAGCCCGGAAGCACGAACGCGCCAAGCACGGCACCGATCACCACGATTGGCACGGACGCCATGAGCGCGACGCCTCGATAGATCAAGCCCCGAGCCTCGTG
The DNA here is from genome assembly GCA_036524455.1 of Kofleriaceae bacterium. Classification (GTDB taxonomy): domain Bacteria; phylum Myxococcota_A; class Polyangia; order Haliangiales; family Haliangiaceae; genus JABFXX01. The sequence continues at coordinate 20,654 of DATDCH010000607.1, read as the reverse complement.
CTGGGTTCGCACGAGCTCGGCTCGTACGACCTGCTCGTCTGCCGCGTCCATGCGTTTCAGTCTACGATACGGTTCTCGTGCGCGTGACTCGACTTGGCTTGGTCGTCGCAATGGTGTGGTGTGGCGCAGCGCACGCGCAACCCGAGCCAGCGCCGGCCGAGGAAGAGGCCGAGCCCGAGGACGAGCCCGAACCCGAGCCACCGCCGCCCACGACCGGCACGATCGAAGGCATCGTCGAGGCGCCGGATCTCGATGCACCGCTCGCCGGTGCCTCGGTCACGATCATCGGCACGAACACGACCGCGATCACCGACGACGAAGGTCGCTTCCAGCTCGCGAACGTGAAGCCCGGCACGATCCGGCTGCGCGCCGACTTCGGCGGGTTCAGCTCCCAGGAGCTGAGCGTGCAAGTCGAGGCCGGCGCGACCGCCAAGCTCGACTTCCAGCTCGCGACGATTCCGCTGCTCAACGAAACGATCGTGGTGGTCGGCTCGCGCACGCCGCGCACGAACGTCGACTCCACGGTGCCCGTCGATGTCGTGACCGCCGACGAGATGGCGCGCAGCGGCCGCACCGAGACCGGCCGCGTGCTGCACACGCTCGCGGCGAGCTACATCTCGACGCCGCAGTCGATCGCCGACGGCACCGACCACGTCGACCCGGCGAGCTTGCGCGGCCTCGGGCCGGACCAAGTCTTGATCCTGGTCAACGGCAAGCGCCGCCATCGCAGCGCGCTGCTCCACGTCAACGGCACGTTCGGCCGTGGCAGCGTCGGCACCGATCTCAACGCGATTCCGGTTGGCTCGATCAAGCGCATCGAGATCCTGCGTGATGGCGCCGCCGCGCAGTACGGCTCCGACGCGATCGCGGGCGTGATCAACATCGTGACCAAAGACGTCACCGATCTGCTCGACATGACCGCGGAGACTGGCATGACCGCGTCACGAGACGGCGGGCAGCTCAAGACGAGCGCGAACTACGGCTTCAAGGTCGGCCAGAAGGGCTTCGTCAACATCACCGGCGAGTACATGGAGAAGCAGGCCACCGATCGCTCGGGCGTCTATACCGGCACGATCTACACCGACGACGGCGCGATGGATCAGCAGATGCTCGACGGCCGCACGCGCGAGGACGACTTTGGCATGAAGATCGGCGAAGCCGCAACGATCGCCGGCATGGGTGCGTACAACCTCGAGCTGCCGATCAACGACGCCGCGACGTTCTACAGCTTCGGCGACCTCTCGCATCGCCGCGGCGCCGCGAACGGATTCCGCCGCTTCCCGAAACAGTTCGCGCAGAACGTGCCCGAGGCCGGGTTCTATCCGCACGGCTTTCTGCCCGAGATCCATCCGACGATCGACGACGCGGCGATCACGATCGGCATGCGCCGCAAGGGCACGTGGAACGTGGATGCGAGCTTGACCCACGGGCGTAGCGCGTTTCAGCTCCACGTCGAGAACTCGGTCAATGCGTCGCTCGGCACAGCGAGCCCGACGACGTTCGACGCCGGTACGCTCGGGTTCTCGCAGACGGTCGCGAACCTCGACTTGCTGCGCAAGCTCGACGTCGAAGGGATCAAGTCGCTCGCGCTCGTGCTCGGCAGCGAGCTACGCGTCGAACGCTATCAGATCGAAGCCGGCGACGAAGCCTCGTACAGCCTCGGCACCGAGACGTTCGGGATGCCGCCGCAGCCGAAGCTGCCCGGTGCGCAGGTGTTCCCGGGATTTCAACCGAGCAACGAAGTCGACCGTACGCGCGACAACATCGGCGTCTATGCCGGCATCGAGAGCGAGCTCAGCAAGGCGATCGCGATCGACGCCGGTGGGCGGTTCGAGACGTACAGCGACTTCGGCCGCTCGGCGATCGGCAAGGTCGCCGCGCGCGCAAAGCTCGCCGGGCCGTTCGCGATCCGCGGCGCTGCAAGCACGGGGTTTCGCGCGCCGTCGCTGCATCAGGTGTGGTTCTCGAACGTGTCGACGCTGTTCCTCGCCGACATGACCGGCACGCTGCAACCGACGCAGGTGCTGACCAGCAACAACGCGAGCCCGGTGACGCGCGCGTTCAACATTCCGCGTCTGCGCGAGGAGCGCTCGATCAACTTCAGCGGCGGGATGACGCTGCGCCTGCGCGACACGCTGTCGTTGAGCGTCGACGGCTACTTCATCCGGCTGCGCGATCGCATCGTGCTGACGAGTCAGTTCACGAACACCAATATGTTCGTCGCTCAGATCCTCGCGCCGTTTCCCGGCGTGAGCCAAGCGCAGTTCTTCGCGAACGCAGTCGATACCGATACAAAGGGCATCGACGTCGTCCTCGATTACTCGGTCGACGCGGGCGACGGCACGCTCGCGTTCACCGCGTCGGCAAACTTCACGCGCACCGACGTCATCCGCGTCAACATTCCCGAAACGCTGCGCACCAGGTTTCCAGAGCCGGACCAGCTGCGCGCGTTCTTCTTCGGCCGGCTCGCCGAGAACCGCCTCGAGGACACGGTGCCGCACCAGAAGGGCTCGGCGGCCGTGCGCTACTCGATCAAAGGCATCTCCGCGCTCGTGCGCGCGAACTATTACGGCCCGGTCTACTACCGTCCGGATAACGCGATGAACGATGAAGTGTTCGGCGCGAAGGTGCTGTTCGATGCCGACCTCGGTTATCAGGCGACGAAGAATGTGATGATCGCGGTAGGCGGAGACAACATCCTCAATACGTTTCCGGATCAGCAGCAGAAGGACGCGAACATCAGCTTCGGCCGTTTCATTTACAGCCGCAATGTCAGCCAGTTCGGACAGAACGGCGGCTTCTATTACGCGAAGCTGCAGCTGACGTTCTTCTGAAAGCAGCCGTCGCTTGATCGGCTACCATCAGCCGCTCATGCTGGGTGTGGAACCGTGGTGACGCCGGCGAGCGACCCAGCGCCCGAGCAGTTCGGACCCTACGAGGTCTACGAGCGACTCGGCATGGGCGGCATGGCGACGGTTTATCGCGCGAAGAAGCGCGGCCCCGCGGGCTTCGAACGCAGCGTCGCGCTCAAGCGCATGCTCTCGCATCTCGCCGAAGACCAGAACTTCGTCGAGTCGTTCATTCGCGAAGCAAAAGTCGCGTCGCTACTCCAGCACCCGAACATCGCGCAGGTCTACGATTTCGGTCGCATCAGCGGCAGCTACTACATCGCGATGGAGCTCGTCGCGGGCTTCGACGTTCGCAAGCTGCTGCGCTACGCGAACCGCGCGAACGAAGCCATCCCGCTCCCCGTAATCCTGTCGATCGTCGGCGAGCTGTGCGACGCGCTCGACTACGCGCACACGTTCGTCGACGAGCAAGGCCAACCGCTGCACATCGTGCATCGCGACGTGTCGCCGTCGAACCTCATCATCGCGCACACCGGTCACATGAAAGTGATCGACTTCGGAATCGCGAAAGCGAGCAGCCGCCAGCTCCACACCGAGTCCGGTCAAGTCAAAGGCAAGCTCGGCTACATGTCGCCCGAGGTCGCGCTCGGGCTGCCGGTCGGCCCGGTCAGCGACATCTTCTCCGTCGGCGTGGTCGCGTGGGAGCTCGCCACCGCCTCTCCTCTGTTCTCCGCGCGCACCGACTACGAGACGATGCGCAAGATCCGCGAAGAGCCGATCGCCCCGCCCTCGCGCCTCAACCCGACCATCCCGGCGAAGCTCGATCGCATCATTCTGTCCGCACTCGATCGCGAGCCCGACACGCGCCTCCCATCCGCGCGGCTGTTCCGCCAAGCGATCGACGAGGTCGCCTCCGAGACCGCCACACACATCTCCGCGCGCGCGGTCTCCGAGTGGATGATCAAGTTCGCGCAGCCCGACGACTCGTGGGCCCGCGCGCTAACCTCGTCCCCCGCACCGGCCGGTTCGGGTCCCTACATCCCGCCCGGCTCGAGTCGACCGCGCTCGCCGTCGGGCCGCGCGCTGCCGCTACCGGCAGAGCCTCCGACTGCCGTTCTCCGTTCCGCGCGCACGCCCACCCCGCTGCGCCGCTCGGCAGCCGACATCGAGCTCGCCGCTGAAATCTGGGGCGACGACGTGCGCACCGTCGACCAAGCAGGCGCGACCGCCGCGGCGCCCGACTTTCATCGTCACGTCGCGACGCCGCTGCCGACGCAGATGCCGTCGGCGATGCGCCCGCAGCCCGTGACCGCCGCACCGCGCGCGAGCAAGAAGCCCCTCGCGATCCTCGGTGTGCTCGCGCTGATCGCAGCCGCACTCGCCGCGATCCTGATCGTGAAACGATCGTCGGCGATCGAGGACGGTACGCTCCGCTTCCAGATCGAGCCAGCAGGTGCGCAGGTCACGCTCGATGGCAAGCTGCTCGATGCCAAGGCGCTGCTCGGCGCCACCCTCGCGCCCGGCGCGTATCCGATCACCGTCGAGCTCGACGGCTACGAGCCGTGGGCGAGCACGATCACGGTGCGCGAAGGCGACTCGCAAACGATCCGCGTCGCGCTCGACAAAGAAGAGACCGAGATCGCGATCCACGACCCGCCGCCCGAGCCGGCCGTGCAGGCGCCGCAGCAGCAAGATCCTCCGCAGCAGGTCGCAGCCGCCGAACCGAAACGCGTGACCGCCGCGCCGAAGGTGACGACCAAGCGTGACCCGAAGAAGGGCACCGCGAAGCTCGACAAGCAGGTCGCCGAACTACCGAAGCCCGAGCCCAAGCCGGAACCGAAACAAGATCCGCCGAAGGTCGAGCCGCCGAAACCCGATCCGCCAAAACCCGATCCGCCGAAACCGCCCGAGGCGGTCAAGCCGATCGATCCCAAACCCGCGCGCACGCCGATGGTCGCCGCCGCCTCGGTCACGAAGGTCTCCGGCGAAGTGCCGACGCTGCGCGCGAAGAACGCCGAAGGCAGCGGCGACGTGCTCGCGAAGCTATGCATCGACGAGCAGGGCAAGGTCTCGTCGGTGAAGATCGCGAAGTCGAACCCGGAGATCGCCGGGCAGCTGCAGACCGCACTTGCGTCGTGGCGTTACAAGCCGTTCACGCGTGAAGGCAAGCCGCTCGCGGTGTGCTTCCCGCTGTCGCTGCGCGTCGTCGTCAAGAGCAGCTGATTAGCGGCGATGCGCGAGGCTGCGTTTCGCCACCAGCGCGACGACGACAACGATTCGACGCCGCGGCATCAGCCTGTACAGAATGAAGAAGCCAGTCCGTCGAAGATACAGCTTCCGATAATGCCCGCGCCGCCGCAACTGGCTCCCGAGGTACGGGTGCGTTGCGAGCGCGCTAAGCGCGCTTGCGTACTCGGCCGGGAGCTGGCTTTCCTCGCCTTCGTGCAGCTGCTCCCATTCCAGCGTCTCGCGCTCGACCGTGCGCTGCGCTGGTCGCGTCTCCACGACGGCGAACGGAGAGCGCTCTAAGGCGTGCGAGGGCCTCTTCAAGGGTGGAGTACTCCCCTCGGCGGAACGCTCTGTCGCCCTCGCGAATCATCGCCTCGACTTCCGCCGTGAGCTCGAAGCCGTCGTCCTCCTCGTCGTGTGGCGCGATCGTGACATCGACCGTCGCGCCGTCCGGCAGATCGATGTCGCGCACACGAACCTCGCGCTTTTTCACTTTTGCGGTGAACCTCAGCACCATGCCTCCAGGGTAGCGCAACCACGCACGCGCGAAGAGCAACTCGTGCGCCAGCGCAAGCACGCGATCTCGCTCAGCCGCGTGGCCGGATTGGCCGCAGCTCGTACGCATCATCCGCGTGTCGGCCGGACGCTCAGCGCAGCGCGTGCTGCATCGCGCCCTTGTACTCGCAGACGACAACGCGTCGCTTGCCCGCCGGCGACAGCGGGATGTTGTCGACGATCTGGATCGAGAACGGCGCGCCCGGCAGGTAGCGCTCGGCGTGGGCACGCAGCAGCTCCTCTTCGCGGCACGGTAGTGCGCCGCCGTTGTAGGGCACGACCTTGAAGATCACGGAGCCGTCCTCGCGCTGATGGACTTGGAAGCTGCGCGCGACGTGACCGATCGTCGAGAACAGGATGTTGAACACGAGCCCGCCGACCGCGTTGCCGGCGCCGTCGTACATGGTTTCGGTAACGCGGCCTTGGATCTGGCCGATGCGCGAGAGGCCGCGGCCGCACTTGCAGCGCTTGTCTTCGCCGGCGACGGCGAGGTCACCGTTGACGTAGCGGATCATCGGGCACGCGAGGTTGTGGAGATCGGTGAGCACCACCTCGCCGGTCTCGCCGGGACGCGCCGCGCGGACGGTGCCGCCTTCGCGCACGACGACTTCGACGATCAAGTTCTCCATCGACGTGTGGAAGCCGTCGTGTGCATCGCACTCGGAGGCCATCAGCATCACTTCGCGGCAGCCGTAGGTGTCGAACGCCGCGCCGAACGCGCGATCGATCTCGGCGCGGTCGTGCGGTAGGAGGCCTTCGGCGCCGGTGAGCACCGGGATAGTGTCCCAGTCGCGCAGATCGCGATCGTTGATGAAGCGCGCGAGCGCGCCGGCGCCCGAAGCGTAGGCGACGATGACTTGCGGTTTGAACCGGCGAATCTGATCGACGGCGTCGAGCAGCGCTTGTTCGCCGCGCGGCGTGCAATCGAGGAAGAGGTCGCGCTTGAACCAGCGATCAGCCATCACCTTGCTGCGCTTCCACCAAGTGCCGCCCGCTTGCGGCACGAAGCCCCAGTAGTGGAGCGCGCGCATGCCGATCCGATAGCCGCCCCAGCCGTAACCACGCAAGCGGATCGCGTCGCGCCAGTGACGAGACTCGGCGTTGTAGAGCACTTCGGCGGGCTGACCCGAGCTGCCGCTCGTGACTTTGCGAATGACGGCCGCGGGAGGCGCGTTCGCCGTGCGCTCGAGCATCGTCGCGCGCAGCGTCGGGCGGTCGAGGAGCGGCAGCTTGCTGAGGTCGAGCGGCGAGTAGAACGCTTCCGGGCGCAGGCCGCGTTCGTCGAGGATGCGCCGGTAGTGGGTGGTGTGCCGATACGCGTGACGGAGTAAGCGGCGCAGCAGGCCGGTCTGCAGATCGCGCAGCTCGGGCGCCGACCAGTGGGACGTGTTTTCGAGATATCGGAGCAGTGGGACCGTCGGTCGACCGCGCGCGGCTTCGAACGCCGGGAACAGCGCCTTCGCGAGCAGTTGTCCGTAGAGGTCCTTCATGCGGGTGTCTCGACAACGACGACTTTGCGTTTGCCTGCCGCCGTCAGCGGGATGTCTTCGACGTACTCGATCGCGAACGGTGCTTCGGGGAGGTACTTGCGTGCGAACGCGTGGATCGCGCGGTGGTTCTCGTCGGGGAGCGCGCTGCCCATCTGCGGCACGACCTTCATCACGACGCTGCCGTCGAGGCGCTGGATGACCTGGAACTTCTTCGCCACTTGATCCATCACGCCGAATAGCACGTTGAACACGAGGCCGCTGACCGCGTTGCCGCGGCCGTCGCGCAGCGTCTCGGTCGTACGCCCTTCGATCGGACCGACGCGCGTGAGGCTGCGGCCGCACGAGCACTCGCCTTCGGCGTGAGCGACCGCGAGATCACCGTTGAGGTAGCGGATCATCGGGCACGCGAGGTTGTGCAAATCGGTGACGACGACCTCGCCGGTCTCGCCGGGCCGCGCCGGGCGCTCGCTGCCGTCGGGCGAGCGCACGATGATTTCGAAAATCACCGTCTCCATCGACGTGTGCATGCTCCCGTGGTGCTCGCACTCCGATGCCATCAGCATCATCTCGCGACAGCCGTACGTCTCGAACGCGGGACCGAACGCTTCCTGGATCGCCTCGCGATCCTGCGGCCACAGTCGCTCGGCGCCGACGAGCACCGGAACGTCCTTCCAGTCACGCAGGCGCTGCTCGTTGACGAACCGCGCGAGCGTCGCTGCGCCAGCCGCGTACGCGACGATCACCTGCGGCTTGAAGCCGCGCAGCTGATCGACCGCGGCCATCAATGCGCCTTCGCCACGTGGCGTGCAGTCGACGAAGAGGTCGCGCTTGAGCCGGCGATCGAGCCACACCTTGCGGCGGTGGAACCAACTCTTCGCCGGCGGCCCGAAGCCCCAGTAGTGGAGCGCGCGCATGCCGATGCGATAGCCGCCCCAACCGTAGCCGCGCCAGCGCGTGGCATCGCGCCAATGGCGAGACTCGGCGTTGTACTTGACGACGACAGGCTCGCCGGTCGTGCCGCTCGTCGACTTCTTGATGTTGACGTGCGGCGGTGCGCCCGCGAGACGCGCATCCATCGTCGCGCGCACCGTGTCGCGATCGAGCAGCGGCAGCTGCGCGAGTTGCTCGACCGATTCGATGTCTTCGGGGCGCACGCCCCGCTCGTCGAGCACGTCGCGGTAATACGCCGTGTGTTGATACGCGTGGCGCAGTAGACGGCGGAGCAGACCGACCTGCAGATCACGCAGAGCAGGGAGCGACCAGCGTTCGGTGGTCTGCAGGTAACGGAGCAGCGGAACAGTTGGCCTGCCTCGTGCTGCTTCGAACGCCGGAAACAGCGCTTTTGCTAACAACGGACCGTAGAGATCCTTCACAACCACTTTTTCTTAACATCCACCGCACGTGCTGACACGCCTTCGCAAAAAGAACCTCCACCAGTGGCTGCCCGATTACGCACGTCACCTCGTGCGCCGTGCGCTGTCGCCACAGTCGCGCGCACCGCGGCACTTGCTATTCGCGTTGTGCGACCACTACGAGCCATTACACGGTCGCGCTCCCGACGATGTAGGTCGTGCGCGCGTCGAAGCCTGGGTAGACGGCTACCCGAAGCTACGTGAGTTCCGCGATAGCAACGACCGGCCGCCTCGCCACGGCTGGTTCTTTCCCGGCGAGGAGTACCGACCCGAGTACCTCGACGGACTCGCGAAGCTCGCGAAGGACGGCTTCGGCGAAGTCGAGTTCCACCTGCACCACGATGGCGACACTGCGCAGTCGCTCGCGCCTCGCATCAAACAGCACCTCGATACGTTCGCGCAGCACGGTCACCTATCTCGCAAGAACGGTGGCTACGAGTGGGCATTCATTCACGGCAACTGGTCACTTGCGAACGGCAGGCCCGACGGCAAGTGGTGCGGCGTCGACGACGAGCTCGTCATGCTGCACGAGCTCGGCTGCTACGTCGATCTGACATTCCCGTCGGCACCCGATCCGTGTCAGCCCGACAAGGTCAACCAGATCTATTGGCCGGTTGGCGATCTGACGAAGCGCCGCAGCTACGAGCAAGGCGAACGTGCGCGCGTCGGTGCGAGCTACGATGATCGGTTGCTGATGATCACCGGTCCGCTCGCGTTCGCGCGCAAAGGCGTCGGCGTGCGGCTCGAGAACGGCGCGCTTACCGGCAACGATCCGCCAACCGCGTCGCGGGTCGACACCTGGGTCTCGCAGGGCATCCACATCGAAGGCCGCCCCGAGTGGGTGTTCGTCAAGGTCCACACGCACGGCGCGATCGAAAACACCGCCGCGTCCCTACTCGGCGAGGGTGCCCGAGAAATGCACACCGCTTTACAACGCTATCGGCGAAACGGTTGGAAGCTGCACTACGTCACTGCACGTGAGATGTACAACGTCGCGCGAGCTGCGATGGACGGCAAGGTAGGCGACCCTAGCGGTTACTTCGATTACGTAGTGATGCCACCGCCGATCGCGAAGTAACATTGCCGGTACGTTGAGCGCGCGCACATGGTGGCGGCTAGGTGCCGTAGCGACGAGCCTCGTCGCGTCGGCCCAGTTTGTCGGCTGCCGATTCCCACATGGCACGGCCGAGCGCGACGGCGGGCCCGATGTGCCGATCGATGCGCTCTGCATGGGCAGCTCGCTCGAGTGCGTTGGTGACAAGCTGCGCACGTGCACGATGGCCGGCAGCGAAGCGGTCGACCTCGACTGCGGCTGGGGTTGTGTGCCGAGCCCCGATCCTCATTGCGGCGTGATCGTTCCGGCGGGCGGCAGCGGCGACCCGACGAGGGGTGTCACGGGCACCGACCTCGATCCGACGATGCTCGGCGACGTCACGCTGCCCGACGGCATCACGATCGACGGCGACGACGGCCAGATCGGGACCGAGGTGATGCCCGAGCTGTTTCACGACAACAGCGAAGGCATCGACAAGGGTATCGACTTCGAGTTTCGCGGCCCGATTTCGATCTTCCGGTTCAAGTCGCTCACGATCAACGGCACGATCACCTTGGTCGGCAGGCGACCGATCGCGCTGGTCGTCAGCGGCCCCGTCACGATTAACGGCGTCGTCGATGCGCGCGGCATCTGCCCGCTGGTCCTCGGCGGCCCAGGCGGTTTCATGGGCGGCAGCGCCGCGAGACAAAAAGGGTTTGGACCGACGACGACGTTGGGCGGCGGCAGCGGCGCGCCGGCGGCGTCGAGCGGTGGTGGCGGTGGCGGCCACGGCGGCAACGGCGGCAACGGCGACGCAGCGGCCGGTGGCACGCCGTTCGGCGATCCGGAGATCACGATCCTCGTCGGCGGCGCCGGTGGTGGAGCCGGTGATGGCGGTGGTGGCTTCGGGCGCGGCGGCGGCGGCGGCGGCGCACTCCAGATCGTGTCGAACGACAGCATCACGATCACGAGCGGTGGCATCAACGCCGGTGGCTGCGGCGGCGATTTCGGTGGTGGCAACAGTGATTCGGGCGGTGGCGGCGGCGCAGGCGGCGCCATCCTGCTCGAAGCACCGAAGGTCACCGTCGTCGGCACGCTCGCGGCGAACGGTGGCGGCGGCGGCGGTGGTGGTGGCGGCAACTCGGTGATCGGGACGAACGGCACGCTCACCGCGCTGCCCGCTGCGGGCGGCTCGGGTGACGGCACGGACGAGCAAGGCGGAGCGGGCGCAGCGACCGGTGTGGCTCCTGGCGTCGGTGGCGCGGGCGGGAACCCGGGCGGTGGCGGCGGCGGCCTCGGTCGTATTCGTATCAACACGCGCGGCGGCAGTGGCGCCGAGCTCACGCAATCGATGTTGAGCCCCGGACCACCCGACGGGATGCTGTTCTCGTCGGGCAGCGCGAAGGCGCAGTAGCTCTACGCGGCCGTGCGAATCGCTTCGACGCGCTCGCGCGATGGCGCTTCGGTCTGATCGCGCACGTGGCGCGGCACGCCTTCGACGTCCCACACGATGCGCAGCGCCTCGAGCAGCTTGAGGCCGTACCAGCTGATATCGATCTCCCACCAGAAGAAGCCCTGCCGCGCGGAGCGTTGATAGTGGTGATGGTTGTTGTGCCAGCCCTCGCCGAACGTGAGCAGTGCGAGCGTCAGGTTGTTGCGCGAATCGTCGTCGGTCTTGTAGCGGCGCTTGCCGAGCACGTGCGCGACCGAGTTGATGCAGAACGTGATGTGCCACGTGCACACGATCGACACGAAGAAGCCCCACACGAGCGCCGTCGAGCCGCCGATGACGAACGTGACGACCGCCGTGCCGATCACGAAGGCGAGATCGTGGCGGTTCATGAACCGCAGCTCGGGATACTTCGCGAAGTCCTTGATGCGTTCGTAGTCGGTCGCCTTGTGGCGCTTCGCGAGGATCCACTGCATGTGCGACCAGATGAACCCGCGCTGGCGAGGCGAGTGAATGTCCTCGGGCAGGTCGCTGTACTTGTGATGCCGGCGATGATGCGCGGCCCACCACAGCGGGCCTTGCTGCGCCGTGGTCATGCCGAGCAGCGCGAGAATGAACTGAAACGCGCGGCTCGTTTTGAACGTGCGATGCGAGAAGTAACGATGGAAGCCAGCGGTGACCGCGAACATTCTGACCGTGTACGTGCCGGCGAGCCAGAAGAACGCTGTCCAGCTCCAGCCGACGAGGATCGCGCCAACCAGCGCTGTTACGTGAACACCCCAGAACGGAATGTTCTCTCGCCAGCGGGGCCGGTCGGCCTGATTCCCCGTGTACTCCACAGACTGCATACCGGACAGTTTGGGGTACGCAGCGCGTTAACGCGGTCAGCGTTACAGCAGCTTTACGGAACGTTTCACGCGAGTCGTGACGGAGTCATGACCGAACAGATGAAACGACACTGTGATGTGCGCTCTGGCCTCGCTCGTCGATACTGATTGACGCATGACGCCGTTTTGCTTCGAGCACGTTTTCCTCGCAGCGACGCCGGCCGACGTGTTTGCGGCGTATTTCGATCCACAGCACCAGATCGAGCAAGACCGCACGCTCGAGATCATCGAGCGCGAGGTGATCGAGCTCGCCGACACCGGCGACGAGATTTGTCGTCGCTGTCGAGTCGTGCCCCGCCGCCAGCTGCCGGTGCTGCTCCGCGCGTTCGCGTCGGGACCGCTGCATTACATCGAGCACGTGACCGGCAGCCGCGCGACCCACGAGATCCGGATCGACCTCCGGCTGTTCGGTGGTCGAGGCCGGGTCACCGGCTGCTACAGGCTCGAACCCGTGGCGCCGGGCCCGACATCGAGCGGGCCGGATTCACTCTGGCCCGCGGGATCGGTGCGCCGGAGTTATTCGGGGACCGTGTCGGTGGATGTGGCTGTGATCGCGGCACGGATCGAGCGTGGCATCGTCGCTGAATTCGAGCGTTCGCTAAGTCGCGCCGCCGCCTGTACCCAGAAGTGGCTCGAACAACAAACGCATCGGTCTGTGGCGGCTCGGGCTTAAATCCGGGAATTTCCTCGGGCATAATATTCGGTGTGACGATTCCGGCGGGGACATTAGTCCCGCGCGACGCCCGAGATTTCGGCAGCTATCAGTTGCTCGCGAAGCTAGCAACGGGCGGCATGGCCGAGATCTATTTGGCGCGGCCGACATCGTCACAATCGGGCAGCAAAGACATGCTGGTGCTGAAGCGAATCCTTCCGCACCTCGCGGAGGACGATCACTTCGTCACCATGTTCCGCGACGAGGCCGACCTCGCCGCGAAGCTCGCGCACAAGAACGTGTGCAACGTGCTCCAGTTCGGCCAGTTTGGCGGCACGTGGTTCATCGCGATGGAGTACCTGCACGGGGTACCCCTGTCGCGCATGATGACGAAGCTCTCGAAGGCCGGGAAGATGCTCGATTACCGCGTCGTCGCGGGCATCATTTGCCAAGCGTGCGAGGGCCTCCACGCGGCGCACGAGGCTCGCGACAACGACGGCAAGCTGATGGGCGTCGTCCACCGCGACGTATCGCCGCCGAACATCATGGTGACCGCCGACGGCACCGTGAAGCTGCTCGATTTCGGCATCGCGAAGGCACGCGGCGCGAACTCGCGTACGCGCACCGGGACGGTCAAAGGCAAGAACGCTTATATGTCGCCCGAGCAGATCCTCGGCAAGCCGCTCGATCGGCGCAGCGACATCTTCGCGCTCGGCGTCGTGATGTACGAGATGCTGGCGATCAAGCGGCTGTTTCACCGCGACTCCGACTTCCTCACGTTCAAAGCGATCACCGAGGAGCCGATTCCGGACATTCGCGATCGCCGCCCCGACCTGCCACCCGGCATGCGCGCAGCGCTCGTGCAGGCGATGGCGCGCGATCCTGCGGGGCGCTTCGACACCGCGCAGGGATTTGGCAACGCGATCAAGAACAGCGTCGCGACGCTCGGTGGTCCGGCAACCGGCGCGGATCTCGCGCGCCTGCTGTTCACCGACTTCGCCGACGAGATGGGCGCGCGCGACGAGATCCTCAAGGCGGCCGACGATCCGAACGCGGCACCGATCTCGATCGGTGGTTCAGGGTCGAAGACACCGCCGCCGATTCCGTCGCGCCGTCCCGAACAGATCCAGGCGGCCGGCGAGATGTCGCAACACACGCCGTCGCGGTCGAAGACTCCGACCGGCTCGCTCGGCGTCCCGTCGATGATCGTGCACTCCGGCGGCACTGGAAAGATCGAGCTGCCTAACCTCGAGAACGTGCTCGACCTCAGCGCCGACGTCGGCGCCGACGCATGGATGGTCGAGGGCGGCACGGATCTACTGTCGTCGCATCGGATGCGCTCGCTGCGCAATCTCGTGATCGCGGTCCTGCTCGTCGGCGCCGCGATCTTCGGCATCTGGTACGTGCTCGGCCGCTTGGGCGACGACGACGACACACCCGTCGCAGCGGTGCCGGCCGACGCCGCGGTGAAACGCAAATACGTTCCGGAAGCGACGCCGGATGCGCCGGAGATCTCGAAAGAGGACATCGTCGCGATCTCGAAGTTCGGCTTCTTCAGCATCAACTCGAATCAGAAGACGACGATCTATGTCGACAACGTGCGCTACGGCGAAACGCCGATGCAACGCCTGCCGCTGCCGCCCGGCCCGCACAAGGTCAAGGCCGTGACCAAGGGCAAGAAGCCGAAGGAGTTCATGATCACGATCATCGGCGGCCGCGATACCGACGAGGGCGTGATCGACTGGTGAGCCGCCGCACGGTGGCGGCACATTCCCGTGGTGCCAGCGATCGGAATCGTGCGCGCAGGCTCGGCGTGACTGTTACCATCGCAGCATGCGCGCGGTGGCGTGGTTGGTTCTTCTGCTCGGCGGTTGTTTCACGCCGAACGCGAAGCCAGGCGCGATGTGCGGACCGGGCGACGTCTGCCCCGAAGGTCTCGTGTGCTCGACCGCGACGCACACGTGCGAAACCAGCAATATCGACATCGACGGCGGGATCACCGACGAGCCGTGCGCGACCGGTTACGAGAAGCAGGCCGGCGAGTGCGTCGACGTCGATGAATGCGCAGGCGCGCACGACTGCGCGAGCAACGCCACCTGCGCGAACGAGCCGGGCACGTTCAGCTGCGCATGCAACCCCGGCTTCGCCGGCGACGGTCGCACGTGCTCACGCGTGTGCGCGAGCGTGCTGATCTACGACGATTGCACCGGTCCAACCGATGCCGACTGCGCCTCGATCCAACAAGCGCAGTTCGCCGACAACGCAGCGATGGGCCTCGGCATTCAGGTCAAGTTCGGCACGACCGGGAACCAGGCGATGTTTCGCACGCTGTTCGATGCGGGCGACTTCGACGTGCTCGTGTTCGAGTCGTCCCTGTCGAATCTCGAGCAAGACACGGCCAATCGCGTCGCGACGTGGGTGAGCGGCGGCGGCAAGGCGATCATCAGCTTCTGGGATCTCGACAACGACGCGCAGGGTCAGACGATCCGCAACGCGGCGCAGGTCACGACGAGCGGGGCCGCGTTCGGCACGCCGCGCGATGTCGTGCTCGATCCGGCGTCGACGGTGAATTTCTTCGCCGGCCTCGAGCAGGTGCCACTGCCCCTGTCATTCCGCGATCTGATGGTCGACGACGGCGACGAGCTGTCGACGGCGAACGGCTTCATCGCAGCCCGCCACACCAACGCGACCGGCGCGGGCGCGATCGCGGTGACGCGCAACGATCGCGTGATCACGCTCGGCTTCTTGCCGGTCGGCATGGTGTTCCAAGGCCCGCGCGACGCCGACGACGACGGCAAGCCCGACGTGCAAGAGCTCTACACGAATCTGCTCGGCTACCTCTGCGGCTACTAAGACAGCGGTGCCGGGCGAATGCTCGAGATCTGCAGGCTCGACTCCGGGCTCGTCACGATCTGCACGCGATCGCCGGCATGGAAGCGCGGCACGAGCTCGGCCGGCCCCTGAAAGTGCACATCGGCGAGGTTCTGCGGGTCGAGCTCCTCGCCTTCCTCGTCGAGCGCGCGCTCGATGTCGAGCTGGATCTTGGCGACCTGGCGGGTCGCTACGTGCTCGAAGCGCGCAGCGAGTGTATGGAGCTCGATGGTCCGGATGGTCCCGACCAATCGCAGACCCGCATCGTCCGCCATGATTCCATCCTACGCCTCGCGGCGACGCGACTCTATCGGCGCGGGCCGACTTCTAAGACGGGCCGACTTCGATGCCGTTCATCGCGCGCGCTACATAAATTACGGCTTCGTCGCCTTCGGCGATCAGCTCGTGCTGCGTGCCTTGCTGATGCACGAGCTCGTCACCGGCGCGTAACACGCGGCCATCGTGATCTCGCATCGCACCGCTCAAGATCACAGACACTTCTTCGCCGCGGTGCGTGTGCCACGGGAACTTACAGCCGGGTGCAATGCGCACGAAGCCGCAGTCTGCGGCGGCATAGGCCGGACCACCGTCGAAGTGGATCAAGCTGACGCCTGGTACTGGATTCTCCCACGACGCGGGTCGCTCGATCAGGCCGAGCAGCTCGCGCGCACGATCGATCGTGACGTCGAGCAGCTTCGCCATGCGGTCGCTGAACTGCTCGAACCTGCCTCCGCCGGCCGATGCCATCAGCCGTGCCTTCACGTCGGCAGCTGGCGTCACCGCGACGACATCGAGGTAGCTCTCCAGCTCGGCCGCGAGATTCGGATCGGCTTCGACCGCGCGCTCGACCGCAGTTGCCTCGTCGGGCGACAGCGCACCGAGAGCGTAGAGGGGGAGCAATTCGCGGACGTCAGTCATCGCTTCCCTCCGATCCGCTCGCGCATGCGCTGCATGCCGGCGGCGAGCCGAGACTTCACCGTGCCGATCGGGATCGCGATGCGAGCTGCGATCTCCGAGCACGACAGTCCGTCGAAGTACGCGAGCTCGAGGACCTGGCGCTGATCGGGTCCGAGCTCGGCGAGTACGTCGCGGATGCGCTTGTGATCGGGGCTCGTGCGCTCGCGTTCATCGACCATGGCCTCGAGCCCCGCGTCACCGGCATTGCGGGACACTCGGGCAGACTTCTGGAGGTCGAGGGCACGCGAGCGCATACGAATAGCCAACCAGGTACGAACGCGGCCGCGCTTCGGATCGAAGTCTTTCGCATGGCGCCAGGCCTCGAGCAGGACGTCGTGTAGTAGATCCTCCGCCTCGCGGCGCTCGCGCACGATCCTGAGCGCCAAACCGAGGAGGACTCCCGCGTGGCGCTCGTAGAGCTTCGCCAGGGCATCACGGTCCCCGCGCGCCATCGCTGCAACGAGCGCGGCGTCCTCGGCGTCGTCGCCTTCGGCGGGGCCCATGTGCCCGGCACCCTAACACGCCGGTCGCCAGCGTGGTAAAGGGCCGCGAGATGTCCCTGCGAGAGGCTGTTAAGGCCGAAGCGACCGAACGCACCTGGTCGCAGGGAGTCACACTCGCGCGCGAGCAACGCGTGGCCGGCCGCGGGCGCTCTGGCGACGAGATCGAGCTCGAAGTCCGCGTGCCCGGCCGGCCGACCCCGTTCGAGGTCGTGCTCGATCTCGGCAACGAAGAGTGGCAGTGCGACTGCCCGAGCAAGGAAGCGGTGTGCTCGCATGTCGTCGCGGCCGTGCTCGCGACCGAACAATCGGGCGGCCAGCTGCCCACCTCCACGAAGGCCGGCGCACCGATCCGCTACTTGCTGTCGCCCGATCCCGGCGGCGTTCGCGTCGAGCGCGTGCTCGTGCGCGGCGACAACGACGAGCCCCTGCCCGGCCCGCTGATGTCGCTCGTCGGCACGGGCAAGGCAAACGGCATCGCAACGGTCGAAGCCGATCTCGTGATCGATCAACTGCTCGGCGTGCGTGCCGCACCGGTCAGCGGCGAGAAGCTCGATCGCTTGCTCGAAGTGCTCGCCGATGCGCGCGACGTGCGCTGGCGCGGTGATCCGATCACGACGAGCGGCGAGCCCGTGTTGCCGCGCGCGATCGTCGAAGACATTCCAGGCGGCGTGCGCGTGCGGATCGTGCGCGACCCGAGCGTGCGCGACGTCCCCGCGGTCGGCGTCGTACGCACGACCGACAACGTGCTGCACCCGATCGGCGCGGTCGATCTGAGTGGCCCGCGCCTCGACAAGCTGCCGCAGAGCTTCGACGTGCCGCGCGCCGCGATTCCCGAGCTGATGGGCAAGACGCTGCCCGCACTCGCGCAGCGCATCGAGGTCGACGTGCGCGCCACGGCACTGCCGCGCGTCGGCAACAAAGAAGAGCCGCGCATGCAGATCGATGTCGAGCAAGACGGCGACAAGCTGATCGTGATGCCGACGCTCGTCTACGGCGATCCTCCGCGCGCCCGCGTCGATGGCCAAGGCTCGACCACGCGGCTCGTCCACATCGACGGCGCCCTACCGATCCGCGACGCAGACGGCGAGCGCCGTCTCGTCCATCGCCTGCGCGACGAGCTCAATCTCGTGCCGGGACGCCGCGTCGAGCTGGTCGGACGCGAAGCGTTCGCGATGCAGCAAGCGCTCGGGACCTGGCTGCGTCACGACGCGAAGGCGGCCGCCGCCGCGAAGGCCGTCGCGCTCGACGTGCGCCTCACGATCGACGGCGATCGACTCGATGTCGAGCTCGAGGGAGCTGGACGTGGCGCGTCGATCGGTGCCGCCGTGCGCGCGTGGCAAGCAGGTATCGACGTCGTGCCACTCGCCGGCGGCGGTTGGGGCCGCGTGCCCAAAGAATGGTTCGACAAGCACGGCGAGCGCCTCGCCGATCTGCTCGCCTCGATCGGCACCGACAAGCGCGTGCCGCTCTACGCGTTGCCCGATCTGGCGCGACTGTGTGAAGACCTCGACGAGCCACCACCACCCGAGCTCGATCGTCTGCGCCCGCTGCTCGCCGGGTTCGACGGCATCCCGCACACGAACGCGCCAAGCGGCTTTGTCGGCGAGCTGCGTCCGTATCAACAACGCGGCGTCGATTGGCTCGCGTTCTGCCGCAAGGCCGGCCTCGGTTGCGTGCTCGCCGACGACATGGGTCTTGGCAAAACGATCCAGGCGCTCGCCGCAATGGGCGGCAAGACGCTCGTCGTGTGCCCGAAGAGCGTGCTGTTCAACTGGCTCGCCGAAGCGAGCAAGTTCCGACCGGATCTGACCGTCGCGACCTACGCCGGCACGCGCCGCACGCTCGACGCGTCCGCCGACATCGTGCTGACGAGCTATCCGATCCTGCGCAACGACGTCGAAGCGCTCGCCGGCGTCGAATGGGACACGATCATTCTCGACGAGTCGCAGATGATCAAGAACCCCGACTCGCAGGTCGCGCGCGCCGCTTATCGCCTGCGCGGTAAGTGGCGCATCACGCTCTCCGGCACGCCGGTCGAGAACCGCCTCGACGAGCTATGGTCGCAGCTCCACTTCACGAACCCCGGCCTGCTCGGCGGCCGCACCGATTTCCAAGACCGCTGGGCCGAACCGATCGGCCTCGGCGACAACGCCGCCGCCGCCCGCCTGCGCGAACGCATTCGCCCGTTCGTGCTCCGCCGCATGAAGCGCGAAGTCGCCAAAGAGCTGCCGCCGCGCACCGACGCGATCATGTACGTCGAGCTCGACGACACCGAGCGCGCCACGTACGACGCGATCCGCGCCGCCACCCAGCGCGAGATCGTCAAGCTGCTCGAATCCGGCGGCGGCATCATGGCGGCGCTCGAAGCGCTGCTGCGCCTGCGCCAGGCCGCCTGTCACACGGCCCTCCTCCCGAGCGGCATGCGCACGGGCGAAACTGCGCAATCGTCGTCGAAGCTCGAGCGCCTGATGGAAGCGCTCGCCGACGCCGTCGCCGACGGCCACCGCGCACTCGTGTTTTCGCAATGGACGTCGCTGCTCGATCTGATCGAGCCGCACCTGGACGCCGCCGACACCCCGTTCGTGCGCCTCGATGGCAGCACGGTCGATCGCGCATCCGTCGTCAATCAGTTCCAGGCCGACGACGGTCCTCCGGTCATGTTGCTATCGCTCAAAGCCGGTGGCACCGGCCTCAACCTCACCGCGGCCGACCACGTGTTCCTCGTCGATCCGTGGTGGAACCCGGCCGTCGAGGATCAAGCGGCCGATCGAACCCATCGCATCGGTCAGGACAAGCCGGTGATGGTCTATCGCATGGTCGCGCGCGACACCGTCGAGGAGCGCATCCTCGAGCTGCAAGACCGCAAGCGCAAGCTCGCCAACGCCGCACTCTCCGAAGCCGGCGCGGCCGCGTCGATCACGCGCGACGACCTGCTCGCGCTGCTCGCCTAGAACGCGCCGACAACGCCGAAAGTCGAGTTGCCGCTCGACACGCTGGCGACTGGTGCCCATTGCTGCTGCTGCTTGCGATAGCGCGGGCGCTCGTACTTGCGCGTCGCGTTGAACCCGATCATCGAGCCGACGACCGGACCGATCACGAGCAGCGGGATTGCGGCTTCGTTTTGGACCGCCGCGGCAAGCGCGATGCCGCCGAGTGCACCGAGCACGGAGCCGCCGAGTGCAGCACCGTACGAACCGGTTTGACCGTTGCTGCTGCCCACCAGGTAGACGCCGAGCGGCGCCGCGAGCGTGAGTCCGACTGCGCCGCCGAGCAGCGCACCACCGACGCCGCACCACTCGCCGCCGTCGCAGCCGTTGCTGACCTCGATCATCGCGCCGGCATAACCGCCACCGATCGCGCCACCGACGGCGAACAGACTGCCGAGCAACGCTTGACCGACGACTCGACCGCTGGTCAGCGGCGGCGTTTCATCCGTCGTGTCGTCCACGATCGCGGGCCGCGGCGCGACCATCGAGGGACCGCGCACCGGCGCCTCTCCGGTTACCTCTGCCGTCACCTCGCCGCTTGGCGTCGGCTCGGGAGCCGGCGGCGTGGCCTCGACGACGTCGGCGAGCGCGGGAACGGCCGAGGCGACGACGACAGCGAGCACGATGCAAGGCTTCAACATGCAACCCACGATACGAGCGCAGCGGCCTGGACAGTGGCTCGTTCACGCGTTGCTCACGCAGTGGCAAATACCTGTCAGGTGGCTAAGTTCGCGCTCGGGTTCGAGGAACCGCCGTCGACAGGGCCAGCTGCCTGGTTT
>DATDCH010000606.1:0-4963 GCA_036524455.1 Kofleriaceae bacterium | reverse complement strand
TGCGCGAGCAGCACGAGCGGTACCGCAGCGTCGCGACCGGCCACGGCGCGTGGGACATCTTCGCCGTAGCTCGCATCGTCGACACCTGCGAGCGCGAATGTGTCACCGATCGTGACGTGCTCGTTGCGCAGGACGCGAATCCCGAGCGAGCGCAAGTGCTCGAGCCACGGCTCGACGTCCCAGTAGTACTCGTGGTTGCCCGTGCAGGCGTACACGCCGTCGCGTGCACGCAACTGCCGCAGCGGCTCGATATGAGGGCGCAGCTCGGAGAGCCGGCCATCGATCAGATCGCCGGTGATCACGATCAGGTCGGGCCGCAGCGCGTTGACTCGGCGCACGAGCTCCTCGACGAAGTCGCGGCCGATCAGCGTGCCAATGTTGACGTCGGTCAGGTGCGCGATCGTGTATGTTTCGACGGGCAACCGGGCGAGCAGCACGCGCACGCGCTTGACGACCGGTCCGCGCGCGACGTTCACGAGCCCGGCCAGCACGACGGCGATCGCGACCACCACACAGTACTGCGCAGCGGCGCGCACGCTGACGCCGAACGCGACCGCGACGTGGCTCGCGATCGCACCAAGCAGCAGGTAGATCACGAACCCGAACCAGATGTAACCGACGAGCAGCCACGGACGCGCGGCCTCGCGCGTCAGGCGACGGCGCACGCGCCACATCAGCGGAAAGCTGGGAGCGAGCAACGCGAGGAGGCCAGTGCCTGCTTGCCAGGTCGGCGACGGCAACGGCAGGATGAGCCGCCACCAAATGTAGAGATGTGCCGCCGCGTAGATCGCGAGCGCTACCCAGAAACGACGGCGCACGATCGGTGTCTAGCACGCCCGCCGGCGGTTGCTATCTACGAGCGCCGCCGGCGGCGTCGCTTACCGCGCTCGATCTCGTCGGCGAGCGCATCGAGGCGGTGCTCCCAGAACTTGCGGAATGCGGCGATCCAATCGCTCGCTTCGCGCAGCGGCGCCGGATCGATCATGTAGAACCGGCGCTGGGCATCGGCGCGCACGCGCACGAATCCCGAGTCGCGCAACACGCGCAGGTGCTGCGACACAGCCGGCTGCGAGATGCCGAGCTCGCGGTGGAGCACGCCAACGAGCTCGCCGACCGCCGACTCTCCGCCGCGCAGCACTTCGAGGATGCGCCGCCGCGTCGGATCGCCGAGCACGTCGAGCGCGTGCATCACGAGCCGGTATAGAACGCGGTCGTGCGGTCGCCCGCCGCTCGCGCTTCCTGGGCGTCAGCCCCCGCCGCGATCGAAGCGCGGCTCCACCCCTCGCTCGACAGGCGCATGAACTGCTTGCCTTCGTCGGTCGCGGCCCACGCCGTGCCTTCGTCGGCCGACTCCATGGCCCCGAGCGTGTGGAGGTACAAGCCGATGAGCGTCAGATCCCAGCCGACGCCGACCGCGCCGGGACCGAACTCGGTCCAATGTTTTTCGACGTGCGCGGTGTGCTCGAGGGTCAGGCGAGTCTGCGCACCTTGCGGCTCGAGGCGAACCTCGACCCAGCTGACCTGACCTCCGAACTCCCACGTCACCGCGAGGTGGCGCGGCGGCTCGCACGTCGTGATCGTGCCGCCGGCGTTGCCCTTGAGCTGGTATTTTCCGCCGACGCGGAGCTCGCCTTCGATCGGCAAGAACCAGCGCGCGAGGCGATCTGGAGCGGTGATCGCGTCCCAGACATCGGCGACGCCGGTATCGAACACGCGGGTCGCGACGATGACCTTTGCGGTTTTGTCGTCGCGCTCGACCGATTTGACTTCGCGGGTGACGGCTCCGATCGCCAGGCTGACATCGATGGGTTTCATATATCGTCCTTGGCTTATATTCGCTCAGACTAATATAAGACGTCAAGCGCCGCAGTGGACGAGTTGACAGAGCTGACACTCCTCGCCACGCCGGGCTCGTCGAATCGCGAGCTTGCACGTGGAGCACCTGTTGCACAGGGAGGCCCGCGATGCGTAAGGCGCTGTTGATTGTCCTCATGTGGCACGGCGTGGCAACCGCCTGCCCGACCGCCGCGCCGATCGAAGTGACGACCGACCAGCAACCGGCGACGACCTCGCCGTGCATGCAGCAGGTCGACTTCGGCCGCTCCCGTCGCACGCTCGAGCTCGGCTACAGCGTCGGCGCCGCCGGCACGACGCAGACCGGTCTGGGCCAGGCCGCAAGCGCGTTCGCGGCGCTCGAGCTCGCTTACGGCCTGCAGTTCGGCAGCGATCCCGCGCAGCCGAGCTACGAGGTCGAGGTCAACGGCGCGGTCGCCGCACAACGTTCGGGCGGTGACATCTCGGCGACCGGGCTCGTGACTCGTGCGGGATTGCGCCTCGGGCCCGCACGGATCGCACCGTCGGTGATCGATGAAGGCCGCGGCAATCTCGCGTTCTTCCCGCTGACGATGGAGATCGCGCACGCCGGTGAGCTCGCCGCACGGCCACGGCTTGCAGCGCGCCCCGAGCTAGCGCGCGCGCTGTTCGATCGCGAACGCGTCGAGCTGGCGACCCGCGTGGTTCGTGTCGAGGGCGCGGGCGCCAAGGCGAAGACAACACCGCCCGGGGAAACCAAGCCGGAGAAACCGAGCTCGTGGGCGATCGACGTGATCCCGCTCCATGCCGGCCTCGACGTCGCGATGCAGGACGCGATTCGCACCGAGACGACGATCGGCGGCGCGATGATGGGCGTCGTCGAGCACACCACCGCCACCAAGCTCGATCTGCTCGGCGTCGAGCATCGCCGCATCGATCTAGCGATGACCGGACCCAAGAGCATCGACACGGTCTGGATGCTCAAGATCGACGGCGTCGATCCGCTGACGGGCTCGCAGTACTACGTCGGCTGGGGAGAGATGATCATGACCGACGAGCTGAGACCGCTCGCGCCGTGGGCAGATCCGGAGAGTGGCAACCTGACGATCGGCGGCGTGGGTTGGTATTCGACGCGCCACTGGGGTGGCTTCGGGATGCAGTACAAGCGCGAGCCCTACGTGACGATGCTCGGCGAGCTCGGTCTCGAAGACCGCGTGAGCGCCGAGGTCAGCGTGCCGCGCGTCGTGCACTTGGTCGGGCGCACGTTCGCGGCGCGCACGCTGCGCGTGGTCGACGACGAAGTCAAACGCGACATGACGGCTGGCGTCGAGCTCGATGCGAGCTACGTGCGTGGCGGCTGGACCACGAAGCTCGGCCTCGAGCTCGGCCGCACGTACTACGCCACGCTCGACAACACGCAGCCGCACACGGTCGGCTTCGCGGCCGGCGTCGACTTGACCGTGCAACACAGCGCCAGCCGCACGTGGCTGCGCTGAGCTACGCGCCGCGACACTTCAGCGCTTGCGTGTGACGGCCCAGGTTCCGCCCTGGATCTGACCCGTCTTGCTGACCTTGGTCTCGAACGTTCCGTTGATCGCGTCGTTGCCGACCGTGCCGTTGAACGTGGTCTCGACCTCGCACGCGCACGAGGGATCCGTGTACGGCGCGATCGTGCCCTTCACTTCATCCTCTTTGACTTTGACGAACTCGATCTTGAGCGGCGTCGCGCCGCCCATCATCACTTCACCTTCGGCGGTGTGCTTGCCCATCTCGAGCGTGAAGCTGACCGGACCTGTACGTCCGCTTTGAACACCCTGGTACTCGCCGACCCAATTACCGGCGACTCGCGCGAGATCCAGATCCGTGCCCTGCACGGCAACTTCCTTCTGACTGGCGCCGCAAGCGGCGAGGATCGTGAGTGCGAACATCCATTTCATGCTGCGACTCTAGCTGGCGGAGTTTTTACCGCCTAGCCATCGAAGCGGCTTCGCGTGCGAGTCGCGCGATGCTCGTGAAAATATCGTGAGGCACGCGATGGCTCGTACGTCTAACCAAGCGCCACAGCGCACATCGGTGCACAACGTCGCATCGCTACAGCGGTAGCGGACGGCCGAGAAAGCCTCTCACTTGCAACGGACAGTTGCCGTTGTTGATGTCGACATTGCCCGGCGCGCCGACGAACACGAAGCCGTGGTTCTGCGTCGGATCGTCGTTCCACGCCTGCACGACCGCCGCCATATCCGCCGACGCAGCACGACTCCAGTAATCCGACGCCGGATGGAACGTCAGTGTCGCGAACGGCGTGGCATCGCGATCCGCGGGCACCGCGTCTGCGCCCGCCGCTGTCCATGCCGCGCTGGCCGAGCGGTTGATCCAGGTCGCTGCCGTGTGATCGAACTCCGTGCCCAACCGATACGCTCCGATCGTGCGCGGCGAAGTGACATCACGGGCGCATGCGTGGAGTTGCGCGCTCACGTACTTCAGACCGGTCCCTGCCCCGTCGACCGCAACGCCCATGCGAGCCAGCATGCGCTGCTCGCCCGGTGCCGCTACCTCGACGTGATAGTACTCGCGCCATCCGAACGGCGTGGTCGGCGTGGTCGAGTCGAGTTGGGCGACGGCGCGCACGTAGATCGTGAAGTCGTCCCAGATGCGGATCGTCATCGGTGCGGTAACCGCATTGCCGGCTGTATCGGCGGCGAACAGCTCTGCCGCGATGATCGCGTCGAGTGTGAACCCGCCCACGGGTGCGTCGTACTGGATGCGCAGGTTCTTCGCGTCGCCCGTGATTGTCGGCGTCAGCTCCGTACCGGCGATGCGAAATACGACGGTCGACATGTCGATGCCGCAACCATCTGCGACGTCGAACACGAGCGGCGCGCTCGGATCGACACCGATCTCGCGGTTCGCGGGTGACATGCTCCACACGATCGGCGCGTCGACGTCGGGATTGCCGCACTCGAGCACCGGCGGGCCCATCGCGTCCTCGGGCGGCGGGTTCGACGCGTCGGGGTCGGTCCCACTCGAGTTCGATCCGCAACCGGCGGCGATGACGAGGACGAGCCAAGGCAATGGGCGGTTAGGCGTCATATGCACCTCTAGTCTCCGGACCGCCTCCGGACCTTCACGGTTTTTGCGGCTAGTAGCGCTT
>DATDCH010000605.1:0-8712 GCA_036524455.1 Kofleriaceae bacterium | reverse complement strand
TGCCGTTGGCGCGGTTGCGGCCGGCGCGGTCGGCGGGGTCGGCGCCGGCGCGGTCGGCGTCGACGAAGACATCGATGCGTCGGCGCTCACCGCCGGCGATCTGTTGATCGTGCGGCCGGGCGAGCGGCTCGCCGCCGATGGCACGGTCGTCGAAGGTGCGTCCGTCGTCGATGAGTCGATGCTCACGGGCGAGAGTCTGCCGGTCGACAAAGCCGAAGGCTCGCCGGCGTACGCGGGCACGCTCAATCACACCGGCGCGCTCGTCGTGCGGGTCGCACGCGCGGGCAACGACACCGCGCTCGCGCGCATCGCGCGTGCCGTCGAGGATGCGCAGGGTCAGAAGGCGCCGATCGCGCGGCTCGCGGATCGAGTCTCCGCGGTGTTCGTGCCGATCGTGCTCGCGATCGCGGCGGTGACCTTCGGCGCGTGGCTCGTCGCGGGCGCCGAGGTTGGCGTCGCGCTCGAGCGGATGATCGCGGTGCTCGTGATCGCGTGCCCGTGCGCGCTCGGTCTTGCGACGCCGGCAGCCGTTGCGGTCGGCACCGCACGAGGCGCCGAGCTCGGCGTACTGTTCAAAGGAGGCGGCGCGCTCGAGGTCGCATCGCGGATCGACGTCGTGTGTCTCGACAAGACCGGCACGCTGACGACCGGCATGCCGAAGGTGATCGATGCGACGTCCGACGACGTGCTGCGCCTCGCGGCATCCGCCGAACAGCAGAGTGAACATCCGATGGGGTGCGCGATCGTCGAAGGTGCGAAGCAACGGGGCCTCGCGGTGTCGCCGGCGACCGAGATCGTCGCGGACGTCGGCGGTGGCATCCGCGCGCGCGTCGACAACCATATCGTCCGCGTTGGGAATCGGGACTATCTCGTCGCCGCGGGGATCCAGGTCGACGACACGACCGCCGAGACGACCGCCGACACGGTCGACAAGCTCGCTGCGGCGACGATCTGCTACGTGTCCGTCGACGACAAGCTCGTCGGAACCGTCGCGGTCGCGGACACGCCAGCCGAAGGCGCGCGCGAGACGATCGCGAAGCTTCGCGAGCTCGGGGTCGCACCGGTGATGATCACGGGCGATCGGCAATCGGTCGCGCGCTGGATCGCGGACCAGGTCGGCATCGAACGGATCCATGCGGGAATCAAGCCGACGGGCAAAGCAGCGCTCGTGGCCCGCGAGCGCGGTGATTCGCGTCGGGTCGCGATGGTCGGCGACGGCATCAATGACGCACCGGCACTCGCGGCCGCCGACCTCGGCGTCGCGCTCGGCTCGGGCACCGACATCGCTGCGGCTGCCGCCGACGTCACGCTGTTGCGCGGCGGGATCACCGCATTACCGACGGTGTTCTCGCTCGCTCGCGCGACGCTGCGTACGATCCGGCGCAACTTGGTGGCGGCGTTCGCGTACAACGTCGTCTGCATCCCGATTGCAGCGGGCGCGCTGTATCCGATCACCGGCTGGCTGCTGTCACCCGTGCTCGCAAGCGCCGCGATGTCGCTGTCGAGCGTCAGCGTGCTGATCTCGTCGCTGCGGCTGCGCCGCTGGCAAACGTAGGCAGCACTCCCGCGGGTACTTCATCTCGCTGCAAGGTTTCTTCACAAACGCGCGCGCGACCGATCGCTAGGCTGGACTTCATGCCGAAGCTCCTCGTGATCGCCGCCATCTCGCTCGTCCCACTCGCCGCCTTCGCCGACGACGCGCATGCGCCGTCAGTGGAGATCAACATCTACAATAACGCGCCGGCGTCCGCGCCAACACCGCCGCCGGTCGAGCCGGTCGAGGCGGCACCGGTCATCACGCCCATCGTCGCGCCGATCGTCGCGCCGGTCGAAGCGCCGATCGTTGCGCCCGGCGTCGCGCCGGTGGTCGTCGCGCCGGCGCCGCAGGTCGACGCCGACCCGTGCGCGCGAGGTTGGTGGCGAGGCAGGTACGCGGGCAAGCGACGCGGCTTCCTCGGCATCGGTTTCGCGAAGGGACACATGGAGCTCGAAGACGAGACCGAAGGCAAGACGAAGTCGTTCATCGCGCGCGCACAGGGTCGACGCGGCTTCGGCATCGAGCTCGAGCTCGCACGCGGTGAGCTCGGCGCGGATGAATCGAAGACCGTCGGTGGCTCGCTGTTCAAGGCGTTCGGCAAGCGCCGGCTGATGCCGTACGTGATCGCGGGCGGCGGGCGCGGCGTGATCGAGCGCGAGGGCGGCGGCGAGGATCGCATGCGCTACATGGAGGCCGGCGGCGGCCTGATGCTCAAGCTGCGCCGGTTCGCGATCGGCGTCGACATGCGGCGCGGCGTGCGGCGCGTCGACGAAGCCGAGGCCGTTGCGCCCGTGACGATGGACGGCGCGGCACCCAGCGTGGTGACGCCGACCGACGAGGACGATCGCGCGAAGTACGTGCGTGGCCGCGTGATGGCACTCGTGACGTTCTGACGTTCTGACGTTCGACGCCCGAACGACGGCGGATCGCGCGGCGACTGCGAGGATCTGGCACCGCGCCCAAGTGATTGCGGTCTGGTAAGGTCGTGCGCAGTGGCTGAGCCCGTGCTCGAGATCCGCGACTTGGTGACGGAGTTCCGCACCGAGCACGGCACGGTGCGCGCCGTCGACGGTGTGTCGTTCGAGATCCCCGCGCGCGGCACGCTCGGCGTGGTGGGCGAGAGCGGATCGGGTAAGAGCGTGACGGCGCTGTCGATCATGCGGCTCGTCGCCACGCCGCCGGGGCGGATCGCGAACGGGCACATTCGATACGCGGGGAAGGATCTGCTCGCGCTCGCGCCCGAGGAGATGCGCGCGATTCGCGGCAATCGCATTGCGATGATCTTTCAGGAGCCGATGACGTCGCTCAACCCGGTCTATACGGTGGGCGTGCAGGTCGGCGAGGCGGTGCGGCTGCATCAGGGCAAGTCGAAGGCCGAGGCGCGCACGATCGCGATGGAAATGTTTCGGCTCGTCGGGATTCCGTCGCCCGAGGAGCGCATCGACGCGTTTCCGCATCAGCTGTCGGGCGGCATGCGGCAGCGCGTGATGATCGCGATGGCGCTCGCGTGCAAGCCGGATCTGTTGATCGCCGACGAGCCGACCACCGCGCTCGACGTGACGATTCAGGCGCAGATCCTCGACTTGCTAAAGAAGCTGCAGCGCGAGCTCGGCATGAGCATCCTGCTCATCACGCACGACCTCGGCGTGGTCGCCGAGACGTGCGACGAGGTCGTGGTCATGTATGCGGGCCGTGTCGTCGAGCGCGCCACGACGTCCGTGCTGTTCACGTCGCCGCGTCATCACTACACGGCTGGGCTGTTGCGCAGCGTGCCGAGCTACGGCGAGGCCGCCGGCGTCGCCGATCACACGCGGCTGCAAGAGATCCCAGGCATGGTGCCGTCGCTGTGGGAGCTGCCGAAGGGCTGCAAGTTCGTCGACCGCTGCCCTGCCGCGCAGCAGCGCTGCCATGACGAGGAACCCGCGCTCGTCCAGCTCGGCGCATCGTTCGTGCGCTGTCACTTTCCGCTCGACGAAGGAGTGACAACGTGACCGCGCCGCTCGTCGAAGCGCGCAACGTGTCGACGACGTTCGTCACGCAGAAAGCGTTCGGCAAGAAGCAGACGGTGCGTGCGGTGACCGATGTCGATCTCGAGATCGCGGCGGGCGAGACGCTCGGGCTCGTCGGCGAGTCGGGGTGCGGCAAGTCGACGCTCGGTCGCACGCTCCTGCGGTTGCTCGAGCCGGCGGCCGGCACGATCACGTTCGAGGGCAGGGACCTCACGCATGCGTCGCAGCGCGCGCTGCGTCCACTGCGTCGCAAGATGCAGATGATTTTTCAGGATCCGTACGCGTCGCTCAACCCGCGCATGATGATCGGCAACGCGCTGGCGGAGCCGCTCGTGATCCATGGCTTGGCGGCAACGAAGCAGGAGCGCGAGGCGCGCGTGCAGGAGCTGCTCGCGAAAGTTGGGTTGCGGCCCGAGGCGGCGCGCCGCTATCCGCACGAGTTCTCCGGAGGCCAGCGCCAGCGGGTCGGCATCGCACGTGCGCTTGCGGTGCGGCCGAAGTTCATCGTGTGCGACGAACCGATCAGCGCGCTCGACGTCTCGATTCAGGCGCAGATCGTGAATCTGCTGCAAGATCTGCAGGAAGCCGAACAACTCACGTATCTGTTCATCTCGCACGATCTGAAGATCGTGCAGCACGTGTGCGACCGTGTCGCCGTGATGTACCTCGGCCGCATCGTCGAGCTCGCCGAGGCAAAGATGCTGTATCGCGAGCCGAAGCATCCTTATACGCAGGCGCTGCTGTCGGCGGTGCCACGCGTGGATCCCAAAGCGAAGCGGGAGCGGATCATCTTGCAGGGAGATGTGCCGAGCCCACTGAGGCCGCCATCCGGCTGTGCGTTCCATCCGCGCTGTCCCGTCAAGGACAAACCCGAAGCTTGTTTCAAGGCAGTGCCCACCCTACGCGTGCTGTCGAACGGCAGTCGCGCTGCATGTCACGTGGCCGAATAGGCGGTAGTATCGAATCTCGATGCAGTCGCGCTCGGGGGAGCTGGCGATGCGGCCCTTGCCGGCCGTGCTCCTCGATCTGCACGAGGACATCGTCAGCGGTCGCCTCACGTTGCGCCGCGGCAAGGTCAGCAAGAGCGTCGACCTCGTCAACGGCAACCCGGTCAGCACCGCCTCGACGCCGCGCGACGAGACGCTCGGTCACTTTCTGACGTCGAGCGGCGTGATCACCGAGGACCAGCATCGCGATGCGGTACAGCGCGCGGCGAAGCAGGGCAACAAGCTCGGCGAAGCGCTCGTCGCAATGCAGATCTTGACCGTCGAGCAACTGATCGATCAGCTCGGCAAGCAGGCGCGCCACAAGCTCGTGCAGGCGTTGCGCTGGCCGCAGGGCGCGTGGCGGTTCGAGGACAACACGGCTCCAGTCGCCGGTATGCAGCTGCGCATGATCGACGTCGTGCTCGGCGGCCTGCGCGAGACTGCCGTCGAAGATCTCAGCCGGTTGTCGCGACTCGATGGTATGTCGTTCGAGCTGACCGAGCGCGGCAAGCGGCTCAAGCACGAGCTCAAGAAGGTGTTCGGCGAGCGCGCACTCGCGGTGCTCGGCGCCGGCGGACCGATCGGCGATATCGAGAAGGCGCTCGGCGATCGCGTCCAGGCGCGCATCGCGATCGACTCGATGCTGCTGTGCGACGCGATCGTGTCGAAGTCAGTGCCGCTCGGCCTCGGTGCCAGGCTCGCCCGCCTCGATCTCCAGCGGATACCGGCGAAGATCGAGGTCGAGCCAGAACCGGCGCCCGACGAGGAAGAGGACGGCGAGGGCGAAGAGCTGTTCGCGCTGCTGTTCGATGAGGTCGAGGGTGGCGAGGACGATCACGAGACGAAGGATGGCGAACGGCCGCTCGATTTCTCGGAGGTCGAGGCCGAGTTCCCCGATGATGACTCGGGCGTCGTCGCACTCGTCGACGTCAAGGAGGCCCAGCACAAGCGCGAGAAGGTGCTCGCTGCGCGGCAAGCGATCATCGCCGAGCATCAGCGCATCCAGGGCTGCGACCACTACGCGGTGCTGCTCATCGATCGCGACTCGACGAACGATGACATCGACGCCGGCTATCAGGTCAAGCTCGCGCTCCTCGAGCGCAAGACCGAGCAAGTCACCGATCCGCAGGATCGCGCGAAGCTCGACAAGATCATCACCGCGTATAACGTCGCGCGCGCGACGCTGCTCGACTCGCAGAAGCGCGCCGCATACGACCGCGAGATGGCAGGCGGCGAGCTCGTCGAGGGGCCGCCGGCGATCAACACCGAGCTGCACTTTCGCATGGCGGAAGAGCTCATGGCGAAGCGGCAGTGGGAGCAGGCGATCGGCGTGATCAAGACCGTGATCAGCCAGTCGCCGAACGAGGCCGACTATCACGCCGCGCTCGGTTGGGCCGCGTGGAACGCCGGGGAGACTCACGCAGGCGGCGCCGACGAGGCGCGCAGCCACTTGAACCGCGCGTTGGCGATCAACTCCGATCACGCGGCCGCGCACGACTACAAGGGGCGCATCGACGCAGCACTCCGCGTCGACGACGCGAACGCGGTGTTCCACCTCGAGCGCGCGCTCGATCTCGATCCGCAGCGGAGCGAAGCGCTCGCCACGCTCGAGAGCCTGCTCGTCACGCGCGGCGAGCTGCGCCGGCTCGAGCGCATCCTCAAACGTTTGCTGTTCCGGTTGCGCGGCAAGACGCACACGGTCGAAGCGAGCGCGTGGGCGCGGCTCGCGCGGCTCTATCTCGATCACCTCGACGATCCGCCTGCCGCGACCGCCGCACTGTCGAACGCGAAGAAGCTCGCGCCGGGACATCCCGATGTGGTCTCGGTCGCGAACCGGCTCGAGCGCCGCCAGCCGCCGGAACCGCCGCGTGCCGGTTGGCGCGAAGCGCTCGGCGATGCCAGCACCGGAGCGGCGCTCGTCAACAGCACGGCGGCGGCGGGGCACGCCGACGCGGCGTTCCTCGCTGCGTCGACGATGGTCGCGCTCGGCACTGCCGACGACGCGATGGGCGCGCTGTACGAACAGCATCGCGTGCGCACGCTCAAGCTGCCGAGTGCGCCGCTCGATCAGGATCACTGGGCATTGCTCCGCCACCGCGATGATGCAGTCGAGCTCGGCGCGCTGCTCGAGCTGGTCGCGCCCGCGGTGCACGCGCTCGCACCGATGACGCTCGCCGACAGCGATCTCGATGCCGGTCAGCTCGTCGCAGGTGCCGAGCTGCCGGCCGTGTTCGGCCGCATCCGCAGGCAGCTGGCCGAGCTGCTCGGCATCGGCGCTGAAACGCCGATCTACGCGCGCACCGAGCTCGGCTTTCAGATCCACGTCGTCGCGTCCGATCCGCCGGTGATCGCAGCCGGCGACGAAGCGCTGACCGCACCCGAGCGCGGCGACCTCGTGTTCCGGCTCGCGCGCGCGATGACGTTCCTGTGGCCGGGGCGTGCGGTCGGCGCATCGCGCCCGGGCCGCGTGCTCAAAGCCGTCGTGCTGTCGATCGTGCGCGAGGCGGCCGGCACCCAGGTCGGCCTCGACGAGCCGATTGCGAAGACTGCCGATGCCGCGGTCGCGCAGCTATCTGCGCAGGCGCGTACGCAAGCCCGGGCTGCCGCGCTGCGCTTGCTGTCGCGTTCCGGCGGCGGGCTCAACCTGTCGCTATGGGCTCGCTCGCTGTCGCGCACCGCGGACCGCGCCGGCATGCTGCTGTGCGGCGACGTCCCGGCCGCCTTTGCCGGCGCCAAGGAAATGGGCGATCTGGACCGCGACCTCGTCGAGTTCGCCTATAGCGCGGCCCACGTGTCGCTGCGCCGGCAACTGGGCATGTCGAGAGGCTAGAGATCACGCTATAAGTCCCTCGGTGACCGAGCGACCCTTGCCGAAACCCGAGCATCTACGCGACGTGCCCTCGTCGCGCAAGGAGTGGCTCGCGCAACGCCCGTGGGCACTCGTCGCGCTCGCGCTCGGTCTGATCTCGTTTATCGTCGTCGCGACGTCGCAAGATCAGATGTGGGCGACGCCCGATTGGCGGATCAGCTGCCCGGGCTTCGCGCTCACCGCGATCGCGGCGCTCGTATCGCTCGCGAAGCGCGAGCGCGGTCACGTGCTGTGGCTCGTCGGGCTCGGCTTGGCTGGCGCGGCACTCGTGCTCGGCTGGTTCGTGATGCTCGCGATCGTGATCGGCGTGACGCTCGTCTTGATGTTGATCCTTTCAACTGTGATGTGAGGCTGCCATGGAAGACAAAGAGCTGATCTACGACTGGAACTCCGTGGAGAAAGTGGCGCCACTGTCACCGAAGAAGCGCATCCAGTTCCTCGACGAGACGCTGCGCGACGGCATCCAGTCGCCGTCGGTCGTCGACCCCGCGATCGACGACAAGCTGCGTATCGTCGACCTCGCGAACGACCTCGGCATCGACACGATGGACATCGGTCTGCCCGGCGCGGGTAAGCGCGCGATCGAAGACGTCACGCTGATCGCCGAGCACATCCGCAACGCGAAGCTCCGCGTCAAGGCATCGTGCGCCGCCCGCACCCACCAGAACGACGTGCAGGCGATCGTCGACATCTCACAGGCCGTCGGCATCGAGATCGAAGTGCTGTGCTTCATCGGCAGCTCGCCGATCCGTCAGTACGCCGAGGACTGGGACCTCGCGCGCATGATGAAGCTGTCGGCCGATGCGATCGATCTCGGCCGCAAGTACAACCTGCCGGTCGCGTACGTCACCGAGGACACCACGCGGTCGCGGCCCGACGTGCTCACGAAGCTGTTCACGAACGCGGTCGAGCACGGCGCATCGCGGCTGATCGTCTGCGACACCGTCGGTCACGCCACGCCCGACGGCATCAAGAACCTCCTCAAGTTCACCCGCAACATGCTCGACGGTATCGGCCGCCCCGACGTCGGCATCGACTGGCACGGCCACAACGACCGCGGCTTTGGCGTGGTCAACTCGATCTTCGCGATCGAGTACGGCGCCGATCGCATCCACGGCACCGCGCTCGGCATCGGTGAGCGCGTCGGCAACGCGGCGCTCGATCAGATCCTGCTCAACCTCAAGCTGCTGGGCGAATTGCCCGAGCACGATCTGACGAAGCTCGTGCTGTGGTGCAAGGTCGTGTCGCAAGCGACGCGCGTGCCGATCCATCCGCAGTATCCGCTCGCGGGCACCGACGCGTTCCGCACCG
>DATDCH010000604.1:0-4452 GCA_036524455.1 Kofleriaceae bacterium | reverse complement strand
GCCGCCACCTCCGTTAGAAATTCTTCGCTAGCTCAGGCGCTTGCGACCGACGAAAACCCGGGTGAAGATTCAGGGGTTAGGCAAGTGATGACGGCCGAAGCAGCAGACGAGGCCACGCGCGTGACGCTCGAAGCGTGGCTCGTCACGGACGTCGGGGTCGTTCGCGATCACAACGAGGACTCCGCGTGCATGGAGCCGTCGCAGGGCTTCTTCATTGTTGCCGATGGCATGGGCGGTCACGCGGCCGGTGAAGTCGCATCCGCGATGGCGGTCGAGACCGTGCGCACCACACTCGAAGCCGCGAAGCCCGAAATCGAGGCGTTCAAGAAAACGCCCAGCGATGCGGGACGCCGCGGGCTCGTGCAGCTGCTGCAGAGTGCCGTGCTGCAGGCGCACCAAGCCGTGTACCAGCGCGGCCAGAGCGAGACCGACAAGCAGGGCATGGGCACGACGCTCGACGTCGTGTTGATCGCGGGCGGCGAAGCGTTCGTGGCGCACGTCGGCGATAGCCGCACGTACCTCGTGCGCGAGACCCGGTCGTCGCAGATCACCACCGACCACACCGTCGCCGAGGTGCTCGTCATCGAAGGCAAGCTGACGATCGAAGAGGCGCAGGTATCTCCGCTGCGCACGATCCTGGTCAACGCGATCGGTGTCTCGGCGGATGTCGGCGTCGAGATGGCGCACGTCACGCTCAAGAAGGGTGACCGCCTCCTGCTGTGCAGCGACGGTCTGCACGACTACTTCCCGGTCGAAGACGAGATCGCACAACGCATGTCCGCCGAGAAGCCGGGCGATGCGCTCAAGGAGATGGTCGAGCTCGCGAAGACGCGCGGCGGTCACGACAACATCACCGGGGTCGCGGTCCACGTCATCGAGCTGATCGAAGCCGCGGTCCCGAGCAAGCTCTCCGACGACTCGACCCAGCCGGTAGACATCCAGGGCAACCCGTTCGCCGCCGACGAGCCGACGCAAACCGCCGCCGCCAGCGCGCTGCTCGGCACTGCACCCGACGGTCCGAAGGAGAACCTGCGCCAGACCCAGCCGATGCGCGCGCTCAACGACGATGTCGGCACGATGCCGACCGTGCCGCCGCCGAACAAGAAGAAGGACGACGAGCCGAAGTCGAAGAAGAAGAGCGCGGCGAAGAAGGACGACGCGAAGAAGGACGACGCGAAGAAAGACACGCCGAAGCCGGATGACGCCAAGGCCGAAGACGACGCGAAGCCTGTCGCGAAGAAGGACGACGCGAAGCCCGAAGACGACGCGAAGCCCTTCGTGAAGAAGGACAACGCGAAGGCCGATGCCGACGTTGCCGCCGACGACGCACAGCTCGACAAGACCGATGGCGAGCCGAAGTCCGCCGCGGCGAAGCCCGACGGCGACGCCAAGGCCGACGACGACGATTCCGGCGATGCAGTCCCGGTCGAGGCCGTCGGCACCGCCGACACCGGCCGCGTGACCGCGCCGAAGAAGGACTAGCGCCAACGCCGCTCAGATAGCATCCAGCCAGAGATCACCGCCAAGACACGGAGTCGAGGACGCCAAGACGCCACCGGAGAAAGTTCGATCGTACGAAGGATCGACGAGAACGCGGACCGTCCGAGATCGATCCTCCTGATGGCGAGCTTGGCCGCAGATCACCGCCAAGCCGCCGCAGACGCCGAGATCAGAGCTCGACTTCGGATCGCGTATCGCCGCCTCTCCTGCGCGCGTGATCGATCGACCGCGCGCGTGTGCGGGACGCGCGCCGTAACCGATCCTCCGGCCTTGGCGTGTGCGGCGTCTTGGCGGTTTCTCCGGAGCCGAGCGATCAGCGCCCTGCGGGCTCGCGGCGCTCGACGGCGGTGTCGGCCGTGATCTCGACGCGCTCGCCGACCGGTACATCGACGACCACCACGTCGCCGCGCCGCGCGCGTTCGAACGCGCGATTCGCGTCGGAGCGATTGCGCTTGAGCAAGCGCAGCGGCACCCGGCCCGCGTCGCTGCAGCCGAACAACTCGAGCTTACCTTTCGGTGAGAACGGCGCGCTCACCACGCGCCACGCGTGGGCGGTGTCGACGAGGGGCAGTGCCGAGTGGCGCAGCACGAGGTAGCTGAACTTGAGCCCGCTGTCGCGCAGATGCGTGAGCCGTGCAAGCTCGGCGGTGCGCGGCGGCAACGTCACTGCGCGATCCTCGTGGCACCAGTCGTCGGCGTGCGCGAGCATCGGGCACGGTGCGCCACGCCGCGTACACGGCGCGAACACGTGTGCTGCGCCGGCGCCGAGGATCACGTCGCGCAGCTCGTGCAGCGCACGCGAGGTGTCGCGCAGGGCCGGCTCGATGAGGATCACCGCGCCATCCGGCTCGATGGCGGCGAGCGCACGCTGGACGAGTGCGACGCGATCGGCGGGCGCGAGCTCGTTGAGTACGGTGCCGGCGACGACGAGATCCGTGGTGGGCAGTAACGTCGTCGCGACGTCGGCCGCACGCGTGGTGATGTCGGCGGTGATTTGCTTCGCTTCGGCGAACCGGCGCAACGCGGAGCCGGCGATCCGTAGCGCATCGACGTCGCGATCGATAGCGGTGATCGTGAGCTCGGCGTCTGATGCGTCGGAGACCAACGACGCGAGCAGGCCGAGGCTCATCGCGCCGCAACCTGCACCGAGATCGATCACGCGGAGCGGGCGGCGTGCTGGCAACGCCCCGCGGCCGGCGAGCTCGCCGAGCGGGATCGCGATCTTCATCGCGTCCGCGATCGTAAAGAACGCCGCACGCGCCGCGAGGTCAGCGGTGCGATCGGCCGGCGCCGCGAGCCGATCGCGCTCGCTCGTGTAGCGCTTCGAGCGATCGACGATCGCTTTCGTCAGCGCGCTGGTCGCGAGCGGCTCGTCACCGAGCACGTCGCGCGCCGCCGCATAGACCGCGTCCTCGAGCGCAACGGGCACGATCCAGGTCATCGGCGGCAGCCTCGCGCGGTGGTCATTGCTTCGTGATGTCTAGCGTGACCTCGCTCAGCGCGCCCGCGTTGACCGTTACGGTACCCTTCGCGACGCGTGCGGGTTGTCCCGAGCGCGGCGGCAACCACGCGGTGATCGCGTGCGTGCCGCCCGGCACGCCACGGAGGACGATGTTGCCGGTGACCTCGGTGAGCGCGATGAATGGATGATCGGTGGCGACGACCCAGCCGAGCTCGTCGCCCGCGGCGACGCGGTAGATCGCGCCCGCATCGAGCGCGACCTCGACCTCGTGGCCCGCGATCGGTAGGTAGACGTCGCGCGCCTTGTCTTCCTTGATCGCGCTGCCGAGCGGCAATTGGCCCGCGCGCTGGATCGTCAGCTTCGCCGGTGCCTGGGTCGCGCTCGCGATCGTGAGCGTGCCCGTCGAGGTCAACGCACGCGGCGTCAGCAGGCAGTCACCGAATACGATGCGGTGCGCGCCACCGCTGCCGCTGCCGGGCACTTCGATCGCGACGAACACGTCGGGCACGCCCCACGTTGTCGTCGGTGCGACCGCGGCCGGGCGCGCGGTGCCGCAGGTCGTGCGGCCCGGCGACGCACGTGCGGCGACCGGCACGTCCTTCCACTCGACGCGAATCTGCACGTCGCCTTTGACGCTCGGATCGATCCGGATCATGGCGTCGACCGGTTGTGCGCTGCCAGCCTTCGCATCCTCGACCGCGGTCTTCGGCGCCGTCTTGTTGCCCGAGCATGCGAACGCGGCGACGACGAGGAGTTTTACGTCCACGTGCGCAGCTCCGCGACTACCACATCGGCGTCGGCGCACAGATCGTTGACGCCCGGGCCGCGGTAGTCGGCACCGGCGAGCACGATGCGCTGCGACCGCCCGGCCGCGACGGCCCCGCGCGCGTGATCGCGATGACCGACGTCGTACTGCGCGATGCCGTACTGCCACTTGATCACGCTGGCGTGCGTGGGCTCGAGGTCGGCGTCGAGGATCGTGCCGGCGTCGCGTCGCGCGAGCTCGATCAGCTCGGCGTCAGGCAGCGCGGCAGCCGCCGGATCGCGTGCGCCGCCGAAGATGCAACGCAGCAGCACCTGACCGTCGGGTGCGCGATTCGGCCACACCGTCGACTCGAACACGATGCCGAGCACGCGAGGATCCTCGCCCTGCGCGACCAGGCAACCGTAGCCGTCCGCTGCGCGCGGCACCGTGCGCGCTTCGACACCGAGATAGACGAGCGCGGCCGGCGCGCGATGGAAAGGGCGCAGCCTGGTCGCGAGCTCGGGCATCGTGTCGGCGACGAGCTGCGCGGCGGCATGCGCGGGAATCGCGAGCACGACGGCATCCCAGCGCTCGTTGTCCACGAGCACACCCTTGTCGCTGGGCGCGAGCGAGGTCACGCGCTTGCCGGTGCGCAGCCGCGGACCAAGCGCGGTCGCGAGTGCATCGATGAGCGAGCCGAGCCCGCCGGTCGGCGCCCACATGCCCGTCGGCGTCTTCGCGGTTC
>DATDCH010000603.1:0-15217 GCA_036524455.1 Kofleriaceae bacterium | reverse complement strand
TCCTGCTCGGCGAGCACGCGGTAGTGTACGGATTTCCGGCGCTCGCAGCGGCACTCGATCGCGGCGTGACGATCGATGCGGTGCCGACGCCGGCCGGTGGGTCGCTGCGCGTCACCGTGCCGTCGTGGAACCTGAAGCTCACTGCCGACGACGAGCATTCGTTCGCGCGCGGTCTGTGTGCGATCGCCGACGCGGTCGAGCTCGGCCGCCCGCCGCTGTCACTGATCGGCGACGCGCAGATTCCGCCCGGTGCCGGGCTCGGCGCTTCGGCTGCGTTCGCGGTCGCGATCTCGCGCGCGCTGCTCACGCATTTGAAGAAGCCGGCGGATACGGCGGCGGTGACTGCCGCGGCGAGCGCGAGCGAGGCCGTGTTGCACGGCAATGCGAGCGGAGTCGATGTCGCGCTCGCGGTGCAGGGCGGCATCGGTGTGTTTCGCAAGTCGACCGGGCTGCGCAAAATTCAGCTATCTCATCTTCGGCAACCTTTGCGCGTGCTCGTCGGCCCGAGTGGTGCGCCGCGCTCGACGGCGGCGATGGTCGAGCGGGTCGCGCAAGCGACATCGGGCAGCGTCGACGATGCGCGGCTGCGCGAGCTCGGCAACCTGACCGATAACGGCACCGCGTCGCTGTTGCGCGGCGATCTGCCGGCGCTCGGCGCGGCGATGAACCGCGCCCACGAGCTGCTCAGCGGCCTCGGCGTGTCGACGCCGCTGCTCGACGCGCTGTGCGATGTCGCGCTCAAGCTCGGCGCGTACGGTGCGAAGCTGACCGGCGCAGGCGGCGGCGGCTCGGTGATCGCGATCGCGCCGAAGGACAAAGAGGCCGACATCCTCGCCGCGTGGAAAACGGCGAGCGTGCATGGCTTCGTCACAACGCTGAGCAGCCGGTGACGGTCGTCGCCCGCGCGTGCGCGAACATTGCCCTGGTCAAGTACTGGGGCAAGCGCGATGCGGCGTTGAACCTGCCCGCGGCGGGCAGCCTGTCACTCACGCTCGCTGCACTCGTGACCGAGACGAGCGTGACGTTCGACACGGCGCTCGCGCGCGACGAGCTCGTGCTCGATGGCGAGACCGCGCCGGCCGATCGCGTGTCGCCATTCCTCGATCTCGTGCGCTCGCTTGCAGGCAGCACCGCGCGCGGCCGCGTGCACAGCCGCAATCAGTTCCCGACCGCGTCAGGGCTGGCGTCGTCGGCGTCGGGCTACGCCGCGCTCGCACTCGCCGCCACACGTGCAGCTGGGCTCGAGCTCGGCCTGCGCGAGCTCTCGGTGCTTGCGCGCCGCGGCTCGGGGTCGGCAGCGCGGTCGATCCTCGGCGGCTTCGTGCGCATGCATGCAGGCACCGCTCCAGACGGCAGCGATGCGTTTGCCGTGCCGATCGACACGCCGCTCACCGACCGGGTGCGCATGGTGATCGCGATCGTCGGCGGCGGTGCGCCAAAGGCGCACGGCTCGCGCAACGCGATGGACCACACCGCGAAAACGTCGCCGTACTACGCGAGCTGGGTGGCACAAGTCCCGAAGGATCTCGCGGTCGCGGAGGCGGCCCTCGGCGCCGGCGACGTGGCTGCCCTCGGCGAAATCGCAGAAGCGAACGCGCTTGCGATGCATGCGTCGGCGATCGCCGCACGCCCTCCCGTCATCTATTGGCAGCCGGCGACACTCGCTGCCCTCGCGGCGGTGCGCGAGCTGCGCGTACAGGGCAAGATGGCATGGGCCACGATGGACGCCGGACCACACGTCAAAGTGTTGACCACCGCCGAGGACGCCGATGCGGTCGCGCGCGGACTCGCGAGCGTAGCCGGGGTCACGCAAACGCTGATCAGTCGCGCCGGCGGCCCCGCCGAGGTGATCGGGTGATCGCGACCGCACCGGGCAAGCTGATCGTGACCGGCGAGTACGCGGTGCTCGAAGGTGC
Organism: Kofleriaceae bacterium; assembly: GCA_036524455.1. Taxonomy (GTDB): domain Bacteria; phylum Myxococcota_A; class Polyangia; order Haliangiales; family Haliangiaceae; genus JABFXX01. The sequence goes on along the minus strand of DATDCH010000603.1, from coordinate 13,301 downwards.
GCCCGCTCTCGTGCTCGCGATGAGTCGCCGCGCGGTGGCGATGCACAGCCGCGGGCCGCGGGGCTCGTCCGCATTCTTGATCGCGGTGATCGAGGAGATCGAAAAGCGGCTCGGTAGCGGGCACAACGCGGCACGCGCGGCTGCCGCCGTCGTGGTCGACTCGACGCAGTTCTACGATCGCGGCATGAAGCTCGGCCTCGGCTCGAGCGCGGCGGTCACGGTCGCGGCGACCGCGCTCGCGTTGGCCGCCGACCACGAAGCAGTGCCGACGATCGATCGCGATCTCGTGCTCGCGATCGCGAGCGCGGCGCACGCCGCTGCGCAGAGCACGCGCGCCGGCCGTGACTCGAGCGTGATGATTCCGCGGCCGACCGACGACAAGCTCGATCGCGGCGCGTGGTATCGCGCGCGCGGTTCGGGAGCCGACATCGCAGCGGCGGTGTTTGGCGGCGTGATCGCGTTCCAGCGCACCACACCCGATCGCGTCGCGTGGCCGAGCGATGCCGCTGCGCGTGGCCGTGCCACTACGATGGACGGCGCGACGATCGAGCGCGTGAGCTGGCCGTCCGAGCTCACGCTGATTCCGTTTTTCACCGGCGTCGCGGCAGACACGCCGACGCTCGTCTCGGCCGTTGCCGCAGCTCGCGAGCGCGAGCCCGTGAAGGTCGATGCGGCGCTTGCCGCGATCGACAAGGCATCGCGGGCTGCGTGTCAAGCATGTGCTGCGCGAGCACCCGAGATTGCGAGTAATGCGCTGTTGGCGGCGCTTGCACTTGCTGCGCACGCTACGGACCAACTCGCCGCGGCCACGGGCTTACCGCTGGTTCCATCGACTGTGACAGCCGCGCGCAGCGCGTTGGCCCGGGTTGGCGGCGCGGTCAAGACAACCGGTGCAGGGGGCGGAGATATCGCAATTGCTGTGATTCCGGCTACGGAAGACGCAACGCAAGCCAGGCGTTATCTCATCGAAGCGGGGTGCCAGCCACTGAGGTTGTCCGTCGACAACACCGGCGTGGACTTGCAGCCCGACGCACAGTAGAAACGTCCATCACAGTGTCGTCCCGTCTCCCCGGCTTTTACCGGCTCGGCATCGCCGAGCGCCGGCGCCAGGTGCTCGAAGCCTCTGGTGTCTCTGAGGGCCGGTTTGCGTCGATCGATCCGGGCGCGCTCTCGCTCGATACCGCGGACGGCATGATCGAAAACGTGCTCGGCACGTACGCACTTCCGTTCGCCGTTGCAGTCAATTTCGTAGTCGATGGCCGCGAAGCGCTCGTACCGATGGCGATCGAAGAGCCGTCAGTCGTCGCCGCCGCTTCGAACGCGGCTCGCATGACGCGGCCAACTGGCTTCACCACGCGCGCATCCGCGCCGGTGATGATCGGCCAGATTCAAGTCACGCATATCGACGACGTCAACGCTGGTGCCGCCGCGCTACGCGACATGACCGCGAGCCTGCTCGATGACGCGCGCCAGCTGGTGCCGCGCCTCGCTGAACGCGGCGGTGGTCCGGTCGGCCTCGAGGTTCGCACGCTCGCGAAGGGCGGCCCCGACGGCGGCATGCTCGTCGTGCATCTGCTCGTCGATTGCCGCGATGCGATGGGGGCCAACCTCGTCAACACGCTGTGCGAAGCGCTCGCCGATCGCGTCGCGCGCATCGCGGGCGGGCGCGCTGGTCTGCGCATCCTGTCGAACCTCACCGACGGCCGGACGATCACCGTGCGCTGCCGCGTCGAAGAGGGCCAGGAGATTCGCGAGGCGGTCGCAGCGGCGTCGCGGTTCGCCGAGCTCGATCCGTATCGCGCGGCGACGCACAACAAAGGCATCATGAACGGCGTCGACGCCGTGCTCGTCGCGTGCGGTCAAGACTGGCGAGCGGTCGAAGCCGGTGCGCATGCCTACGCTGCGCGCAGCGGCACGTACAAGCCGCTCGCTGTGTGGCGCGACGTCGGTGGCGCGATCGAAGGCGAGCTCGTAATGCCGCTCGCGGTCGGCACCGTCGGCGGCGCGCTCCACAATCATCCGTCCGCGCGGCTCGCGCTCGAGCTCGCGAATATCGATCACGCAGATCGACTCGCCGCGCTCGCGGCTGCTGCCGGCATCGCGACGAACTATGCAGCGCTACGTGCGCTCGCAACCGAAGGCATTCAACGCGGCCACATGGCGCTCCACGCACGCGGCCTCGCGCGCGCAGCCGGCGCGACCGGCGAGCTCGTCGATCGCGTTGCAGCCGAGCTATCCGCCTGCGGCGACGTCAAACCAGACCGGGCGCGCGAAGTTCTCGCGCGATTGAAGGAGTCACCGTGATCCATCGCATCGGAGTTGTTCGCTCACCCGCGCTCGCCGTGCCGCTGCCTCCCACGCTGGAGATCGAGGCCTGCTATCGCTACTGCGAAGCACTGTGTCGCGCGAAGCACCACAACTATCCGGTTGGCTCGATGTTCGCGCGCTCGCAGCTGCGCAAGCACATCTTCGCGCTGTTCGCGTTCGCGCGCGTCGCCGATGACTTCGCCGACGAGCCCGCCTACGAGGGCCGCCGCGCCCGCGAGCTCGATCGCTGGGAAGAGCAGCTCCATCAGTCCTACCGCGGTCACGCCGAGCATCCGGTGTTCGTCGCGCTCGCCGACACCGTCGACAAGTTCGCGCTGCCGATCACCGAGTTCACCGAGATGCTGTCTGGTTTCCGGACCGATCTCGAGCGCAAGCGCTACGCGACGTTCGACGAGCTGCTCTCGTACACGCGACAGGCCGCCGAGCCGATCGGCCGGCTGCTGCTCTACATCGGCGGCTATCGCGCGCCCGAGCTGCACGCGTACGCCGAGGATCTCGCGACCGCACTCGCGATCTCGCGCCTCGTGCAAGACGTGCCGTCGGACTGGGAACGCGGCCGCGTGTATCTGCCGGCCGAGGATCTTCGCCACTTCGGCGTCAGCGAGAACGATATCGCCACGCGGCGCGTCAGCCCCGCGGTCGGCAACCTGGTGCGCTACGAAGTCGCGCGTGCGCGTTCGCTGTTCGAGCGTGCGCGGCCACTCGTCGACATCGTCGGCTCGGACCTCGCGGTCGAGCTCGCGCTGACGTGGCACGGCGGCATGCGCATCCTCGACAAGATCGAGTCGATGGGCAAGCGCCTGTTCGCACAGCGCCCGCAGCTCAATGCCGCGGACAAGGCGCTCGTGCTCGCGCGCGCGATCGCATGGCGCGGCGAGACCCTGCCACCGCGCACGATGCACCTCGCGCAGCGCCTGCTCACTCGATAGAGCGCGTTACGCTGCGTTCGCGATCTTGTCGACGACGTCGCCGACGTGCGGGCTGATCTGCACCTTGTGCAGACACACCGGCATGCCTTCGAACGCGAGACCGACGCGATAGTGATCGCCGTCTTCGCGCAGCCACACACCGCGCGCGCGGAATCGATAGCTGTTCTCGCCGTCGTCGAGCACGATCTCGATGATCTCGCCCTTCGCGACGAACGGCGCATCGCGACACACCAGGCCGCCGGGACCGATCTCGATCACTTCGACGCGATCATTGATCATGTCTCCGCGCATGATCGCGGTGAGCTCGACCACTTGGCGGCGATACCTGCGCCCGTCTTTGCGCTCGGCCGCAAATGCCTGCTCGATCCGGGTGACGAGATCGATCTCGTCCCAATCGAGACCACAGCCCAGCTCGCACTTCCCGATGAGGGTGCGATACTGAAACATCGTCTCGACCAGCATGATCGTCCGTAAAGCAGCCGGCGTGCCACGGGAGGCGGGTGGTTAACGAATGGAAATCCCGACGCGCTGCGAGTGACCGGTAGGTAGATTTGCCGGGTGTGGTGTCCCCAGGCTGCGGGTTCGTAGTCGCAGGACCACATGTGTGTATAAATCGGCCGGCAAATGGACCTTTTTGCGCAATCTGCTCGCAAGCGACACGTCGGCCAGCCCCTGGCCGAGCGGATGCGGCCGCGCACCCTCGACGAGCTCGTTGGCCAAGCGCATCTGGTCGGTCCGGGACGCATTTTGTCTAACTTGGTACCCGGCCGTGCCATTCCGTCATTGATCCTGTGGGGACCACCCGGGAGCGGAAAGACCACGTTGGCCCGCCTGCTGGGCGAGACGCTCAAGGCCGAGCTGGTGGGGCTGTCGGCGGTCGAGGCGGGGGTCAAAGAGGTGCGCGAAGCGATCGCGAAGGCGGGCGAGCGGCGCGACCAGTTCGGCGCGCGCACGCTGCTGTTCATCGATGAAATCCATCGCTTCTCGAAGACCCAGCAGGACGCGCTGCTGCCGCACGTCGAGGCCGGCACGGTCACGCTCGTTGGTGCAACGACCGAGAATCCGAGCTTCGGCGTGGTCGCCGCGCTGCTGTCGCGCTGCCGGATCGTGCGCCTCGAAGCGCTGGCCGATGACGAGCTCGCGCAGCTGGTGACCCGTGCGCTTGCCGATCGCGAGCGTGGGCTCGGCGCGATGGACGCGACGATCGATCCGGAAGTCACGGCGCAGGTGGTGGCCGCTGCCGCCGGTGACGCCCGGCGCCTCTACTCGGTGCTCGAAGTTGCAGCCGCGCTCGCCGGCGACGGCCAACCGATCACGGCGCAGCACGTCGCGGAAGCCGCACAGGGCAAGAGCTTGCTCTACGACAAGGCGGGCGACGAGCACTACGGCGTCGTGTCGGCGTTCATCAAGAGCATGCGCGGCTCGGATCCCGATGCCGCCGTCTATTGGATGACGCGCATGCTCGAGGCCGGTGAAGACCCGCGCTTCGTGATTCGTCGCATGGTGATCTTCGCGGCCGAGGATGTCGGCAACGCCGATCCGCAGGCGCTCGTCGTAGCGACCTCCGCGCTGTCCGCGTTCGAGCTCGTCGGGCTGCCGGAAGGCGTGCTGCCGCTGACGCAAGCGGTGACATATCTCGCGCTCGCACCGAAATCGAATCGCGCACTCACGACGTACGCAAACGCGCGCAGGCTCGTCAAAGAACATGGTGCGTTGCCGGTGCCTAGTCAGTTGCGGCCGGGTTCGAACGCGGCCAGCCGCGCCGAGGGCCCAGGAGATCGATGGCCGCGTGCCGAAGGCACGGGTTACAAATATCCTCACGACTTCGAGGGGGCGTACGTGCCGGAGGACTACCTGCCAGAGCAGCTGCAAGGGGCCAAGATCTACGAGCCGAGTGACTCCGGCTTCGAACGCGAGCTCGCGGAGCGACTCGCCGCCCTGCGCGAGCGGAAGCGCAAGTGAAGCTCTGGCGGCGGGAGAGGCTGCGGCCGGAAGTCGAACTTCAGCTCGAGCGGCTCGCGTACGATCGACTGCGCATCTTTTTGCCGATCGTGATCTTCGGCATCGGCGGATCGCTCGTCGTCAGCGCGCCGATCGGAATCCCGCTGCCCGCGACCGTGTTGTTCATCAACGCCGCGATGCTGACGTTCGCGATTGTCATGTACGTTGCGCTGCGCCGGCGGATGATCCACGGAAGCTTCGTGCACGTCGTCGCAGCAATGACATGGCTGGTGGCGCCGATCACCACACTGTCGTCGTACGTGATGACGGACAACGCCACGCTCGTGCTGCCGATGATGCTCGAGGTCGCGACGGTTGCGGTGTTGGTCGACACGCGGTTGACGATGATCGTCAGCGCGCCGGTCGTCGCGATCGCCGTGCCGCTGTCGCTCGCCGCCGGCGATGCACCGATCTACCCGATCGCGATCGTCGGCGAGTGGCTGATCGCGCTCGTCATGCAGATCTGGGGCCGCCGGTGGACGATCACCGCCGAGACGCATCGCCTCGAGGTCGAAGACACTGCGACTCAGCTGGAGCGCGAGCTCGACGAACGCAAGCGCGCGCAAGCGGAGAGCGAGAAGCTGCGCGATCAGTTCGTGCACGCGCAGCGGCTCGATGCGGTCGGCACCCTCGCCGCCGGTCTCGCGCATGACATGAACAACATCCTCGGCGGCATCCTCGCGTTCGCCGAGGTGCTCTACGCCGAGGCCAAGGACAAGCACGTCAAAGCGGATCTCGCGCGCATCCGCCAAGAAGCCGAGCGCGGCGCGGCGCTCACCCGCAGCTTGCTCGCGTTCTCGCGGCGCGGTGCGTATCGCCGGCGGCCGATCCTGCTGCATTCCGTGCTCGACGACATGACCCCGCTATTGCAGCGCACACTCGGCAAGAACATCTTGGTCGAGCGCAGCGACGGTCCGCCGACGATCATCGACGGCGATCCGGCGCAGCTCGGTCAAGTACTGCTCAACCTCTGCCTCAACGCCGCCGATGCGATGAGCGGCACCGGCACGGTCACGATCACGACCGACGAGGTCGAGCTCGACGTCGGCGAGGTCGAAGGTCTACCCGCCGGCCGCTACGCGAAGCTCGGGATCAAGGACACCGGCGCGGGCATGGATACCGAGACCAAGCGGCGCGCGTTCGAACCGTTCTTCACGACGAAGCCGCTCGGCAAGGGCACCGGCCTCGGCCTCGCGATGGTGTTCGGTGCGGTGCAGGCGCACGGTGGCTCGATCACGGCCGACACCACGCTCGGCGCCGGCACGACGATGACGATCTACATCCCGGCGAGTGAGGCGAGCCCCGCGCTCCCGGCGGGCGAGCCGACGTCGAAGACGCGCGCGCCGGGAGTCGTGCTCGTGGTCGACGACGAGCCGGTTGTGCGCACCGCGACCGCGCGGCTCGTCGAGCAACTCGGTCTCACCGCGGTCACCGCTGGCGACGGCGAGCAAGCGGTCGAGATCTACAAACAACGCCGCAAAGAGATCGTGCTCGTGCTGCTCGACATGGTGATGCCGAAACTGCCCGGGCCCGAGTGTTATCGCGCGCTGCGCAAGCTCGGGCGCACGCCGGTGCTGCTCGTCTCCGGCTACGCTGCCGACCTGGCTGCACAGGATCTGCTCGACACGGGTGCCGACGGCTTCCTCGAGAAACCGTACACGGCCGAACAACTCGGCGCCGAGATCGATCGCATCTTGGGTCGCGCGGAGCCGGCGCAACAGCCGGCGTGAGGCGCGGCGCTGTTCAGCCGTAGATGATGTAGAGCACCGTTGCCCCCGCGGCGGCGAGGTTGAGCAGGAACCACGGGTCCTTCAACATCGCCTCCGTCGGCGATTCGTCCTTGGGCCACCACAGTGCGAGCGACAGGTAGCGCAGGATCCCGAGCGCCACGAACGGCGCAGAGTACGGCAGCCTGTCGGTGTGGAAGAACGCGACCGTGTGCGGGTCCACCGTGTACGCGAGGTAGGCGGCGCACGTGACGATGCCGATCACGAACATCGCGGCGCGCACGACCGGGATGCGGTAGCCGGCCAGCGACGCGCGCGTCTCGTGCGTCTTGCCGGTGCGCTCGGCCCATGCGAGCTCGTGCGCGCGCTTGCCGAGGCCGAGGAACGTGGCGAGCAGGGCGGTGCAGATGAGCAGCCAGCCGGAGGCCGGCACGTCGATCGCGGCGGCGCCTGCGAGCACGCGTAGGATGAACCCGCTGGCGATCACGCCAACGTCGATAAACGCGATCTGTTTGAGCTTGAGCGAGTAGGCGATGTTCTGGGCGAGGTAGAGCCCGGCGATCGCGGCGAGCTTCCACGACAAGAACAGGCAGCCAACCAGCGCGGTGACCGCGAGCACGATCGCCGCGGTCAGTGCGGCGCGCTCGGACAATGCGCCCGACGCGATCGGGCGATGCATCTTGTTCGAGTGTGCGCGATCGGCTTCGACGTCGCGTACGTCGTTGAACGCGTAGACCGCGCCCGACAGCATACAGAACGCGAGCACGGCGACGCCGGTCCGCGCCAGATACTCGAGGTCGGTCAGATGGCGCGAGAACACGAGCGCCGCAGCGACGAACAGGTTCTTGACCCATTGGTGCGGACGGATCGTCTTGATGAGCGCGACCGCGGGGCTCAAACGCTCCTCAGTCGCTGCTCATGTGTTCGTCGACCCACTCCCCGGCCTTCTCGGCGACGCATGCCTCGATGTTGCCGTCGTCGGGCGGCATGATCTTGCAGTTCGACGTCCTGATGAACAGGTCGCGACAGGTCTCGAGCTCCGTGCCGCTTTGCTTGTCGCATTCGGCGAGCTGCTTGACGATCGGCTGGCCCTTCTTGTCCTTGACCGGCTCGCCCTCGGCGTTCACGAGCGGCACTTCGGTGATGAGGATGATCGCCTTGGTCTGGTCGAGCACGTCGCCGTTGAGGTTCGCCACCGTCCACGCCGCGATCGCTTTGTTCGCACAGGTGGTCGCGTCTGCGTCGGTCTTGCAGTTCGATACGTCGAAGAACAGAGACTGGCAGACGTCACGCTTCGACTCGCCTTTTTCTGCGGCACAGTCGGAGAGCTTTCTGACGATCGCTTGGCCCTTCGCGTCTTTGAGCTGATTGCCCGCTGCGTCGACGATCGTGACTTCCTTGACCGAACGTTGCTCCTCGGCCGCCGTGTGGATCATCACCACCATGTTCGTGACCGTGCCGGTGCGTTCGGCCTCCGGTACGACGGTCAGAGCGGGGACATAGGTGACGACGAGCAGGGCGACGATCATCGTGATCAGGAACGGCACGGTCGCCCACATCACTTCTGTGATCGGTCTTTGGAACTTCACACTCGTGATGAACAGGTTGAGACCGACCGGCGGGTGCAGGTAACCGACCTCGAGGTTGAGCAGGAAGATCACGCCGAGGTGATACGGGTCGATGCCGTACGCCTTCGCGATCGGAGTGATCAGCGGCAGCACGACGACGATCGCCGAGAAGATGTCCATCACTGTGCCGACGACGAGCAACATCAAGTTGATCGCGAGCAGGAAGACGAACTTCGACTCGACGTGTTCGAGCGTCCACGCGACGAGCTTCTTCGGTACCTCGGCGGTGACCATGAAGTTCGTCAGCGCGGTCGACGCGAAGATGATGATGAAGATCGCGCCGACCATCGCCATCGCTTCACGCGTGGTGGTCCACAGCAGCTTCGGCTCGAGCGCCTTGCCCCACTCGAGCCCAATCTTGTTGAGCAGGCGCGACACGCCGACCTCGAGCACGACGACGTAGACGACGGTCAGCGCCGCGATCTCGGGCAACCCGATGCCACTCGCGAGACCGAGGATGACGCCGAACGGTACGAACAGCTCGGGTAGCGCGAGCAGGAAGCTCTTGCCCAGCTCGCCGAGCTCGAACTTCTGGCGCGGCAGCTTCTTGTAGATCGCGACCGACACCGCGACGGCCGACAGCATGCCGATGAGCACCATGCCGGGCACCACGCCTGCGAACAGGAACCGCCGCGTGTCCCAGATCTCGGGATCGAGGTTGGTGAGGCCGTAGACGGTGCCGTAGATGAACAGCGGTAGGGCAGGTGGGAATAACAAACCGACCGAGCCGGTGCCCGCGATCAGGCCGACCGAGAACCGCTCGGGATAGCCGACGCGGACGAGCGACGGCATCAGCACGCCGCCGAGCGCGATGATCGTGACGCCCGATGCACCGGTGAACACGGTGAACAGGGCGCACGTGCCGATCGTGACGATCGCGAGGCCGCCCGGGATCCAGCCGAGCACCGCGTTCGCAAACCGCACGAGGCGGTCGGCTGTGCCGGCTTCGGCGAGCAAGTAACCCGCGTAGATGAACAGCGGGATCGTCGACATGACCTGCACCTGGTCGCCGAGACCCACGTGCAGCACGTGCTCGACCATGCCGTCGAACTCCGAGTTGAACGAGCGCTCCAGGCTCATCGCGCCGAGTGCAGCGGCGCCGAGCATGATCGTGAACAGCGGTGCGCCGCACACGAAGGCGATCATGAGCAGCATGACCGGGATGCTGACGAAGTAGCCGATCGCGGCGAACGTCAACACCGAGAGCGCGAGGCCGATGATTTTGCCAGGCTTCATCTTAGTGCCCCGACCTCGCCCGCTCGGGCGGCAGCTTTCCGCGCACCAGGTAATCGAGATCGATCACGAAGTGGAGGAACGAGTGGAGGATGATGAGCGCGGCGCCGACCGGCATCATCGTGACGATCGTCTTGTCGGAGACGAACTCTTCGACGGTGCCGCCGACATGGTCGCGCTGGTGCAGACCGCTGCGCAGCAGGATGATCGCGATCGCGATCGTGAACAGCTTGAGCACCGCGCCGAGGATGAGTCGGTTGCGCGGCGTGAGGCGGCGCGACACCAGGTCCATCGCGAGGTGGCGCTGCTGGTGCGTCGCGAACGCGGCTGCGAACATCGCGATCGTGAACGTGCCGCCGCGCACGACGGTGAACCACCAGCGGCCGAGGTGGATGTCGAAGATCTTGTCGGCAAGCGCCGCGCTCGCTGCCGTGAGTACGATGGCTGCGAGCAGGAAGAACAGCAGGCCTTGCTCGATCCGGCCGACTCCGTTGTCGACGAGGCGCACGTAGCGCGACACTTGGCCGTCGTCGGGGAACGTCATCTCGGCACTCATCGACAGCAAGCTGTCGCGCGATGCGGGCGCGCCTGCGTCAGGCGGCGGCTCACTCGCGGCGGGACCGGGTGACGTCGCCGGATGCGACGTGGCACCGAGCTTCTTCTCGATGTCGGTCAGCCGGCTGCGCTGCTCGGCCAGCTGTGACTCGAGCGCGCCGATCCGCGCCTCGTTCTTGGTCCCCTTCGCGCGCTCCGCATCGAGCTCGGCTTGCAGCGCGTCGGCGCGTTGCAGCGCGGCTTCGTGTTCGTCACGGAACGGCGACCGACCCGGAGGGTCGTCGTCTTTGTTTGCACCCACGTCGCGATGGTAGGCGGCCCAGCGATCGAGCCGCAATCGCAGGTGCCCGAAAATGCACGCCGAAAATGCAAGCCGAAAACAAAAAGCCGCGGCGATCGCCACGGCTTCCACAGACGGGCTGCGGGAAACTACATCCCAGGTGCCGGGCCGGCGGCGGCCTTCTTCGTCTCGGGAGCCGACGGCGTCGTCGCGGGGGCAGTCTTGCTGCCGCCCTTCTTCGCGCGGTGCTCGTCGCGGTACTTGAGGACCATGTCGAGCTCGGCCTGCGTGTAGACCTTGCCGACGAGCTCCCTCCAGACCTCCTGCGCGTTCTTCTCGAAGTCGGCGACCATCGCGACCGGCGTCTGCACGACGGTGATGCCCTTGCGGGTCATCGTGGTCTTCGCGTCCTCGTTCGCCTTGCGGATCACCTTACGCAGCTTCTTCGAGGCGGCCTTGCCGATCGTCTCGATCGTCTTCTTGTCGGCGTCCGAGATCTTGTTGAGCGACTTCATCGACACGACCGTCGCGCCGATGCCGTAGCTCATCGGCATCGAGGTCATGAACTTCACCTTCGAGTACCACTGCAGGGCGACCGCCGCGATGGGCGAGCCGTAGCACGCGTTGATCTTGCCGCTGGTCAGGCCCGAGTCGACTTCCGGCACGCCGAGCGGCACACCGTTGAGGCCGAGCTTCTTGAACATGGCGCCGACAAGCGCGTCGTCGCCCCACATCCATAGCTTCTGGCCCTTGAGGTCCGAGAGCGACTGCACCTTGTTCTTCGACATGAAGTAGACCCAACCGACCTCACCGCGGTCGTTGAGCTTGAAGCCCTTCTTCTCGAACTTCTTCTGGAAGTAGGGCCACATCTTGTCGGCGACGTAGTCGAGCTCTTCGGCCGACTGGAACATCATCGGCAGCTCGAGCACGCGGATCGACTCCTCGACCATCGCGAGGCCGATCGACGTGATCGCGGCGCCGTCGAGCTGACCGAGGCCGATCTTGCGCACGAAGTCGCGCTCGTCGCCCTGCTGGCCACCCTCGTAGTACTTGAGCGTGACGCGGCCGGCCGTCTTGTCCTTGATCTCGGCTTGCGCCTTGCCAAGGACCTCCATCCACGGGCTACCCGACGGGGCAAGCGTCGCGAGGCGAATCTCGACGTTCTCCGCGTGCGCAGGTTGGGCCGACGCGAGGGTCCCGACGACGATCGAAGCGGCGATCGATAGGAAATGGGTCAACCTGATCATTGGAAGATGTCCTTCTCGTGGGAGAGATAACGACGCGCCTTGCGGTGAGCGATTTCATTGGCGAGGCGCTGCTCGGGCCAGATAGACGGCGGAGTCTCCAGGACCTTCACTAGATGTTCGTGAAAGAACTTCTGGTCGTTGGTCTGGAGGCCTACGCGGTATGCCATCAAGGTCCGTGCGAGCAAGAACTTCCCCTCGGTGATCGCGAGCGCGCGCTCGAACGCGGCCTTGGCCGCCTCCGGATCGCCGCCCATCGCCTTGCCGCGGGCCGAGTGGATCATGCCGAGTGCGAGATGGGGCAGTGCGGCATGCGCCTTGTTCTTCGGCGGGCCGCCCTTGGTATCGATCTCGACGACGCGCTCCATGATCGCCTGCACGGTGCCGAGGTACGAGATCATCTCGACACGCGTCAGGTTGTGATTGACGAGGCCACCGAGCGCGGCGCCGGCGAACATGAGCTCGAAGCGATCGCCCTTGCCGGTGTCCTTGATCAGCTTCGCGACGACTTCCGGCGTCTCGAAGATTTCCTTCTGCCAGCGCTTGCCGAGGAGCTTGAGCGAGAAGTTCAAGCAGCGGGTGAAAATGTTCGTCGAGCGGTTGTTGTGATACTCGATCGCCGGGATGTCTTTCGCGAACTTCGCGACCTCCCAGTCATCTTCGACGAAGCCGGTGCCGTACTGGCAGTAGCCCTCGGTGAGGATGCGCTCGAGCCGTTCGCGCGCGTCGTCGGGCGGGCCCGCGACCCAGAACCCTTCGACGGTCTTGAGCGCGCCGGGGATCGCCTGGCGCGCCATTTCGTAGTCCGCCTCCATCTGGAGACTGGGCTGTGCGCGCGTCAGAATCTTCGACGTTGACTTGAACGCGAGGTTTTCGCCGATGCTGCAGCCGGCGCCGGAGATGAGTAATGCAGTCGAAATAACGGTCACAAGCAGGCGCATTGGACGGTCGCTCCCCTTCGTAGATTCAGCGGACGCTAAGTCAGTGAGAACCCAGAGTCAATTGCTGCGGGCGAATGGTACGATTCAGCCGTAATGAGGGTGTTGGCGCTAACGGCAACCCTCGCGGGTCTCGCGGTGGGCTGCGACGCCAAACGCGAGACGCTGCGCCATCGCCGCGATCCGGGCGCACTTGTCGTCGCCCAGGCCGCGGACGTGATCTCACTAGATCCGGTCCGGGCGACGGACAGTGAATCGATCGAAGTCGGCGAGCTCATCTTCGAAGGGCTCGTCGGTTGGCAGGCCGGCACGACCGACATCGAGCCCCGGCTCGCCACCCTCTGGCAAGTCTCCGACGATGGCCTGCGCTGGACGTTCAACCTGCGCTCGCACGTCAGCTTCCACGACGGCACCCGGTTCGACGCCGATGCGGTCGTG
>DATDCH010000602.1:0-2957 GCA_036524455.1 Kofleriaceae bacterium | reverse complement strand
ACTCGTACACGACGCTGCAGCTCGTCCGCAAAAAGCTCGCGCAGCATCGCGGCGTCGTCGTGATGGCGGTCGCGAGCACGATCGCGCTCGCGGCAGTCGGCGTCGAGTCGTTCCGCAGTGTCGTCACCGAGCGCGACATCGCACGCGGCGAACGCGCTCGCGCCGAAGAGGCTCGCGCACACGCCGAGGATCGCAAGCGCGAGCTCGTGCTCGTCCAGGCCGAAACCTCGCTGCGCAAGGATCCGACCGCGGCGCTCGCCTGGCTCAAGCTCCATCCGGTCACCGATGCCGATCGCATGCACGTCGTCGACGTGATGGACGAAGCGTTCGCGCTCGGCGCCGCGCGCCACGTGTTCCGTCCCGGCGACTGGGTGTTCGATCTCGCGTTCTCGCCCGACGGCAAGACGCTGTTCGCGGCGGTGCGCGACGGCAAGCTGCGCTCGTACGACGTCGCCACCGGTCGCGTGCGCGAGCTCGGCCGCGGCATGGGGCCGATCGAAGCCGTCGCGGTGTCGCCCGACGGCAGCACGCTCGTCACCGGCGGCGGTCTCGGCGACGTGATCGCGTGGCCGCTCCGCGACGGCGGCGTCAAGAAGGTGCTCGCCGAGCGCGGCCGGCCCGTGACGATGGTGGCGTTCCATCCCGACGGCAAGCGCGTCGTGATCGATCGCGACGGCGTCGCCGAGCTGCTCAGCCTCGACGGTGTCGTGACCAAGCTCGGTCCCGAGTCGACGGTGCGCATCGCAGTCGCGAGCAACGACTGGTCGCGGCGCATCGGCAAGATCGCGCCGAACCAAGTCGCGGTGCTCGGCGACAACGGCACGCGTGTCGTCGCGCAGACCGCGAACAGCATCGGCTTCATCGCACTGTCCCCGAATGGCGACACCGTCATCGTGCAGGACAGCGCGGGCGTGTGGACCGTGCCGTTCACGGGCGGCGCACTGACCAGGCTCGCGAGCTACGACAGCAAGCTCAACGAAGTGTTGTGGTCGCCGGATGGCAAGCAGGTCGCGCTCATCGGGCACCTGCGCGACATTCCACTCGTCGATCTCGCCACGCGCCAGGTCAAGGAGCTCCGCGGTCACACCGACACGATCTACAACGCCCAGTTCACGCGCGATGGCAGCACGCTGCTCACCGCGAGTGACGACGGCACCGCGCGCGTGTGGAACATCGCCGATGCGTCGTCGATCGTATTGCGCGGCCACGACGACGACGTCTATCGCGCGCGGTTCTCGCCCGACGAAAAGACGGTCGCGACGAGCTCGCTCGATGGCAGCCTGCGCGTGTGGCCGATCGATCGCAGCGGCGCTGAGGTGCTCGGCGAAGGCGCCGAGATCTACGACATGGACGTCAAAGCCGATCGCGCGACGGTGGCAACGAAGGCCGGCATCGCGCGCTGGGATCTCGTGAGCGGCAAGCGCGAGCTGCTGTTCGCGAAGCAAGGCCTCTCGGTCGGTGTGCCTTCGCCCGATGGCGAGCTACTCGCCGCAGCGAGTCTCGGTTGGAACATCGAGCTGCGCCGCCGCAGCGGACCGCCGCTCACGCTCAAAGGCCACAAAGACTTCATCACGCATGTCGAGTGGAGCCGCGACGGCAAGGAGCTGTACTCCGGCTCGCTCGACGGCACGCTGCGCAAGTGGGACATCACGACCGGCACGAGCACGCTCCTCGTCGAAGGCGACGTGCCGGTGCGCGGCTTCGCGGTCGCAGCCGATCGGCGCGTCGCCGCGCAGGTCGGCGATACCGCGATCATGCTGAGGCCCGATGGCACCGCCGAAACGCTCGGCACCGGTCCGGGCTGGTGTGGCCAGTGGGCGCAATTCGAAAAAGTCCGCGATCGCCTCCTCGTGCAGCGCTGCGATCGCGGCTTGCTCCTCGTCGACGGCAAGCAGGCGATCAATCTACCGACCGAAGGCTACGCGGCCGCGCGCCTCGCAGTGTCGCCCGACGGCGAGCGCATCGCGGGCGGCATGGGCGATCGCACCGTGCGCGTGTGGGATGCGCGAGGCCGCAGCGTCGTCGTGCTGCGCGGTCACACGGATCTCGTCATGGACGTCGCGTTCTCGCCCGACGGCACCCAGATCGCGTCGGCGAGCTACGACAAGACGATCCGGATCTGGGAGCTCGCGACCGGCCGCAGTCGCGTGCTGCGCGGTCACGCGCACGCCGTCGATCGCGTCGCGTGGCGCTCGCCAACCGAAGTTGTCACCGCGTCGTACGACGGCACGATTCGCATGTGGCCCGTGCCCGACACCGCGCCGCCGACGCAGGCGAAGATCGCCGAGAAGCTCGGCGCCGCGACCACCGCGGTGATCGACGCGAACAACCGCGCGACGAGCGCCGGTAGCTAGTCGAACGGACTGAGCACGTCATTGTCGCTCGGACACGCCGCGTCGCCGCGGTGAGCGTCGCAGTACGCCTTCCGGCACGCCTTCGCACCCGCGGGACAGTCGCTCAGCTTGCGCACGGTAACGTCGATCCGTTCGTCGCGGTCCGGTCGCAACGACCTCTTGAACAACAGCTCGCTGCGGTCGTGGCTCCAGATCTCGATCTCGAGGCGCTCGCCGGCGTCGACGAAGATCGAGCTCCTCACGGTGCGCGTGTCGTTCGCGTACAGTGTGAAGCCACGCGGCACGCCGACGATCGTGACCTTGTATCGCGTCGCGACGGCGGCGTCGGGCGGCTCGCCCGTGTGCGCCTTGATGATCGGCGACAGATCGGGATCCGCGGATGTCGTCCATGGATCGTCGGCGTGCGTTGCGTCGGGTGCAGGCGCGCTACGCGCGTCGGGCGCGCCGGCGACGGCGGTGGTGTCGCCCGCGGCCGCCTTCGCGCGCGTGTCGTGCTTGCGCGTCGCGAAGTACGCGACGAGCACGCTGCCGACGAACACGACGACACCGCCGGCGATGAGCATGGACTTGCGCGACGTCGGCGGTGTGCGGCGAGCTTTGAGA
>DATDCH010000601.1:0-9599 GCA_036524455.1 Kofleriaceae bacterium | reverse complement strand
TTGGCCTCGGCTTGCTTCTTCGCGATCTCGACGCGCACCTTGTCGGCGTCGGCCTTCGTGCGCGCGGTTTCTTCGCGCGCCTTCGTCGCTTCGAGCTGCTTGCGCGCGATCTCTTCCGCCACCCGCTGCGCCTCTGCGCGCGCGCGGGCGACTTCTTCACGCGCCTTCGTGATCTCGAGGTGCTTCTGCGCCGCTTCTGCGCGTGCGCGCTGGGTTTCCGCCTGCGTGCGGACCATGTCCTCGCGCGCCTTCGTCGCTTCGGCCTGCGCGTCGACCTGTGCCTTCGCCAGATCGGCCCGCGCACGCTCGGCTTCCTGTTGCGTGCGCAGCATGTCCGCACGCGCCTGGTTGGCCTCGGCCTGTTTCTTCGCGATCTCGGCACGCACCTTGTCGGCGTCGGCCTTCGTGCGCGCCATTTCTTCGCGCGCCTTCGTCGCTTCCAGCTGCTTGCGCGCGATCTCCTCCGCCACCCGTTGTGCCTCTGCGCGTGAGCGGGCGACTTCTTCGCGCGCTTTCGTGATCTCGAGCTGCTTCTGCGCTGCTTCTGCGCGTGCGCGCTGGGTCTCGGCCTGGGTACGCGCCATGTCCTCGCGCGCCTTGGTTGCCTCGGCCTGCGTACGCGCCATATCGGAGCGCGCCTTGGTCGCTTCAGCCTGCGAACGCGCGATCTCCTCGCGCGCCTTGGTCGCCTCCGCGTGCGTGCGCGCCATGTCCGAACGGGCTTTGGTCGCTTCAGCATGCGAACGCGCGATCTCCTCGCGTGCCTTGGTCGCCTCGGCTTGCGTACGCGCCATCTCCTCGCGCGCCTTGGTCGCCTCCGCTTGCGTACGCGCCATCTCCTCGCGCGCTTTGGTCGCCTCCGCTTGCGTCCGCGCGATGTCGGCACGCGCGCGATTAGCCTCCGCTTGCGTGCGCGCCATCTCTTCTCGCGCCTTCGTCGCTTCCGCCTGCCCCCGCGCGATCTCTTGCCGCGTCTTGAGCGCATCGGCCTGCGACCGCGCGATCTCCTCGCGTGCCTTCGCGGCATCCGCTTGCGAACGTGCCATCTCCTCGCGCGCCTTCGCGGCATCGGCCTGCGTGCGCGCCATCTCGTTGCGCGCTTTCGCCGCTTCCGCCTTCGCGCTCGCCGCCTCGGCCAACGCATCGCGCCGCGCCTGTTCCGCCGCGAGCTTCATCCGCTCGGCTTCGACCTGTGCACGCTGCGCCGCGAGCTTCGCCGCCTCGGCATCGCCCGTCGCCTTCGCCGCCTGCGCCTTGACGCGCGCCGCTTCGTTCTTCGCCGCCTGCGCGAGCTGCTGCGCGCGCTGCACATCCGCCGCGCTCGTCGCATTCCGCGCGAGCTGCTTCTTCGCCTCGTCGACTGCGCGTTGTGCCGCTTCTGCTTTCGCAGCTTGCTCGGCCGCCATTTTGCGCAGGCGCTCGGCCTCGGCACGCGATGCATCCGCCTCGGCGCGGCTCTGCTTTGCGGTCACGTTGGCTGCTTCGCTCGACTTCTCGGCTGCCAGGCGCGCTTGGTCTGCCGCCTGCGCTTGCTTCTTCGCCTGCTCGCTCTCCGCCTGCATGCGAGCCATGTCGGCTGGGTTTGCCGTCTTCGGCGCCGGATCGCGCGGCATCACCATCACCACGACCTCGTTGCCGTCGGTCTTGACGTCATAGCGACCGGGCCGCGCCAACGTAACGATCACGCGCACAGCGCCGTCGTCGAGTTGCTGCGCCGCGATCGTCGAGACTGCCCACGTGTTCGCCGTAAATACCGCCGCGCTCTCGTGACCACGCATCGACTCGGCGAGTCGAGCCTGCGGTAGATCGATGACGACGCGACTGGGTCGCTCGAGCTTGTACACGGTGAACGTCGGCGTCGTTGCGCCGCGAACGTGCACGCGTGTGATCCCGCCTGATTCGTCGAATGAGACCGCGCGCACTTCGTTCTTTGCGTTCGCATACGCGGGCGGCGAAGTGCCCATCGCGGCGATCACTGCGACTGCGGCGATCCAGTATTTCGGGTTCTTGGTCATGCGACTCCTGCGCAACGCGGACAAACGACGGGCGCTGCATCGCGAGAGATGCTGCTCGCCCGCGGTCAGCCGCGCGCAAAAAAAATTGTCGCCCGGCGCGCGCTCAGATCACAAATTTTCGATCAGGCTGGCGCCGGCGAGGCGGCCATCACTGTGCCGGCGGCGGTGGCGGCGGTTGGGTCGGGGGCGCCACGATCGGCGCGGCCGGTTGCGCGCTGGTCCCATCGGGCTGCGATTGCGGTGCGACCTGCAAGCCCTTGGGATGGAGCTGGATCGAGCGCTCCTCGGGAATGCGATTCGGCGTCTTGTCCTGGGGATCGGGCTGGACGACGAAGTTAATGAAGCCCGGGCCGATGTCTTTGACGACGGCCTTCTCTTTGCCGACGCAGTCGCCGCGGCGAATGATGTGCCCGAGGTTGCCCGGATCCATCATCAGCGCCTTGCGCTGGGTGCCCTTCGACACGATACCGACGAGCCTGAGACCGAGGTACGAGTAGTTGCCCGCGATGAACTGCTCGGTCCGGTTGCACGGACCCTCGATGCGCTTGCTCGGCTCGGCCTCGAGGCCCTTCTGGATAATGATGAACGACTGGAACGGGTCGCGAACTTGGTCCGCGACGAAGTCACGGTCTTTGAACTCGTGGCGGATGCTGTCGCGCTCCGGGCACGGCTCGCAGAAGTTGCCGCCGCCCTTGACCGGCAAACAGTAGAGACCCACTTCGCAGGACGGCGTCGCCGGTTCGCACTTCGTTCCCGTCGCCTTCTCGATCTCGGGACACGTCACGCGATCTTCGACGTGCGGGCGCGGCTGCAGCAGCTTGGGCGGCTTTGCACCCTTCGCGGCGGCACCGCCGGGACCACCGGCTTTCTTCGGCGGTGGTGGAGGCGGATCGTCGCCGCACGCCGCGGCGAACAGCGACACGACGACGAGAGCTTGCCAGCGCATTACTTGCCCTCCTTCATGCGCTCGACACCCGACGCAGGCGTCTTGGCTTCGTTGACGCCGGCCGCGTCGCGATCTTTCTTGTCGCCCTTGTCGATCGCCTCTTCGGTCATCGCCTTCGCGCCTTTCGGCGTTCCCGCCGCTGCCGGCGACGTAGGTGCAGCACCGGGCTTGGCGGGCGCAGCGCCCGGCTTGGCCGCTGGGTCCTTCTTCTCTTCCTGGCGATACGTCGACGCGGTGAACTTCGCGGTCAATCGGATCTCGCGATTGCGCACGAACGGCGCGCTCATCACGAGGTTCTCGATCGACACGATGCGCTCGCGTTCCTCGACGGCTTGCTCGCCCGGCACCGGCTCGACCTGCAGGCCCGGCTTTTTCTTCTTCGGCACGAGCGACGCGAAGAACTTCTTGATCTGCACGTACGTGCCGTGAATCTCGTACTCGATCGGCACCTTGTAGAACGTCTCGATCGGCTCTTCCTTGCCCTGCTTGCTGCGGATCACTTCGATCCCCGACTCGAGGATCTTGCGATTGAGCGTCTCGAAGAATGCAGGCAGCTCGGCCTCGGACGGCAACGCCTTCTGGTTCTCTTCGATGATCCGCGTGAGCCTGGCCATGTCCGTATTGAGCCGCTCGAACTCCGGGATGTCGGCCTCGAGCTTCTTGTTGAGCGCCTTCTTGCTCTTGTTCTCGTTCTGCGCCGCGGTGAGGTCGGCCTCGAGCCCCTTGTAGACAAACTGCCAGTACAGCGCGCCGAGCAGGCCGCCGATCAGCACGAAGACCATCACCTTCTGGCGCGTCGGCATGCGCGCGAAGTCAGCTCCGAACGCCATTAGTAGGCCACCTTTCCGGTGATCACGAACTTGTAGAACGTGATGCCGGTTTCGCGGTCCGTCAGTCGTTCCTCTGACTGCTGCGAAACGCGCTCGAAGTACACCGACGCCTGCAGCCGCTTCGACAGCTGGATGATGTCGATCTGCGCCTGCGCGCCGCCCTCGAGCTTGAACGTGCCGTCCTTCGCGTTGTTGTCGGTGAAGCCCGTCATCCACACGTGGGTCGGATCCCACGCGAGGTCGAACCGCTTGTTCGGATCGCTCTCCGCGCCGGTGCCGGTCTTCTTCGCCATCTCCTCGGTCATCGTCGGACCGACGCTCGACAGGATCTGGCTGAGCTCGTGCAGTACGTTCGCCGGCACGACCCTGGCCTGGTTCAGGCGGTTGATCGCCTTCGCGCGCTCGTCGGCGTCGGCGATTGCCTTCTTGAGCTCGTCGAAGCCCTTGAGCTGCTTTTTCTTCGCGTCGATCTCCTGCTGGAGCTGAGCACTGCTCTCGCGCAGCGCCGTGATCCGCGAGCGACGAGGCGCGTCGACGATCGCGAAGATCGCAACGGCTGCGATCGCGAGACCGACCACGCCGACCAAGATGTCCTTCGTGCCCGGCTCGCGCGACACCGACGAGATGCCGGCTCGCTTCGCGCGCTTTTGCGGGAGGAGGTTGATCTTGATCATCGGACTACTTGTCTCCCTGCGCGCGCATCGACAGCCCGACGCCAATCAACGCTTCGGGCGAGTGCGCGGCCAAGTACGTCCGGTCGAGCGTGGGATCGATCTCGACGCGTCTCCACGCATCGGCGACTTCGAGCGGCAGGCGAGAGCGGCGCTCGATCGCGCGGTGTAGCGACGCGACCTTCGAGCTGCCACCCGCGAGCACGATGCGCGTGACGTTCGCGTCGGCGGTCGTCGCGAGGAAGAAGTCGAGCGAGCGCTGGAACTCGCCGGCCATCACCTCCGACACACCTTCCATCACGCGAATCACTTCTTGCGGCACGACGCCGTCTTCGGTCTGCGTACCGCCGACCTTGTACGCCTCGGCCTCGTCGGCCGCGATGCCCATCTGCTTCTGGATCTCTTCGGTGAACGCGTTGCCGCCGATCGTCACGTCGCGCGTGAACAGCGACACGCCGCTGCGCACGATGTTGATGTTCGAGATCGCGGCGCCGATGTTGATCAGCACGACCGTCTCGCGCGGATCGAGCGGATAATTCGCCTCGAATCCGTTCTGGCTCGCGAACGCGGCGACGTCGACCACCTGCGGCGATAGCCCCGCGTCGCGCACGACCTGCACGTAATCCGAAACGACTTCCTTCTTCGCGGCGACGAGCAACAGCTCCGTCTGACCGCTCGCCGTCATCGGATTCGTCACGTGATAATCGATCTCGACATCATCGCGACCGAACGGAATGTGATGCTCTGCTTCGTTGCGAATATTCGCCGCGAGCTCTTCGGGCTTCATCATCGGCACGGTGATCTTCTTGATGATCACCGAGTGACCCGCGATCGCGATCGCGACGTCCTTGGTCTTGAGCCGCAGCCGGCTCCACAACTGACGAATCGCATCGGTGACCGCGCCTTGATCCATGATCGTCCCATCGACGATCGTTTGCGGCACGAGAGGCTGCATGCCGAACGCTTGCAGCGCCCAGCTCGAGCCTTTTCGTTTGAGCTGCACGGCCTTCACGGCGGAAGAACCGATGTCTAGCCCGATGCACTGTTTCGCCATTGAACTCCTGCGGCTGAAAATTTTGTCATGCCGCGGCGCAAACTCCAAAAACGCGCGCGCTTACGTAAGGGGAGACGCTCCTCAGGAAATGCCGTACTCCTTCATCTTGTAGAGTAGCGCGCGGTGGCTGATTTCGAGCAGCTTTGCTGCGTTTGTCCGGTTGCCCTGGGTTACTCCGAGCGCGCGCCGGATCAGCTCCTGCTCGAGCGATCGCGTGGCCTTCTTGATGGATAGCTCCTGATCGTCGGCGTGGCTCGCACCTGGCCGCACGTGCATCACCGTCGTGAGGAAGTCCAAATCAATTGCCGGCCCGTCGGAGAGCACGAGTGCTCGCTCGATGACATTCTCGAGCTCCCGCACGTTTCCCGGCCACGGTTGTTGCGCCAACACGTCGACCGCCGCGTCCGACACCTCGACATTGCGGTGATGCCGCGCGGCGTGGCGCCCGACGAAGAACCGCACAAGCTGCGGAATGTCCTCGGTTCGATCGCGCAATGCGGGCACCGGCACCGGCAGCACGTTGAGCCGGTAATAGAGGTCCTCGCGAAACCGCCCCGCTTCGACCTCGGCCGACAAATCGCGCAGCGTCGCTGCGATCAGCCGAACGTCGACCTTGATCGATGCCGAGTCGCCGACGCGCCGAATCTCCGACTCTTGCAGCGCGCGCAAAAGCTTCGCCTGCAGTGGCATCGGCAGCTCGCCGACCTCGTCGAGAAACAGTGTTCCGCCGTCGGCATCCTCGAACAAGCCCGGCTTGTCGCGCACCGCATCGGTGAACGCACCGCGCACGTGGCCGAACAGCTCGGTCTCCAAAAGTGTTGCCGGAATCGCCGCGCAGTTGATCGCGACGAACCGCTGGGTCCGCCGGGGCGACGCATCGTGAATCGCGCGCGCAACGAGCTCCTTGCCCGTACCGCTCTCGCCCTGAATCAGCACGGTCGTGCGTGTCGGCGCGACGACGCGGATCGTGGTCTTCAACTTCTGCATCAGCGCGCCGTCGCCGATGATGTCGGGCGCGGCGAGAAACCCTTTGCCGTTGCCGCTGCCGTTACCAGTCGACGCGCCGTTGCCGTTCGCGCTCTGCGCGTCGGGTCGCTTGCGGCGCACCACGTGGCGAAGCGCGAGCGCGACCGCGAGATCGTCGATCGGTTCAGTAATGATGTCGTCGACGCCCGACTCGAGCAGCGACAGCGCGAGCGCAACATCGCGTGTGCGCACCACGGCGATCACGGGCGGCACGTCGCTAAGCGCGCACACTTGCGTCGCGAGCTCCGGCACCGCGAGCACGACATCACAGTCGCTCGCGGCGAAGTGTTTCTTCGCGGTGTCGAGCTCACCGGCTGCGGCAACCGTATAGCCGCGTTTTGCGACGAGCATGTGCAGTGCTCGTCGAGCCTCGTCGTCGGGCCCGAGCACTAACACCCGATGCACCGCCCCCGGTGCTGGTGTGCTCGTCACGATAAAAAATGTAGCACGACGACGGTGACTCTCTGCCAACGGCGTTGGCTGCACGGCCGAAGTAACCACGTGAAAGCCGTCACTCGGCGTTTGGCCGAGTGTTTGCTGTGACGGAGGAGACAACCTCCGTGCACCTAGAACCATGAAGTGTCTCGTTCTCCTTCTCGCGTGTGTGAGTGCGTGTGTCGATACACCGCCGCTCCACGAGCCGGTCGTCGAACAGAGTCGCGTCGAAGTCTTCGTGCTACCGGAGACACGGCGCGCGCAGACCGATCTATTGATCGTCGTCGACGATACGCGCGCGATGACGCCGTACCAAGAGCAGCTCGCCACGCTGCCCGGGCGATTCGCACGACGTCTCGAGTGGTACACGCAGCGCTGGATCGATCTGCGCCTCGCGGTCGCCACGAATGATGGCCGGTTGCGACGGTTGCCCGGCGCGACCACGCCGTGGCTCGCCACTGCATACGACTTCGACTACACACGGCGAACTAACTACAGCGGCACGCTTGCCGATCAGCTTGCGGCGCTCATGAATGTCGGCGCGAACGGCGACGGTCCGAGTCAACCGCTCGAAGCTGCGCGGCGTGCGCTCGAAACGGGCTCGGAGCTCGTTCGCGATCGCTCCGGTCTGATGGTCGTCACGGTCGGCGCGAGCGACGACGCGTCGCCGCTTGCCATCAGCGAGTACATCCAGTGGACGCAGCGCGTGATCGACGGCACGTGGCGAAGCGACGTGCTCCTCAGCGGTATCTACCCGACGGGCGCCCCGCGCCTCGACCAGTACTACAAGGCGATGTCCCCGTTCTCGATCATCACGTCATTCGACGCAGGCTATTACGAGCAAGCGATTCCCTGGGTCCCAGGCGACTCGTGGGTGGGTGGCTTCGCATGCCTCAATGCAGACGATCGCGATCCGAGCACGCCGGAGTACGATCACGAGTGCTTGCTCGTGGCGCTCGTCGGTGGGCATTGGCGTGCGGTACCAGAGTGCGCGCCCGAGCGTCGGATCGAGCGTATCGAGCCCGGACTCGATCCTTCGGAGCCGATCGCCCCGTGCTGGTGGGTTCGCGAAACGGCGACGGAGTGCGTCACTAGAGACCGAGTGGGTCGCGCTCTTGCGTTGAGTGGCTACACGATGACGCAGCACCCCGAGCTTCGATTCGAGTGTGTGACGCGATGATGCGCCTGATCATGATCGCGCTGCTCGTCGGCTGTGTCGACACGCCGCCGCTTCAAGAGCCTGTCGTCGAGGCCAGTCACGTCGAGATCAAGCAGTGGCCGCAAGGCAACGTCCCGAAGCTCGACATATTGATCGTCGTCGACGATAGCGTGGCGATGGTGGCGCATCGCGATCGGGTCGCGACGATCGCGCCACCTCTCGTAAGTACCCTGCGAAGATTCGCCGAGGGCTGGACCAATCTACGCATCGTCGTCAGTTCGAACGACGGTCGAGCGCGTCGCTTGCCCGGTATGGAGCATCGCTACCTGGTCGACGCGATCGGTCTGGACTATGCGCGCACGCAGAACTATGCGGGCACCCTCGAGGACGCGCTCGCAGCGTTGATCGATGTCGGCACTGAGAGCGACGGTCCGAGTCAACCGCTAGAAGGAATGCGGCGGTCACTCGAGACGAACTCGGAATTCCTGCGCGAGGATGAAGCGGCGCTCGTCATCGTCATGATCAGCGCGCGCGATGACGCTTCGCCGCTGCCCGTCGCTGACTACGTACAGTGGATGGAGGCGGCCACGGGCACGGGTAGCTCTTGGCGGCGCTCGATTCTGGTCGCCGGGATCTACCCGGAAGGGTCGAGCCGACTCGACGAGTATCTGGAAGCGATCCACACGTATCGCTTCGTCGCGCCGATCGAAGCCGCTGACTTCACGCCCGCGCTCGCAGTCTTCGACCACTTCGTTTGGCAACCGGGCGTTCCTTGCCTCGAGTCCGAGCTGCTCGATCTCGACACAAGCACGCCTGGGCTCCAGTACGACTGCTCGGTAATGGCAAACGTGAACGACGCATGGCGCGCAATTCCCAGATGCGCGGCGCCGCCGATCGAAAACGCGATCGATCAACCATTTCCGGCGCCCCTGCCAAGCCCCGCGTGCTGGTCGCTGCGCAGCGATACACAGAGCGCGTGTAGAAACAGCGACAGGCTGCGTCTCGATCTCGACGGGTACACGTACGTCACGCACCCCGCCTTTCGATTCGAGTGTGTGACGCAATGAGGCGGCACTTGATCATGATCGCCCTGCTCGTCGGCTGTGTCGACACGCCGCCGCTCTACGAACCGGTCGTCGAGTCTTCACACGTCGAGATCAAGGAGTTTCCAGCCGGCCGCGTGCCTGAGCTCGACGTGCTGATCTTCGTCGACGACACGCCGGCGATGGCTGCATACAGCGAGCGCGTCGCCACGATCCCCCACGGGCTCGCCCGCGAGCTGCGCACATTCGCGGAGGGCTGGTCCGACTTGCGGATCGCGGTCACATCGAACGATGGCCGGCTGCGCCGCATCGGCGGAGAGCGTTACGTGATCGACGCGATCGATCTCGACTACCAGCGCACGCAGAACTACGAGGGCGCGCTCGACGACGTGATCGCCGCCGTGATGGACGTCGGGACCG
>DATDCH010000600.1:0-52225 GCA_036524455.1 Kofleriaceae bacterium | reverse complement strand
TCGACCGTCGTGTTGATCGTGTTCTTCAGCGCGAGGATCTCGCCGCGCGCGTCGACGCCGATCTTCTTCGACAGGTCGCCGGCGGCGATCGCCGTGACGACCTCGGCGATGTTACGCACCTGCGACGTCAGGTTCGACGCCATGCCGTTCACGTTCTGGGTCAGCTCGCGCCACACACCAGACACGTCGGCGACTTCGGCCTGACCGCCGAGCACGCCTTCCGTACCGACTTCGCGAGCAACGCGGGTCACCTCGGCGGCGAACGCCGACAGCTGATCGACCATCGTGTTGATCGTGTTCTTGAGGCCGAGGATCTCGCCCTTCGCTTCGACGGTGATCTTCTTGCCGAGGTCACCACCGGCGACGGCGCTCGTCACTTCGGCGATGTTGCGGACCTGGAACGTCAGGTTGTTCGCCATCGAGTTCACCGACTCGGTGAGCTCGCGCCACACGCCTGACACGCCGCGCACGGTCGCCTGACCGCCGAGGCGGCCTTCGGTACCGACTTCGCGAGCGACGCGGGTCACTTCGTTCGCGAAACCACGAAGCTGCTCGACCATCGTGTTGATCGTGTTCTTCAGCTCGAGGATTTCGCCTTTGACGTCGATGGTGACGGTCTTGCTCAAGTCACCTTGCGCGACGGCCGTCGTCACGCGCGCGATCTCGCGGACCTGCGACGTCAGGTTCGACGCCATTAGATTTACCGAGTCGGTGAGGTCCTTCCACACGCCGCTGACGCCTTGCACACGTGCCTGCGCGCCGAGCTTGCCTTCGCCACCGACTTCGAGCGCGACACGCGTCACCTCGGAGCCGAACTGGGAGAGTCGGGCCACCATGCCGTTGACGATCTTCGCGTGGCGAAGGAACTCGCCGCGCCGCGGACCGTAGCCGCCGTCTTCGACATCCATCGTCTGCTCGAGATCGCCGCGGGCCACGGCGCTAACGACGCGCGCAATTTCGTTCGCGTGACCGGAGAGGTCTTCGATGACTGCGTTGACCGACGCGATGTACTCCGACCATCCGCCCGTCGTACCGAAGCGCCGCATGCGCTTCATCGCTTGGCCTTCTTTGCCGACGGCGTCGCACACCTCGTGCGATTCCTCTTTGATGGCTTTCACCATCGAGACGAGCTCGTTGAACGTCTCGACGATCTGACCGTCGACGCCCGTCAGATCCTCGCGGAGCTTGACGTCGAAGTTGCCGCGCTTGAATGCACGAAGCGCGGCGAGCAGCTCGCGATGGTTCAGCTGGTCTGGGCCTGTCGCCCGAACCGCCTTCCCCCCGTTTTTGCCGTGCGCCGCTTGTTTACCGTTACCGTTGTTGGATTTCGGTGGTTCGACGGTGCTCATGATTCCTCTGACTGGCCGAACAGCGCGCGCATGATCTTGTCGGCGCTGGCCGGTTTGACGATGTGGGCGTCGAAGCCCGCCTGGAGTGCAGCGGCGCGGTCGCTCGCTTGGCCGTAACCGGTCATCGCGATCAACCGCACTCGATGAGACATGTCGCGCCGGATCGTGCGCGCCACTTCGTAGCCATCCATTTCGGGAAGCCCGATATCGATCAGCGCGACATCCGGCTTCTCGGCCGTGATCACGCGGACCGCCGACGGACCATCCTCGACGATGGTCACCTCGTGCCCCTTCATGCGCAGCAAATCGGCGACGAGCTCGCGGAGGTCCGCGGCGTCATCGCAAACGACCGCGCGCAGCGGCCGCTGCTGCGGCGCAGTCTGCGTGCGCGGCCGTTGAAACTTCTCGAGCGTGTCGTTGTCGGCGAGCGGCAGCTGCACTTCAAACGATGCGCCCTTGTCGGGACCCGGCGACGAAGCGTGCACGCTGCCGTGGTGCAGGTCGACGAGGCGCTTGACGAGACCAAGGCCGAGGCCGAGGCCACCCTTGCCGTCGGGCGTCGTGCGCTCTTGCACGAACATGTCGAAGATGCGCGGCAGCAGCGGCGCCGGAATGCCACGGCCGTTGTCGGTCACCCGCACGTACCCGTGGCCTTCGGTGGTGCCCCAGTGCACGTCGATCTTGCCGCCCGCGTGCGTGTACTTGATCGCGTTCGAGAGGAGGTTGGTGAGGACCTGCACGAGGCGCAGCGGGTCGCCGTACACCTGCGGTGAGCTGCCCTTGCCGTGGACGGTGACCGTGTGATGGCGGGCATCGGAGCTCGACTTCGAATCGTTGACCGCTTCGCGGACCACGTCTTCGAGCGACAGCGGTTCGCGCTTGAGGTCGAGCTTGCCGGTCTGGAACCTCGCGACGTCGAGCAGGTCGTCGACGAGCCGGCCGATGTGCGTGACCTGGCGCTGGATGATGCCGCGCACGCGCTCGGGCACTGGCTCCTGCGGGTTGTGCTCCATCAGCTCGACGGCGGTCTGCAGCGGCTGGAGCGGGTTGCGCAGCTCGTGCGCGAGGATCGCGAGGAACTCGTCCTTGCGGCGATCGGTCTCGGCCATCTGCGCCATCTGGCGCTCGAGCACTTCGGCTTCGAATCGCTTGCGCTGCATTGCGAGGTCGCGCTCGTGTGCGCGCGCTTGCTCCTGCCGCAGCTCCTCGGCTTTGTCCTGCAGCTCGAGCGTGCGCTGCTGCAGCTCGATGAACACGCCGGCCTTGGCGCGCAGCACCTCGGGGCGGATCGGTTTCATCAGGAAGTCGAACGCGCCGAGCTCGTAGCCGCGGAGAATCTCGTCGTCTTGCCACGACAGACCGGTGATGAAGATGATCGGTGTCGCGCGGTTGCGTGCACGGGAGCGCACGAGCCTCGCCGTCTCGAAGCCGTCCATGCCGGGCATCGCGACGTCGAGGATGATCAGGGCAAAGTCTTGCTCGAGCAGGCGCGCGAGTGCTTCGACGCCGGAGCGAGCCAGCACCATCTTGCGGCCGAGTGGCTGCAACGCGGCTTCGATCGCGATGAGGTTCGTGTCGTTGTCGTCGACCACGAGGATGTCGCGGCCATACGTGATGACGACGCCATCTTCGTCGTCGAGGGAGGGGTCCGAACCGGGCACGACGCCCCTACTTGTACCCGAGCCGGGATTCGCAAAGTCTGCGTCCGTCATCCTGAGCACCGTTGATGATCTACTCCCGTTTCAGTCAGACCGCCCGCCGTCAGAACCCCCGACCACGGGCAAAGCCGAGGGGTAGTCTGCACGGGATGTGCCCGCAATTACGGGAATCGCGGTCAGTAGATCGAGACACTTGAAACAACAGACTGAGCGCATGCGCACACCGAGCGCAATGGCGCACGCATGTGGCTGAAACGCTCATTTCTCTGATCAGAGGTTCAGCTGCAGGGGGGTACGAGATCGTGCCCCGCGAAGAACTCATCGACGAGCGCCTGCCAGGCGCGCGCGTTCTCCGGCGGACCGCATTTGAACGCGCGCTTGGTGAGCTTTCCGGTCGCTGCGATCTCGGTTTGCTCCCTGAAGTAGCGCACCGCGAGCTCGGCGGCGTACTCGTGCACCGAGTCGCCGTTGTCGGGCTGAAACGCGTAGTACGTACCGGTCGCTTTCACCTTCGTCGTGTTCGGCGCGTACGGATCGAGGCACTTCGTCTTGGTGCCGCACTTCTTGACGATCGCCTTGTAGTCCTTCGCGAGCGTCTTGCTCGACCAGTCGCCGTGATCGAAATCGTTCAGGTGAAACAGCTCGTGAAAATACGTCTCGCGCACGCCGCGCTCGCTCGTCAGCAGCGAGCCGTTGACGTTGTGCGTGACCGACCAACCCGTCGCGTACGCGCTCGGGGTTCGCTTCTTCACCGAGCGCACGAAGTGAAAGGTGAGCTTCTTCCAGCGATAGC
Source organism: Kofleriaceae bacterium (assembly GCA_036524455.1). Classification (GTDB taxonomy): domain Bacteria; phylum Myxococcota_A; class Polyangia; order Haliangiales; family Haliangiaceae; genus JABFXX01. The sequence continues at coordinate 48,425 of DATDCH010000600.1, read as the reverse complement.
TCGGTGGCTTGTCGAACGTGGCGAAGAACGCGTCGAATTCGCGCATCGCCGAGGCGACCCACTCGAGGTGCTTGCGGTACTTGTTCATCGGTAGCTCGGGCACCAGGTGGATCGTGCCGCGATAGCCGCCGTCCATGTGCTCCTCGGCGCCGACGGTCGCGACGTCGCCGTAGTCGGTGTAGAGCGCGAGTGCGATCGCGTGCGCTTTCGCATCGGCTTTGTACCCCGCGAGGAATGCCGGCTCCTTGGTCTCCGCCGCCGCCGCGCGCGCGACGAGGCACAGGACGAGCAGCACCCGCAGCATCGCCCTCTAGGGTGACACGGCCGCCGCGGCCGTGCAGCTACGGCGTGTACTCGTCGGCGCCGACGTCGAAGCTGTTGTTGAACGGTCGGGGCCCGCCGTCGAAATCGATATCGATGTCGCTCATCACGCCGCGATCGATCGCCATGCTGCCGGGGCCGACATGATAGTCATACGGCGTCACGTCGGGACTGACGAATGCGAAGCTGTCGACGGCAGCGTCGACGAGCGACATGCCGAGGTTGCAGCCGCCCGCCGCCGGCTTGTTCGAGTTGGGGCTGCTGCCCAGCCCACCGGCGAGATTGCGCACGATCAGGTTGTTCGGGGCCGGCACGGCCGCCGTGCACGCGATGCCACCGGCGTCCGCGGTGAGCGCCGCGCGGTTGTCGACGACAGTGTTCATCTCGAAGCGGCTGAGGCCTGAGCTCGCGGCGCCGAGCAACAGCCCGCCCACCATCGAGTCGTTGGCACCGTTGTGATAGAAGAAGCTGTTCGAGATGTTGAACGTTGTCGTCGCGTCGGTGACAACCCCGCCGCCGACGTTCGAGTAGACCGACGAGCGCGACATGATCAGCGTCGAGCCCATCTTCGCTTCGATCGCACGCTTGTCCTTGCGGTTGCACTCCGTGACCGACGACGTCACGAAGCGCAGCGTGCTCTCGTCGACCACGATGCCTTTCTCGTTTTTGCCCACGACGTAGAGATCGTAGATCGCGACGTCACTACCCATGTTGATCGTCAGCACCACGCCGTCCATCGGGCGAGTCAACGTGGTCGTGCCCGGTTCACCGATCAATGTCACTGCGCGTGCACTGACGACGACCTCCTCGCTCACGGTGCCCTGCAATTTGACGTACGGCTTCATCGTGTCGAGCGCAGCCTCGACGGTCTTGCATTTCGTGAGCTGCGCGCAAGTCGCGTTGTCAATTCCGGCTATCGGGTCGACGTAGGCCACGGTCGCGTCGTCGCCGCACACGCCGTTCGGCAGGCAGATCTCCGACATGCAGTCGGCATTTGAGCGACAGCTCGTGCACAGAAACGTCTCGAGGTCGCAGAACTTCTCTTCGGCGTTCGCGGCGCAGTGCGTGTCGGAGTAGCACTCGACGCAGAAGTGCGCGTTCATCTCGCAGTATGGGGCTCCGGGTGAGCAGTCTTGATCCACACCACAGGTCGGCCGGCTGTCGATCATCGCGTCGAGGTAGCCACAGTTCTCGAGGTCGCCGGGATGCAGGCCGCAGTACTTCTCGCTCTGCCGCTTGCAAGCCGCGAGCGCGAATAGCGCGAGGATCAGAACGCGCGTGCCCACCCGATGATCCCTCCGTGTTGATCGACCGCGGCGATTGGAGCCGAGTCGGTCGCGCCCGCGCGCACCCACAGATACGCGCCGAGCGCGGCAAGCGCGACACCACCGACGGCGATACCGATGCCGACCGGTCTGCTGTCGTAGTAGATGAACTTCGTGCCGTCGTCGACATCGCTCGTGAAGAACAGGATTGTACCGGCGACCACCGCCGCTCCACCGACCGCGAGCGCGGCGCCCGGCACGACTCGCGACCGCTGCGGTGCCTCGAATGACTCGTTGGGCGGCAGCGTCCCCGTCATCACGATTTCGGCGGTGACATCGGGTTCGATCTGCAGCCTGCGCTCGGCGACCTTGCGGCCGCGCGACATCAGCACGATCGTGTGTGACCCGGCTGGCACCTCGCGCTCGAGCGGCGTGATGCCGATCGCCTCGTTATCGAGCATCACCGTGAGTCCCGACACCGGTTTGGAACCGAGCCTGAGTCGGCCGCGCGCGAGCTGGCTCGCACCGATGACAGCGGTGAGCATCTCGTCGAGCGTGCTCTTCATCAGATCTGCGTTGCAGTCCTCGCACGCGCGGCGCATCCCGACCGGCGCCTTGCCTTTGACGAGCAAGTACACGATCAGCGTCGTCGCCTTGCTCGACTTGGTGCGCGGGGCACGCACCTCGCCGAATACGACGCTGGATGTGTTCGCGCGGGCGTCGACGACACCGCGCGCGCAACTCTCGTCATCGATCACCATGCAGTTGAGCAGCGAGCTCCGCACGTCGGTCGCCATCGGGGCGCCGACCGTGTGGCCGTGCGTGCGTAACCAGGCCTCGAGTTGTTCGCCGAGCGTTACCTGTAGCTGCGGGTCGCCGGTGACGACGACGGCGACCGTGCCGGCCTGTGCGCGAACGGCGAGCGCGGCGACAATTACCACGCCGAGCACGGATCGCGTCAGAACGTTACGTCGGTCTTGGACCATATCGGGTTGCTGTTGCGGACCGTCGAGTCTTGGCAAGGTAACCAGAACGCTGCGGTGGACGGATCGCCGGTGCTCTCGAGATCGACCGAGGTCACCCAGATCTGACCACGCCCTGCTGTAGGCAGGACAGCACCGTAGGGGCGCGCAGATACGAACGCGAGCCACGTGCGATCACCTGGCATCGCGTTGATGCCCTTGGGGGCCCACGCGGGCATCGAGCTCGCGAGGTCGGGGACGTCGTCGATCGTGCCGAGGCGATGACTCGCGATCCGCAGCCGCCGCGCCATGCCGCCGGCCGCCGGCACGATCCGGAGCTCGGCGCTCACCGCGCCTTGTGAAGCCGTCGTCGCGTTGACGTACGCGAGGTAGCTACCGTCGGGTGAGTAACGCGGGAAGTAGTTGTTGCTCATCATCGAGCCCGACACGAGGATCTCCGGCGTGCCCCACGCGCCGTCGTTGTACGGGATGCGCGCGATGCTCGCGGTGCGCACGTCCGTGCTGGTCGGCACCTGACTCGTCAGCGCGACCGCGACGTACGTGCCGTCGGGTGACCAGTCGGGGTGCGTCGCGTAGCGCATCGGTGGCAACGTCACGCTGCCGAGCGCCGCGCCGCTGTCCGCTAGATAGAGGCGGAGCTGGCCGTTATTGGCGACGAGCAGCTTCGTGCCGTCGGGCGAGTACGTCGCCCAGCCCATCGGACGCGCCGGGGTCGCTGGAATGACGGTGGTGAAGTCGCCGACGTTGATCGACAGCAGCTCTGCCGACGTTGGCGTCGTGCCGGTCGCCATCGCCATCTGCAGGCCATCGCGCGAGATCGTGTGGCAGCCAACGCACGTCGTCGACACGGGATACAGCTTGCCCGACGTCGGCGCCTCGACGCCGCCGGCCATGATGCCGTTCGTCGCGGCGGACCAGAAGTAGAGGGGGCCGCCGGGCGCGTCGAGCGAGAACTGCAGCGTGATGCGATTGCCGATGTAGATCGTCGCCGGCATCTGCGTCGAAGACGCTGCTTGGACCTCGGCGCGAATCGGCGCGGTCACGCCGGTCGCGGCGAGCAGGCGTTGCACGGTGCCGTCGGCCTGCCAGCGATCCGAGCCGGTCTCGACGGCGAGGTGGAGGACCTCGGAATCGAACACGATGCGGAACGCATCGTTCGAAGAGCCGAGCTGATACTGGAACAGCGTGCTCGCGATGCTCTGCGGGAACAGCGTCTCGTCGGCCGGGTAGACCAGCATCGGCGAGCGCAGCGGATCGCCGGTGACGAATGGGATCGACGGATCGAACAAATTCGCGGCGGGCGGCGGAAACGCGGGATCGATGATCGTCGCGTCGATGATCACGGTCAGCTTGGTTTCGGCGACGAGGCCGCGCGATTCGATCGACACGGTCGCGTAACCAGCTGCGGCATGCGACGCGGTGAACAGGCCGCTGGCGTCGAACACACCGAGCAACCCGTTGTCGAGCTTCCACTCGACGAGCGAGGTGATGTCGCGAATCGTGTTGTCGGAGAATCTGCCCATCGCGATGAACTGCAGCGTGTGGTGCGGCAGCGCGAGGTCGGTGATCTTGATCGTCGAATCGCTGGGCGCGATCTCGATCGACACCAAGCTCTCGAGTGGGTCGTCCGCGAGCCGCACCGTCTCGGTGCAACCGGCGAGCACGATGAAGAGGACCGTCGGAAGGCGAAGCATGACGATGCGCCAAGCTAGGGGTTACGCCCCAGAACTGTCTCAGATATTGCGGCCGCGTGCCGCGTGCTTTGTCACGCTCTGACGCGGGCTTACTTAACGAGGCGCTTTGCGGGCTTCACGTACACGCCATCTGGGAACTTCCTCAGATAGTCGGCGGCTGCGCCGCGGGCTTCGTCGGGCTTGCCCATCGCGCGGAGCGCCTCGATACGGAACCAGGCGGCGTCCTCGCGCAGCTCCGACTGCGGGAACGAACGGGCATGCTCCTCGAGGACCTCGAGCGCTGCCTGCGGATCGCCTTGCTTCAGTTGCAGCTCGGCGAGCGCGACCAGTGCGGTGGCCGCGTAGCCGGCATCCTTGCCGCGCGCGATTGCGCGGTAGTTCGCGGCAGCGAGGTTGGGGTCGGTTGGCTCGATGCGCTGCGCCGCGCGATACGCTTCCCTCGCGAGATCGCGCGTCGCGGGCGGCTCGATCGTCGCCCGCTTCTCGACGGCAGGCGCAGCGACGCTGGGCGCGACCTTCTTCGTGCGCGACACCTTGACCGGATCCATTTCGATTTCGGGTTCCGGATCGGGCACGGGCTCGGGCACGGGCGCGGGCGCGGGTGGCTCGCGCTCCGCGCTCGCCACTTGACCGACCGGGGTCCACGACTCGCCGGCCTCGACGGCCCAGGTGCCGCCCGGTGCCTCGACGCGAACCTTGCCGTGCGCGACATCGACGCGCGGGCTCGGCGTGCGCGTCACGGTGAAGCGCGTGCCGACGACGACCACGGTGACATCACCGGAGAGCACCTTGAACGGCGGCCGACCCGCGCGTGGCTCGACCTGACAATCGACCGTGCCGCGCTCGAGCGTCAGCGTGATCGAACCGTCGCGGCCGTGCTGCCACAGCACGCTGGTGTCGCTCTTCGCGTCGACGACCGCTTCGGTGCCGATCATGAACCGCGACTCGCCGCCGAGAGGCGTCACCACACGCGACGGCGATGGCCCCCTATGTGTCCCTGGCTCGCCGTCGCGTGTGATGAATAGAACGATGGCGGCTGCTGCGGCGACGGCGCCTGCGAACGCGTACCAGCCGGTGCGGCTCTTCTTCACGGGCGGAATGACGGCTTCTGCACGATCGGCCACGCGCACCGCAGCGAGCTGTTGGAACAGCTGCTGCTCGACGCGCGCGCGCCGCGCTTCACTGACCGGAGGATCGACGCCGATGCGCGTAGGCCGCTTCATCGCGAACCTTCCTTCACCAACTCTGCCAGCACGGGGTCTTCCTTTGCCTTCTTCATGATCTCGCGACGCGCGCGCCAGATCCGGCACTTCGCAGCGACGAACGACGTTTGCGTTAGCTGTGCGACCTCGGTGATCGAGCGACCATCGATCGCGAACAGCGCGAACGCGGTGCGCGCTTCAGGTGTGAGCTCGGCGAGCGCACCGTAGAGGCGGCGCAGACCATCGCGCGCGTGGGCTTGCGCGTCGGTCGTGCCGCCGTTGCCTTCGACGTCGCCGATCACGTCCAGCGGGATCGTTGCGCGACCGCGGCCGCGGATGTGATGGAACACAACGCGCACCGCGATGCGATCGATCCAGGTCGCGAGCTTGCTGTCGCCGCGGAACCGCGACAGGCCGCGGAACACCGCGATGAACGTCTCCTGCACGAGGTCGTCGCTATCGCGCGCCGAACCGACAAGCCGATACACGGTCGCGTTGACCCGCGGATACTCGCGGCGGAACAACGCGCGCTGGGCCACCAAGTCACCGGCAACGCACGCGGCTACGAGCTCCGCGTCGTCTTCGGGCGTCGGGCGTTCGACGATGCTGAGACCCACGCTATGTAGTGTCTGGTCCCTCGAAATAAGTCGCGCTCCCTCTACAGTCTCAGCCCGACGAACAGCCCAGTCACGATCTGCAGCCTGGGAACGACCAGAATCTCCTCACTTGCGAGCACGTACTTCTGGCGCCGGAGTAGGCAGTCGGCCGACACGGTCAGCCCGACGTCGAGCCCGCGCGGCAGGGCGTAACCCGCCGTAACCCCTACACGAAGGGCCGGATCGAACCGGTTGGACGCGATCTCGCCCCCGCTATAGGCGCCGGTCAGCCGGATCACGTGCAGGGTCATGCCCGCCGCCGGGGTCACGTAGACATCCGGAGCGAACTGGAGCGCTTTGCGGGCTTCGGCGCCCAGCACGATGTCGCGGACCTGGCCCTCGAACGTGACGTTCATGAGGTCGGCGGCCGGGGACAGCACGCCGGTGAGGGCGACGCCGAGCCCGTGCGGGCGGTACGCGATCGCGAAGCTGGCGGCGAGCGCGCTGTCGTTGCCGGGTGCTGCGAACCACGCGCCGATCCCGACGCTCGCGGCGAGCCACGGCGGCGGCGGTCCCGCCGGTACGATCGGCGGTGGCGGCGTGACGTCGCTATCGTTCGTCAGCCGCAGTGCGCGCAGCATCGTGCGGATCATGCGTGCGGCCTCGGCTGCCTGCGGCGCGGCGAGCGGCAAGCCGTAGGGCAGCTCGCGCACGAGCAACCGATCGACGGTGCGATCGTAGGCGACGAGGGTCGCGCCGGCCAGCGCCGGCATCAGCCACACCGTCGCATTCGCCCGCTGCTGGTCGGCGAGCTCGCGCGAGCGACCCGTCAGCTCCGTCGACGATGGCGTCGCGAGCGCGCCGAGCGAGATCACGTCCATGCCGCCGGGCGACAACGCGTCGTCGAGTGCGCTCGTGAACGCGGCATCGGCGCTGATCACCACGACGATCTGTTCGCCCGGTTGCGCATAGGCGACTCGCGACAGCACCAGCAGCGCGATGATGCGAACCAGCACTCGCACCGACGGTACCATCACCGCTGGCCCCGATCCGTGGCCTCGCAGCCGTGACTGAGTTAGCTTGCGCGGCATGCGCACCGTACTGCTTGTTGCCGTCATGCTTGTCGCCGTCGCCTGCAAGCGCCGGGATGAACCGCAGCCGCGCGAATCGCCGGCCACAGGTTCCGGCGGCTCGGCCGCTGTCGCGCCCGCCGGCAAGTACGACGCGATCGCGCGCGCGGACTTCAACCGGTTCGCGGTGCGGCTCAACCTGCCGGTGTACTGGATCGAGGACGGCAACAACAACAAGACGATCGAGCCGAACGAGGTCGCCGCGCTGCGCTTCTATCCAAGCGAGGGGAAGTGGGTCGACGGCGGGAAATTCACCGGCGACTTTGCAGCGGCGTACGACAAGATCGTCGCGGCGTCGAAGGAGCCGCCGCTCGACACCTCGAATCCCGAGGGCAAGCGCCGCGAGCTCGTGCGCCTCGATCTCGATGCCGGCCGCGCGACGCTCGTGCTGTCGGACTTCGCGACGCTGCCGGCTCCCGAGAAGGCGTTCGCGCAGCGCATGCTCGGCGTCGCCGACCTGATCGACGACGTGTACGAGACCGCCAACGGCGCGAAGGCCGCGGCAACCCGACTGCCCGCCGATCCGGAGAGCCACAGCATGTTCCGCCGCAACCGCGGGCCGAAGTGCGAGGGCCCGGTGTCGAGCAAGGATCCGGCCTGCTCTGCGCTGCCCGGCGCGCCGAAGCACGTCGTCGATATCTATCCGGCCGAGCTGCAGCAGACCGACACGTTCTGCAAGGACCTGCAGGCTCGCAAAGACGGCGAGGCGCTGATGGGTCACTTCAACGTCGTGCGCGGCCAGAGCAGTGCGCCGACCGCCGTGCCCTACACCGACGCGTACAAGAACCAGATGACCGAGATCGCGAATGCACTCAACGCGGCCGCCGACGACATCAAGGATCCGAGCGAGCAGGCGCTCGTCACGTATCTCAAGGCCGCGGCTGCCAGCTTCGTGTCGAACAACTGGGATCCCGCGAACGAGGCGTGGGCAAAGATGAACGTCGACAACTCGAAGTGGTACGTGCGTGTCGCGCCCGACGAGACGTACTGGGAGCCGTGCGCGCAGAAGGCAGGCTTTCACCTGTCGTTCGCGCGGATCAATCAGGGCTCGAAGGCGTGGCAGGGCAAGCTCGTGCCGGTGCAGCAGGAGATGGAGGAGGCGATCGCGAAGCTCGCCGGCCCGCCGTACAAGGCGCGCAAGGTCACGTTCCACTTGCCTGACTTCATCGATATCATCGTCAATGCGGGCGACAGCCGCGACGCGCTCGGCGCGACGATCGGTCAAAGCCTGCCGAACTGGGGACCGGTCGCGAACGAGGGCCGCGGCCGCACCGTCGCGATGGTCAACATCAACACCGATCCCGATAGCCGCGCCGCGCGCAAAGCGCAGATGGAGAGTCTGCTCGATGCCGCGAGCGCGAAGCTCTATCCGGCATCGACGGAACCGGGCCTGTTGTCGACGATCCTCCACGAGGCGGCGCACAATCTCGGGCCGTCGCACGAGTACAAGGTCAACGGCAAGGACGACGACGTCGTGTTCACCGGGCCGATCGCATCGATGATGGAGGAGCTCAAGGCCCAGAGCGGCGCGCTGTTCCTGCTCGAGCTACTGCGCAGCAAGCAGATCATCTCCGACGAGATGGCGCAGCAGGCGTTCGTCGACTCGATCGTGTGGGCGTTCGGTCATACGTCGCAGGGCATGTACACCGGCGACAAGGGCCGCAAGGCGTACGGCAATCTTGCCGCGATTCACATCGGCTATTTGATCGACAACGGGGCAATGACGTGGGACCCCAACGCGATGGCTGCGAACGGCACCGACAAGGGTGCGTTCACCATTCACGCGGACAAGCTCGTCGGCGTTGCGAACAAGCTGATGAAGGATGTCGGCGGCATCAAGGCGCGCGGCGATAAAGCAGGCGCGGAGAAACTGATCGCGCGCTACGTCGACTCCGAAGCCGTCGTGCCGCACAAGATCATCTCCGAACGCTTCTTGCGTCAGGCCAAGCCGAGCTTCGTGTACTCGGTGTCTCTGTAAGCGAAGCAACGCTTCGTTTGCGTTAGACGACTTGCGTTGGCACGGACACGTGTGGTCGCATCGTCGACGGGTGAGCTCGTCGTTCAAAATACCGGACGACTTCCGCGCATTCATGCGTGAAGTCGCGGCCAAGGTCGACTTCGGCGAAATCGGTACCGCCGTCGGTGATTACGCCCTCGAGCACGAGTGCGGCCGCGGTGGTCGGGTCGAGAGCGGGCGTGACGTCTATCGCTTCACGTACCTCACGAAGGACGGCCAGGGGCGCTGGGAGATCGAGCTGCGCGAGCAACAAATTCGTGACATCGCCGGCGGCTTGATCGACGAGGTCGACGCGATGCCGCTCGCGGAAGGCACGCGGACGACGCGCGGTGACGCGCTCATCGTGTGGGGCGAGTACGACGAAGACGCGCTGCGCGTGCGCACCAAGACCGATCTCGGCGTCGCGCTCGACGCGCTCTACGGCATCGGGCTCCAGGAGCCGTGCCTGGCGCGGCTGTGGTCGTCGAGCGACGACCAGGCGGTGGCCGTGATGAATGGGTTCGAGTGCGCGATCTACATCGTGCAGTCGGAGCAGGGATACGGCCGCACGGTCGGCGATCCGACGCGCGACGGCACGTTCTCGCTCGTCGATCACGACGTCGGCGCGATCGAGGTTCCCTGGGCGGATCTGGTGCCCTGGCGGGTCGCGCGGCCGGCACTGATCCGGTTTGCCGAGCACGGCGATCTCGGCGACAGCGTGATCGTCGACGGCTCGATTCCGACGAGCTTCTTGTTCCTATCGGACTTCGATCGCGCGGCCGAGCTCGCAACCCGGCGCACGCCGGTCGCCGATCCGGCGCAGTCGAGCATTCCGCGCAAGGCGCCGCACGGCGAGTGGGCGAAGCGGTTGCTCGGCAGCCTGCTCGAGCTCCAGCTGGTCGAGATCGACATGCAGATCATCGAAGCGGTGACCGCCAGGCTCGCCGTGCTGCTGATCCAGTATGGCGACGACGCGCTCGATACGCCGGACGCCGCGCACAAGCTGGCAAAGGAATTCGAGCGGGTGCGCGGCGTGGGCGCACTGTTCGCGACCGGCGGCGATCTTCAGATCGCTTTACGGCGCACTCAGGAACCTGCGACGCAGCCGACCGGGCTACCGTTCGCGTGATGCGCTGGCTTTGGATCCTCGCGTTCGTTTTCGCCCTCGGCGGATGCGGCGACAACCTCGCTGCGCGGGGCGAATTCGAGATCGTCGGCCACACCGATCTCGGCGCACGCGGCATGAATGCGGCGATCGCGATCGCGGGCGACATCGCCTACGTCGGCTCGCGCATCGACAACAAGCCGGTGCTGATCGTCGACATCAAGGACCCGACCCAGCCGCGCGTGGTTGGCGAGATCGGGCCGCCCGCAGAAGGGCTGCCGGGGATGTCATCGCGCGAGCTGCGCGCGACCACGGATCCGCCGATGCTGTTCATCTTGAACTTGATCTGTTCGCCGTCGCTGCACGGCTGCCAGTCGGGCGGTGGTGAGATCGAGAACATCCGCCAGTACGACATCTCGAATCCGCTCGCGCCATTGGTGGTCGGCACGCACTCCGTGATGGGCACGGCGCTGCGGACACGAAGCCCGCACGAGTTCGCGCTGTGGCAGGACCCGAACGATCGCGAGCGCATTTTGCTGTTGGTCAGCACGCCGGGCATTCCGTCGCTCGAGATCCTGCGCGCGACGCCGACCGGGCCGCAGCTGGTGCTGCAGTACGATCCGTACGTGCAGGGCAACGTGCCGCGAGGCGGCGACGACAACTTGCTGCACTCGGTGTCGTCGAGCGACGACGGCCGCACGCTCTACCTCTCGCACCAGACGGCGGGGTTGTTCGTCGCGGATATGTCGACGGTGATCGACGGTGCCGAGATGCTGAAGATCGACATGCTGACGGTGCCGGAGGCGGCGGTGCAGTTTGGCGCGATGGGACCGCACTCGGCGGTGACCGTGCCGGGCCGTAAGCTGCTCGCGACGACCGAGGAGGTGTACCCAGCGCCGTTCGGTGCCGGCTGTCCATGGGGGCACGTGCGGATGGTCGACATCACGACCCCGGCGGCGCCCGCGCTGCTCGGCGAGTACAAGCTGCCGGAGAACGATCCGAGCTGCACGGCGGACGGTCCGATGGTCGCGTTCACCGCGCACAACCTGACGGCGACGCACGACCTCGCGCTCGCGACTTGGTACGCGGGCGGTCTGCAGATGATCGACATCTCTGATCCGAGCGCGCCGTTTCAGCTCGCCGAATTTCGTCCCGAACCGCTCGTGAGCGTGCGCCAGGAAGATCCGGGGCTCGGCGGCAGCAAGGTCGAGATGTGGAGCTATCCGATCATCAAGGATGGGCTGATCTACGTGATCGACTCGCGCAACGGTTTGTACGTGCTGCGTTACAACGGCCGCTGGGCCGAAGAGATCAAGCAGCGCAAGTTCCTCGAGGGCAACTCGAACCTCGGCTCGTTCATGGCGCGCCAGTAGACCGTTCGTAGGGCATGGATGTTGCCCCGATGGTGATCAGGAGGATCGCCATGACAATCATCCGCTCAGCATTGTTTGCAGGCGTCGCGGTCGCCGCCGGCTGGGGCTGCCAACAGCGCGACCGCATGGAGCCCGCGCCGAGTGCGCCGCCGGCGAGCACGGAGACGACTACGACGACAACCGAGGTCTACGAACCGAGCGTAGAGCCATCACCGGGCACCGCCGCGCCCTATGGTCACGGTGCGCTCGGCGGTGCTGCGATGGCGACGCAGGAGCCGGGCCCGAGCGTGGAGATGCACGTCGAGGTCACGCCGGTCGAGGACGAGCCCGCGACGGTCGGGACCGGGCCGGCAGCGCCGGCAACCACGACGACGCCCGACCGGCAGGCTCGCTCGATCACGGGGCGCCGCCGCTCGACGACGAATCCCAGCCCGAGCGCGACACCGCCTCCTGCAGAGCTGACGTTGCGGCCGACGGAGCTGCCGGCTGACACGACGAGCGACACGCCGGCGGAGACGCCGACGAGCGAGCCGAACGACACGATCACCAGCAATCCCGATCCGGGGATCAGCGACACGAGCACGCAGAGCACGCGCTCCAATCCCGACTCGCAAGACCAATCGATCGGCGGTGGGGATACCTACGATCGCAATCGTTAGTCTTCGATCGAGAACTGATAGTTCGCGTCGAGGTTCGAGTCGTACGCGTTGCAGCCGTACACGTTGGTCGCCGAGAACCACAGCTCGAGCTCGCTGCCGCGCGGCACGGTGATCGATGGGTCGGCGGCGACCAGCTCCGAGCCGCTCGCGCGGGTGACGAGCAGCGTCTTGATCGCGCCACCATCGACGCGCCAGTGCGCCGTCACGCTCCAGTTCGCGCGGCCGCCGCTCGAGCTCGCGCATTCCGCGAGGCGCTCGGGATCGTAGTGGAGGACGACCGGTGCGCCGCCGCGAATCGCGCCCTGTTGTGACTCGCTCCAGTCGGCTTCGAATGCGAGCACGGCGCCTGCGGTGGTGCGCTCGACCTCGAACGTGTAGTTCTCGTTCTCGTTCGAGTCGTACGCGATGCAGCCCCAGCGGTTGTTCACCGCGAACCAGAAGTCGACGCTCGTGGCGCTCGCCGGAATCTCGACGGTCGCGACGACCGGCTTGACGCGGCCGCCTTCGAGCTTCGACACCGCGAATGTCACCGGCGCTGCGCCATCGAAGCTCGCGTAACCGGTGACGCCCCACACCTCGCTGCCATTGGTCGAGCCGCGGCAGTCGGTGAGGCGATCGAGATCGTAATCGACGCGCACGCGGTCGCCGGCGAGCAGCGTGCCGCTCGCAGTCTCGCGCCAGTCATCGCCAAACACGATCACGGGCGATTGGCCATCTGCCTTGCCGCCGCCACCCGTGATGTCGTCGGTCGATTCACCGTCGGCTACGCATGCAGCCAGTGAGGTTGCCAAAAACAACGTTGCGTAGATGCGCGTCGACATGGCCGGCCCACTCTGCAGCGACTGCGCCAGTCGAGCGGAAATGATCCCGCTGACCTAGCGCGTCATGCGCTGGCTAGTCCGCTCGCCATGCCCAGCGCCGCCGCCATTCGCGCAACCGCCGGGCATCGCCGCGATCCACTCGCGCATCAGCGCGAGGCCCTCGTCGTGGACGAGGTTGCGGCCGAGCTCGGGCATCCGGATCTCTGGCTCCGTCGAGATCATCCGGTAGATCAAGATCGATTGCTCGGGCAGGCCAGGCACGATGTCGTACTGCAGACCGCCCGAGCCGCGGCCGGTGGCGACCGGTGCCTTGCACACGCCGAGCTTCGCCGGATCAGTTTCGGCGGAGTCGAGGTACAGGCCCGAGGTACGCGCGGCGCCGCGTGCGTTGTGGCAGAAGCCGCAGTTGATGTCGAGCCACGCGCGTGCGCGCTCGTCGAGCGTGCCGCTGGCGGTGTCGAATGCATCGACCGCGCGCGGCCATTGATCGCGCGGCGGTGCGTCGAGCAGCGCGCCGCTGTCGATCATCGACTGCACGCCGTCGGCGACGAGGTGCCGCACCTTTGGACCGACCGGGGTCACGATGTCGTCGTGCTCGGCGTGACACAGCTTGCACTGGTTCTGGTTCGGCACGACGTACGCGTTCGTGCGCTCCGCCCCGTCGTCGTGAATCCACTCGGCGTCGACGATGCCGCCTGCGATCGCGAGCTTCGCGTCGTCGGTGTCGTTGCCGTAGATGTACGAGGAGCCGTGCCAGCCGGTCTCGCCATGGACGAGCACGCGCGTCTCGAGCAAGCGCTTGCCCTGCGCCGGATCGCGCCGATCCTCGAGGTAGCTGAACGTCTTGACCAGCACGCTGCCGAGCGGCAGGCCGAGCGGATCATCGGCACTCCACGTCGCGGTCGCGCCTTCGGGCAGCCGCACGAACCGATCCTTCACCGTGTAATCGGAGAACAGCGGCGTTGTCAGATCGTAGGGCAGCACACCGGGCGCGGGCGTCTGCGTCGCGATGTCGTCGAACAGCTGCCAGCTCGACAGCCGGCTGCACATCTTGCCGTCGATCGTACAAACGTCTGCTTCGCTGCCGCCGCAGCCGATCGCGAGCGCGAGGAGCGCGAGCCGCTTCACGGCAGCGTCACCTCGGGCAGCGCAGGCAGCGCGCAGTCGTGCGGCGACATCTCGAGCGTTGGCAGCGTCGCGTCGGAGAGCGGCCACGCGAGGTTGATGAAGTTCGCGTCGCCGTTGCCTTGGATGCAGATGCGATCGGCATCGCCGTAGATGCGCGCCGGATCGAGCACGCCATCCCACGCGACGTCAGGAATGATGTACGGGGGATCGGGTTGGATCTCGCCGAGCGCCAAGATCAGCAGCGCGCCGAGCATGCCGGTCGGCATGTCGCTGGTGCCGGTCAACGTGTTGTCGTGGATCGCGATCGCGGTCGGGTACTGGTCGTACGCCGGATCGGTGACGGTGATGCCCGTCGGCACATAGCTGATGATGCCGATGTTGATCGATTTGTGATCGCGGATCCTGTTGCCGAAGATTTCGACCTGGTGCGCCGCCAGGATCGCGATGCCGGTTCCGGTCGGCACGAGCCCGACGATGTTGCCGGCCGGTGCGAAGTTCACCGTGTTGTTCTCGAAGATGTCGTTGTCGTACACGCGCGTGACCGCGCCGTTCTTGATGTCGAGACCGGGCAGGTTGAAGACCAGGATGCCGCCGGTGTTCTTCGTCGCCGTGTTGTTGAACACGTCGGCGCGCGTCGAGTTCTCGATCTCGATGCCGGCGACATTGTCCTCGGCGGTGTTGTCGCGCACGACGATGTTGTCGGACTGACCGACGTAGACGCCGGCATCCGATGCAGCGCGCACCAGGCTGTTTTTGATCAGCACGTTCTTGCACTGCACGGGATAGAGACCGTATGCGCCGTTCGTCTCGTTCGGTCCAGCGGTCCATTCGACGCGCACGCGATCGATCGTCACGCCGTCCGCGCCGAGGATCTTGAGGGCATCGCCCTTGGTGTCCTCGATACCGATGTCGTGAATCAGGAAGTTGTTCGCGGTCACGAGAATGCCTTGCGCACCCGACGTCTGGCCTTTGAACGACAACGTCGTGTCATCCATGCCCGCGCCTTTGATCGTCACGTTGTCGACGTCGAGCGACAGATCCGTGCGCAGGTTGAACGTGCCCTCGCCGAAAGCGACGGTGCCGCCGCTCTCGATCTCGATGAGCGCTGTCTGCACATCCGTGTCACTCGCGCCCTCCGAAATGCCGATGCACACTCCTTCGACCCCCTCGCAAGGGTCACTGCTGCAACCGGCCACGACCAAAACCAAGAGAGCTAGGCGACGCATCGCGGTCAGTCCGCCAGAAATTGGTCAGACCGTCAAGCGAATTGGTCTGTCCAACCAATTCCTCGGAGTTCCAGCGGCATAGCCGATGCAATCGATCATGTCGTGCGTCTACCGAAGCAGCTGCAGCTCGCGTTGCTCGTCGACGAAGCGCCGGCGGGCGACATCTGGCTGCACGAGCAGAAGTTCGATGGCTACCGCATCCTGGCCGAGCTCGAAGGTCGCAAGCTCCGCCTGCTCAGCCGCCGGTTCCACGACTGGACCGCGCAGTTCCCGACGGTCGTCGATGCAGTCGCTGCGTTGCCGGTGAAGTCTGTCCTGCTCGACGGCGAGATCGCGGTCGTCATGCCCGACGGGCGCACCAGCTTCCAGGCGCTGCAAAACGCGTTCGGCCGGCGTGACGCGAACCTCGTCTACTTCGTGTTCGACGTGCTCGCGATCGACGGCGAAGATCTCACGAAGCTACCGCTCGAGCAGCGCAAGCAGCGGCTCGCAAAGCTCGTTGGCAAGCAGGAGGGCGTCATCCATTACTCCGATCACGTGATCGGTAACGGGCGCGCGTTCTTCGAGCTCGCATGCAAGCAAGGTCTCGAAGGCATCGTGTCGAAACGGCGCGACTCGCTCTACACGCCGGGCCGCGGCAGGACGTGGCTCAAGACGAAATGCACGCTACGCCAAGAATTCGTGATCGGCGGCTTCACCGATCCGGAAGGCGCGCGCACAGGTATCGGTGCGCTGCTCGTCGGCTACTACGAGGACGGCAAGTTGCAGTACGGCGGCAAGGTCGGCACCGGCTTCAAGCAGAAGGATCTCGTCGAGCTGAGGCGCGCGCTCACGCCGCTCGAAACGTCGAAGTCGCCGTTCTCGCCGGAGCCGGCGCGCGCGTGGACCGGACCGCGCAGGCATTGGGTCACGCCGATGCTCGTCGCCGAGGTCGTGTTCTCCGAGTGGACCAATGACGGCCGGCTGCGCCATCCGTCGTTTCAGGGCCTTCGCGCGGACAAACCGGCGAACGACATCGTGCGCGAGCAAGCGGCACACGTGAATCGCTGATGCGAGTCGCGCACTCGAGACTTCGTCAGGCGCGTGCCGCGCGACGTCGCTCGCGTTGACGTGAGGAAGGCGGGCGGCGCGCCGTCGTCGCGATCAGTTCGTCACGACGGTGAACAGGAAGTCGCGTGGTGCGCGTGCATGGCAGCCGACACACAGGTCCTCGCCCTCGCCGTTGTAGTGCGCGTCGCCGCGCTTGCCCTCGAACCAGTACCAGCTGTTGCCATCCGGTCCGTCGTCCACGCGACGTGCGACTGCGTAGAGTGCGATCGCGCCCGAGCTGTTGAAGATCTCTTTGACGGTTGCGGCGCCGACGGGAAATGCGCCGGTGCCGGTCGCGCTCGCGAGCAGCTCGTTGCTGCAGATGCGGTTCGCGCTGTGCGCCGAGGGCGAGCGCGGCGGATGCGGCGCGGGCTCGCAGGCCCACGCCTGGTAGTGGCCGGCCTCGATCCACGTGATCAGATCGTCGGAGCCGCGCGGCGGTGTCTGCGGATCGTCGAGGGGATCGCCGACGGTTGCGGGGCCATCGTCACAAGCCGCACATGCGATCGCGCATATCAAAGCAAGTCGATACATTGTCGGTCTCCGCTGACACTACGGCCATGCGCCACGCTGGTTACAGCCGATGACCGACCGCCCGCTCGAGCTCGCAAAGAACGGTGCCGCGCACCTGCTCGCGGAAGCCGAGGCCGCACTCACCGCGGGCGAGATCGACGAGGCCGAGTGGTACCGCCGCGTCGCCGCGTCCATCACGTCGCGCTACCTCGCCGCCGACACGCCGTGGGCGCAGTCGGGGCGCAGCGGCGACGCTGCGTCGTTCGAGTACGCGCGCAGCTTGCTCGTCGACGCGATGCGGCCGGGTACGTTCCTCGATGTCGGCTGCGCAAGCGGCTATCTGATGGAGCGCATGGTCGTGTGGTGCGTCGACGCGGGTATCGCGTGCGAGCCGTACGGCCTCGACATCGCCGCGGAGCTTGCCGAGCTCGCGCGGACGCGGCTGCCGCACTGGCGCGACCGGATCTTCGTGGGCAATGCGATCGACTGGCAGGCGCCGCAGCGGTTCGATGTCGTGCGCACCGGGCTCGAGTACGTGCCGCTGCGGCGACAGCGCGATTTTGTGGCGAGGCTGCTCGCGGATGTGGTCGCCGACGGAGGCCGCCTCGTGATCGGCGTGTTCAACGAAGAGCGCGACGTTCGCGCGTACGAGCGCGAGCTCGCGAGCTGGGGCTTCGCGATCGCCGGCCGGGCCGAGCGCGAACATCGTGATCCGCGGCTCGCCTATCGCGCCGTGTGGATCGATCGGTAACCGAGACCGAAGGCAAGCGCTGGAGCTCGCGCTCTGGAATGTCGGCCCCGCTTCGGCTTCGGCCTCGGCTTCGGCTTCGGCTTCGGTTTCGGCTTCCGGTCCGGTTCCTCGTCGAGCGTGAATGTATTTCGTACCCACGTGGGTACGGCGAGCTATTGGGTCGCGCCGATGAAGCCGTAGTAGCGGCCCATCCAGTAGGGCAGCAGGAAGCCCGCGGGTTGCTGCACGAGCGTTGGATCGTCGGTGCACATGTGGCGGTCGTACGGGTTGCCCCAATACGCGAACGTCGCGGCGCAGCGATCGGCGATGTCGAACGGCACGGCTGCGAGCGATCGATCGAAGCGATCGCTGCACGAGTGTGGTGCGAGCGCGGCCGTATCGCGCGCGACCAGGTGGTTGCTTCGCGGGAACTGGCGCAGCTGGCACACGGCGTCTTCGACGGCAGCGTAGGCAGGCCCGTCGGTGTCAGGACCGAGCGGCTTCTGTGCGGCCCACATCAGTTGGTACCAAGCGTTGTGCTGGGCGAGCGGGCCGCGCGTCGTCGGCGCTTCGGTGACTTCTTTGACGAACGCGTCGCGGTAGGTCGTGACGTCGTCGCGCGACCACAGCAGGTGGTGAAAGCTCGCGAGTAGCATCGAGATATTGTTCCAGTTCGACTCGCAGCCATCGGGGCCGTCCCACAGCGCGACTTGATCGAGCGATGCGGCGTAGGTGGTGGCGGTGTCGCGCGCGTAGGACTCGAGCGCTGGATCGGCGAGCGCCGCGTTCGCGATCATCGAGGAGCCGAGCACCGCGAGGTAGCCGGGCGTGTCGCCGGGCGCGCCGGGATAGAGCTTGCCCCATTGGGTGACGCGGCCGTCCCAGTCGACGAAGCGCATGTCGTGCGTGCGCAGGTGTTCGCCGATCTGTTGCAACATGTCGAGCGCGGAGAGCCGGAGCTCGGCATCGTCGACGAGACGCGCGATCGCGCCGAGCGCAAAGATGTGACCGACGTATTCGTCTTGCGAGATGTTGTCGAGGAAGCACCAGTTCGCGAACTGGGTGAGCCCGCAGTGCGTGGTGGACGTGAACGTACCGGCGGCGTCGGCGGTTTGCGCGCAGCCGTCGGCGCCGATGCGCACCCACTTGTTGCCGCGCTTGTCGGGCGTGGGGACGTACATCATTGGATCCGTCGGGCAGGACAAGCCGGGGATCCCGGGCGGGATGAGCTGGCGCGTGAACAGGCCGGGCACGCCGGTGATCGCCATGCGGAGCTCCTGGCCACGCATGAGCACAGCGATCGCGTCGCGCGCCGCGGGATCGTGCGTGACCGCGTAGCGATAGGCTTGCGCGGCGAGCAGCAGGCCGCTGAACAGGCCGTCGTTCTCGCCGCTGCGCCAGTAGGCGACGTCTGCCGCGGTTGCGGTTTCGGGATCGACGCCGGAGGCGAGCAGGACGTCGATCACCCACGGGTGTGTGGGCTCGGTGTGGAGCGCGATCGCGCGGGCGTCGTAGGTGGCGGCTTTTTGCGCGAGCGATTCGGGCGTCGCGCGCGGCTCGTCGGGGCAGGTCGAGAACACCGGCGAGCCGTAGCGCCATGGATCGACGCAGCGATCGTCCTCACAGATTTTGCCGTCGCTGCACTCGCACGTCGGCTGCGGCTGCGTGGGCTCCGCGCATGCCGAAGCGAACGCGATGGCGAATCCGACGGCTGCGAAGACCATCCGCACGAGCGGAGGCTACTCCACGTGCACGCTTGCGGGTGTTACCGCTTGTTTGCAGTGCGCAGGTTTGTGATCGCGTCGCGACCGGATTCCAGGTGCTTGTGCCGGCCGCTGGTTTGCAGCGTGCACGCGCGATGAGGAGAGGACGATTCGCGATCGTCGCGTTGGTGCTCGCGTGCCCTGCGGTTGCCGCGGCGACCGAAGCGGGCCTCGATGTCGGGCGCATCGTCGACAACGCGACGCTGCACGACAACAACATCGAAGTCGATTCGACCGGCACGCCGTGGATCCGGCTCAATCTGCGGCTCGACGACTGGACCGCACCCGACGACGACACGAAGCGCGGACCGGATCAGCTGACGTGGTTCGAGGCGTATGACCGCGTCGTCGACGATTACTTGTCGCGCGGCATCGCCGTGTACGGCCTGATCAACGACGAAGCGATCTATTCGACGTTGCCGCACGGCAGCGATGAGTGGATCGCCGAGTACGTGCGAAACGCAGTGAAGATCGTCGATCACTTCAAGAACCGCATCCGCGTGTTCGAGATCATCAACGAGCCGAACGATTGGGCGGGCGGCACGACCGCGCGGTTTACGGCGCGCGCGTACGCGAAGATTCTCCAAGATACGTACCTCGCGGTGAAGCACGACGGCGGGCACATCAACGATCGGTGCTGGCAGGTGCAGCTCGTGAGCGGGCCGCTGTTCTCGTTCGATAACAACTCGAGCGCGAGCTATCTGCAGCAGGCGTATGCGATCGGCACGGGCCAGCTCGCGTGGGACTACACCCGGATGGTGACCGGCAGCTATCCGCTCGATGGCGTCGGCTATCACATGTACGTCGCACAGGGCCTCGACTCGTCGAACGACGACGTGCGCACGCAAATGCTGACGAGCTTGAACCAGGTGTGGAACGTGGTGACGAGCTACGAAGGAGCGGCGACCGGCAAACGCATCTGGGTCAGCGAGTACGGGTGGCAGGCGGACGTCGTCGGCGACACGGTGCAGGCCGAGCGGCTGCAGGCCGGCTTCGAGGCGATGAACCAGTTCGGCAAGGTTGCGCTCGCGATGTATTTCAACTTTCAAGACTTTCCCGGCGCGAGCTACGGCGTGTTCGACGCCGAGAAGAAACCGCGCGCCGCAGCAGCAACGCTCGAGGCGCTTGCCGGCACCGAGCGGCGCGCTCGGATCGTCGGCGTCGACATGCCGGTGATCGAGCCGGGCGCGGTCGCCGACGCGGTGATCACGCTCGAGAACCGCGGCACCGCGACGTGGACCGAGGAGTTCCGGCTCGCGAGTGCACCCGGTTGTCCGGACTCGACGTTCGCGAACGCGATCACGTGGGAGCCGACTGCTGGATATGCAAACGGGATCCTCGACGCGCGTGTGTTCTTGCCGCATCCGGTGGCACCCGGCGAGAGCGTGTCGATTCGCGTGCCCGTGCGTGCGCCCGGCGAGCTCGGCGAGTACACGTTTGCAGCTCGGATGGTGCACGAGGGCGTCGAGCTGTTCGGGCCGACCGTGCGCGGCACCGTCACGGTCATGGCCGGGAATGGCTCGGGAGATGGCTCGGGTGACGGCGACGACGATGAGGACGATCACACCGCCGGCGACGGATGTTCGACGGGCCGCGCAGGTAGCGCGTGGCTCGTGGTCGCGCTCGGAATTTTGCTCGCGCGTCGGCGCACGGCTTAGCGGGCATATCCGCTGCAAGTCTAGGAGGACGGAGGTTTTCCTATGACTAGGTCCATTGTAGCGGCGCTCGCGATAGCGATCGTACCTGCCTGCACCGGCAGCGGCACGACGACGATCGAACCGGATGATCCCGTCGGCGATACTCAAGACGAAGGCTTTGCCAAGGGCGTCGCGCTCGCGGATCACGCGTCCGACGAGCTGAGCGGCGACGATTATCTCGTCATCATCGGCAAGACGGCGTCGATCCTTGCCGCGCTGAACGACGGCGAGATCGATCAGGCGTCGTTTGCGATTCAGGTTGTCGACGCTGACGACGTGTTCCAGTTCGCGAACGATCTGATCATCGATCACGAGGACCTGAACCTCGATCTCGATTCGGTCGTGCGCTTCTACGGCGTGGGCTATCTGCCGAGCTCGGCAGCCGATGCACTCGCTGGGGATCTCGGCTCCGGCGTGGCAGAGCTGCGCGCGACGCCGCCCGGTGACGTCGACTTCGTGTTTGTCGAGCTCCAGGTGATCAACCACGCCGAGGCGCAGGTGCTGCTCGACGAGCTGTCCGTGCAGGTTGGCCCCGGCGCGATGGGCGATTACATCGCCGACGTCAGCGCGACGGTCGACCTGCACCTCGGCGAGTCGAGCGCGCTGCTCGACACGTTCTACTGATCGTCAGCGTGCGCGCAGCATCTGGGCGCGCAGCACGACCTTGCCGCCCTGTTCCGTCGTGAACTGGACCGGCGGGCCGGGCAGGTCGGCAGCGAACCAGACCCGGCGGGTCGCCTCGCCGGTTTTCACCGTGTAGAGGCGCGTCGTGAACGTGCCGGCCGGGACGGTGATCGACACGTTGTCATCGATCGTCGTCGCTGCGGCCGGGAACTGCCCGTGCTTGTGGAGCTCGGCCCAGGTCGAGGTTCCGACGGCATCGGAGATCACCTTGCCGGCCTCATCGCGGGTGATCGCGTGGATCGTGGCCTGGTCGGCGTCGACGGCCGTGAACACCCAGTGCTCGATCGTGGTCGGTTTGCCATCGGCCTCCATGCGAATTTCGATCGTGCGGCCCTTGGGGTTGCCGGCACGCAGCTGCTCGACGGTAAATAGCTGAGGCGCGAGGCCGGGCGAGGCGGCCGGTGCGGCAGGGGCGGCCGATGAAGCCGGTGCAGGCGCAGGAGCTGCGGGGGTGGTCGCGGGCTGCGTTGAATGACTACACGCCAAGAGGGCCGAGATCACGACGAACCGCATGTGCGGACCATACAGCGTGAAGACTCGTTAGACTTCGGGAATGGCAAGCGACCCGCCGCCCGTAGAGGACGAGACGGCGGCCGATCGCACTGCGCATACACCGGCGCCCGACTTCGGCGACGACGACATCTCGCGACCGAGCCACGACGAGCTGACGCGGCAGACCACGGGGGCGACGATGCCACTCGCAACGCCGCCGCAGCCCGCTGCGCTCGCGCTCGTCGCCGCGGGTCGCCAGCCGACACCCGCACCGATCACGCCGTCGGTGTCGCTGACCAGCGCGGCCGATGCACTACGCGACGAAGAGATCGAGCGCACGCGGCTGTTCGTCGTGATGGGTTGGGTGATCAGCGTGATCGCGGCCGGTACCGTGCCGTTCGTCGAAGCGCCTCACGTGACGTCGGCGCTGTTCATCGGCGGCTTGATCGGCGGCATGATGATCAGCTTCGTTCTGTATCGCCGGTTCGCCGATCCGATGAAGTACACCGAGCCCGCGCTGCTGTTCCTCGCGATGGTGTGCGTCGTCAACGGTCACATCGCAGTTCTGTTCTACGGCCCGTTCACCGCGTCACCGATCATCGTCGTCGTGGGCATCCACTTCGTCGCGCGTACCGAGCTGGAGCGCGTCGCGCGCTGGGTGCTGATCATCGCGTGCGGCTGCTACACCGCGATCGCGGGCGCGATCATCGCGGGCGTCCCGGATCCGGGTGCCTTCGCACCGGATCGCCGGTTCGGCAGTGGCGAGCTCGTGCTCGCGACGCTGTTCGTGCTCGCGGCTTACGGGTTCGCGTACTACGCGGCGCGCATGTTCCGCGTCGCGTCACTGACGTCGATCGACGAGCTGCAGCGCGCGACCCGGCTTGCATCGCAGCGCGAAGCACTCATGGACGAGCTCCGCGCCGACCTCGAGCGCGCCTTGCAAGTCGGTGGTCCCGGGCGCTACAGCGATCAGATCGTCGGCTCGTACAAGCTGGGCATCGTGCTCGGCCGCGGCGCGATCGGCGAGGTCTACGAAGCGACGAACGTCGTCACCGATGAGCGCGCTGCGGTCAAGCTGTTGCGCCGCGAGCTGCTCAGCGATCAGACGCAGATCGCGCGGTTCATGCGCGAGGTGCGGGCGAGTGCCGCGCTGACGTCGCCGCATGTCGTGCGCGTGCTCGCGACCGCGAACGAGAACGACTCGCTGCCCTACCTCGCGATGGAACGGCTACACGGCCAGACGCTCGCCGAGCAGCTCCGTCGCGAGCCGAAGCTGTCGCCGGCAAGCGTGCTCGAGCTGTGCCGGCAGGTCGGCATCGGCGTCGATGCAGCGCGCGCGGCCGGCATCGTGCATCGCGATCTCAAGCCACAGAATCTGTTCCGCAGCGCCGACAGCGGGTGGAAGATCCTCGACTTCGGCGTCGCGTCGCTCAGCGACGACACCGGCGCGCTGACGCAAGGACAGGTCGTCGGCACGCCCCACTACATGGCGCCCGAGCAGGCGCAGGGCCACAAGGTCGACTATCGCGCCGACCTCTACGCGCTCGCGACGATCTCGTATCGGTGCTTGACCGGCCGTTACCCTTTCACCGCCGGTGACACCCCAGCGCTGCTCTACGCGGTCGTGCATCGCATGCCGGCGCGGCCGACGGCGCTCGCCGATCTGCAACTCGACATCGATCGGTGGTGCGCGATCGCGATGGCGAAGGCCCCCGATGCGCGATTCCGCAGCGGTGAAGAGCTCGCCGACACGCTCGCCACCGCGATCGACGGCATGCTCGATCCGAAGCTGCGCCGGCGCGGCGACGCGTTGATCCGCAAGCACCCGTGGGAACCGGCATGACGACTCGCGGCTCGCTCTCCGGGATGACGAACGCCGCGGACGCCCTGCGCGCCGAGGAGATCAAGCGCACGCGCGCATTGCTCGGCGTCGGCTGGATCGCGGGCATGATCGTCGCGGCGGCCGTGCTCGTCGCGCCCGGCGATCGCCGGCTCGCGCAGGCGCTGCTCGCGCTGCTCGCAGTCGGCGTCGTCGGCAGCATCTGGATGCAGCGCGAGCTGCGCGATGTCACGCGCTACCGGCCGACCACGATGACCGTGCTCGCGCTCGTCGCCGTCGGCTGCGGCGTGCTCGGCGTGCTCTACACCGGTACGTTCTCCGCCGCGCCGGTCGGCCTCACGCTGTGCATCTACTTCTTCTGCCGCAACGAGAGTCTGCCGAGCGCGATCGCGATCTACGTGATCGCGGCGGTCTCGCATCTCGTCGCATCGATGCTCGTGATCGCCGGCGTGTTCGCGGAACCCGGCTTCTATCCGGTCGATCGCCACGCGTCCGCGCAGGCGCAGGTCACCGGCCACCTGCTGCTGCAGATGGCGTACGCGCTGTGCTTCTGGCTCGCGCGCGTTACCCGCCGCGCATCGCTGCGCTCGATCGAGCACCTGCAGCGGGCGACGCGGCTTGCCGCCCAACGCGACGTGCAGCTCGCCGAGCTGCGCAGCGACCTCGATCGCGCGCTCAAGATCGGCGGCCCGGGTCGGTTCACCGGCGTCGTCGCCGGAGACTGGGAGCTCGGCAACGTGATCGGCCGTGGCGCGATGGGTGAAGTCTACGAAGCGGTGCGCCCGCTCAGCGGCGAGAAGGGTGCGGTCAAGCTGCTGCGCCGCGAGCTGCTCGCCGATTCGCGCAACGTCGAGCGGTTTCTGCGCGAGGTCCGCGTCGCCGGATCGATCAATTCACCGCACGTGGTCAAGGTTCTCGGCGCGTCGACGCCCAGCGATCCGATGCCGTACCTCGCGATGGAGAAGCTCGCCGGTCAAACGCTGTCGCGCCTGCTTCGCGATGGCCGTTCGCTCGCGGACACGTCGGTCGCGTCGCTCGTCGAGCAGATCTGCGCCGTGCTCGAGCTCGCGCGCGACGCCGGCATCGTCCATCGCGACATCAAGCCGCAGAATCTGTTTCTCACCTACGACAACGTTTGGAAGGTGCTCGACTTCGGTGTCGCGTTGCTCGCCGAAACCTCGGGCACGCTGACTCGCGGCGCTGCGATCGGCACGCCGGCGTACATGGCGCCCGAGCAGGCGCGCGGCGAAACCGTCGATCATCGCGCCGACCTGTACGCGTTCGGCGCGGTGCTGTATCGCGCGATCACGGGCCGGGCACCGTTCGCCGCTCGCGATACGCCATCGCTGCTCTACGCGGTAAACCACGACATGCCGCTGCGCCCGTCGGCGCTCGGCTCGGTCACGGAGCCGGTCGAGCAGTTCCTCGCGCTCGCGCTCGCCAAGTCGCGTGACACGCGGTTCCAGACGGCGGCGGAGATGGCGGCCGCTTTCAAGGCGGCCACCACGGGGGCACTACCAGAGGATCTCGTGCGCCGAGCCGCCGCGCTTCCCGCGTGGCGTCAGCCGACGCCTGCGATCTAGGCCGCTTCGAGCGAGACGTCGAGACCGGGATAGATATCGCGCAGCGCGTCGGCGACCTCGTCGCGTGCGAATCTACCGACGAGCACGACGGTTGCTGCACTGAGCTGGGTGCAGCGCTCGAGCTCGGAGATCAGATCGAGCGGCGTGCCGAGGAACATGGTCCCCATGCCGGGTTCGTCCTGCATGGCCGACTTCACGTCTTCCGCTAACACCAGACGCGCGAGCCGAGTCCATTGTCCGGTACCAGTCGCCCAGAATTTTGGTGTGTCGTTCATCCGCCCCTCGTGCCGCTAATCTGCAACGCAGAGGCCGGACCATTCGTTACGCCAGTCGCGTCAGCGCGCCCACGGAGTGGTGAGCTATCTGCCACGAACGTACGCGCCGCCATGATGAGACGGATCTCTCGCCGCGCCTTGGACGCTCACTCGCGCGGTTTTGCGCGCTCTCCGAGAAACGATGCGACTCGACGCATTACGAATTTCGGCGGCTTACAAACGGACCGATCGGCAAAGCGCGATCACCTGATCCTGCGCCGCTTCGTCATCGGTGCCTTCGCTCCAACAGCTGTACCAAGCACTACCGAGCTCGCGCACGACGAACGTCGCACGCACCGGCTCCGAATCTTTCGCGCTCGCAAAGATTGCGAGCACCACCGCGAATCCGCTGCTGACGTTCTTGCGCCGCTCGATCGTCATCAGCTTGCCTTTGAACCGCGGCTCGAGGTGACGCATGAACGCGTCGGGGCTCGCGACGTAGCGCTCGTCGGCGCGCTCGAGCCGAACCGCCTTGCCATCGCTCGACGCGAACTGGCGCGTGTCGGTGTCTTCCTCGTAGCTCGTCGTCCAACCGTCGGGGAGCGAGAACGTGACGTCTTCGAGCACGCGCGACGTGATGACGTTCGCGCTGCCCTCTTTCGCCTTCGCCGAGTCGCTCTTGCACGCGACCAGCCCGAGTACCAACACGAGCACGCTACGCGTCATGCAGGCCGATGAGCTCGCGCGCGCAGGCGAGGAGATTGATATCCGTCGTGCCGGCGCCGAGCTCGAGTAGCTTCGCGTCGCGCGCGAGCTTCTCGAGGCCGAGCTCCTCCATGTAGCCATAGCCGCCATGGATCTGGATCGACGTCATCGCCGCGTCGACCGCCATCTGCGCCGCCATCGCCTTCGACGCGTTGACGAACGGCATGTCCTTGACGCCGTTCTGCTGCATCCACGCCGTGCGGTACACGATGTTCTCGACCGTGCGTAGCTTGAGGAACAGATCGGTGATCTTGAGCTGCACCGCTTGGAACGCGCCGATCGGCCGGCCGAACTGCTCGCGCTCGCGCACGTACTGCAGCGATGCATCGTAGCAACGCTCGATGATGCCCCACGCCATCGCGGGCACGCCCGAGCGCTCGCTGCCGAGGCTGTCCTTCGTATCGCTCCGCCCGGCGCGGCCCTTCTCTTTGCCGCCGAGCAAGTGCTCGACGCCGAGCCGCACGTCGTCGAAGAACACCTCGCTCGTCGGCGAGTCGCGCATGCCCATCTTCTTGAACGCCGGCCCGACCGTCACGCCCGGCGTATTGCGCTCGATGATGAACGTCGCGACACTCTGGCCCGCCGCCGGCTCGCCGCGATCGATCTTCGCGTAGACGAGGAACACGTCGGCGCCCGGGCCGTTCGTGATGAATGTCTTCGATCCCTTCAGAATGTAGTCGCTGCCTTCGGGTCGCGCGGTCGTGCGCATCGATCCGAATGCATCCGAGCCGGCGTTCGGCTCGGTCAAGCACCACGAGCCGATCTGCTGCAGCGTCGCGAGCGGCAGGCCCCACTTCTCGATCTGATCGGCGGTGCCCTTCGCGACGATCGCGCCGCCGACCAAGCCGAGCGACACGCCAAAGCCCATCGCGAAGCCGGGCGAGATCCGCGACAGCTCCTTGACGACGACGTGCATCATCATCGGGTTGCCGATGCCCTTGGCCAGCGTCGCGTCCGGATCACTCGTCTCGCCGGCGCGCAGCTTCGCGATGCGCTTTTGCACCGAGCCGCCCAGCATCGCGTCGAAGCCGAACGACTTCGCCATCTTTTTCATCAGGTCGAACGGCTGCTCTTGGCCGTGCTCGAACGCTGGAATCTTAGGTGCGAGTTGCGACTGGCACCATTGCCGGACCATCGTGGCAACCATCTGTGTCTGCTCGTCGAGGCGAAACATCCGCGCATCCTAGACGAGAGTCGGACCCGCGTGCGGCCCAAAGTACGCCGCTGTCGCCTACGGCATTCCGATTGACGTCGCCGGTCAGGCGGAACGCAAACACGCCACCTTCATCTGGTTTCATAGTGGATGCCACTCCGAGCACGCCCCGATCGGACCGGTCCGATCCGCGGTTGTTACAGGCTTGACCCAATCCTGCCCGTTGCACTGGAACCACGTGCTCGAGGCTTGCGACTGCACGCAGCTGCGCGGCGCGACACTCCTGCCGAGCGTTGGCGAGGCACACCACGCATACGTGCTCGTGCAACCGGTCGTGCCCGACTTCGCGACCCACGCGCCGTTCGTGCACTGGTACCACTTCGCGTCGTTCGCGGCTTGCACGCAGCCGCCCGCATCGACGTCGCGACCGAGCGTCGCCGACGAGCACGCGGCCATCGTACCGCCACCGCCGCCACCACCGCCGCCGCCCGCTTCGCAGATGCCGAGCGGCGTGGTCGACGCGACCTTCTCGACCGTGACGATCAGGTTATCGCTCCAACCCGCGCCCGACACCCCGAACAGGTGCCGCGACGCGAGCGGCGACACGTCGATGATCGCGCGGTTCGCTGCCCGCTCGACACACACGTCGGGACCGTAGTCGTCGGTCTTGAGCACGACGCACTTGCCGTTCGCCTGCACCTTGATGCGCGAGCCGCAGCCGTAGCGCTGGCGCGATGCCGCGTACCACGTGGTGCCGTTCGCGAAGCCGCCGCACGACATCGGCTGGTGATCGCCGGGACCGCCGAACGTGGTGATGACGTAGCGGTTGTCAGCCGGGATCACCGACGACGCTTGGCCATTGCAGCCGGTCAAGCTGCGGGGCACCGACGTGACGCTGGCGCCGGCCGTCGCCTCTTCGTCTTCGCTGAGGATATCGACGTCTGCTGTACATGCGGTTGCGGTCATGCCGATGACGGAAGCTAGGACAAAGCGTTTCACGGCCGGCGCGTTCTGCAGCGGCTATGCCGCGCTCGGCAAATCGCGATGCCTGATCGCGGCGTGCACCGTGTTGCGCGACGCGCGCAGCGCTCGGCTGTAGTCGTCGTCAGCCGCCCCACAATCGCGTCACCACGCAGTGCAACCAGTCGTCAGCTACAGTGGGACCACTCCCACTCAGGCGTGCTGGCTGCGGCTCACATCGAAACGTTCGTGCGCGACGGGATCGTGCGCATCGACGGCGCGTTCCCGCGCGAGCTCGCCGACGCGTGCCGACAGATCCTATGGCGCGCGACCGGTTGCGACGAAGCGGATCCGGCGACGTGGACCCGTCCGGTCGTTCGGATCGGCGAGCTCGCGCACGCGCCGTTCCGCGCAGCCGTCGCGACGCCGACCCTGGTCGCCGCGTACGACGCGCTCGTCGGCCCCGGTCGGTGGCAGCCGCGGGGCGGCCTCGGCACGTTTCCGATTCGATTTCCGTCGCCGGATGATCCGGGCGACTGTGGTTGGCACATCGACGCGAGCTTCGGCGTCGAGGGCGAACCTGACTTCATGAAGTGGCGCATCAACGTCGCCTCGCGCGGCCGCGCCCTGCTCATGCTGTTCCTGTTCTCCGACGTCGGTGAGCTCGACGCGCCAACGCGCATCCGGCTCGGCTCGCACGTCGATATCGCGCGCCGGCTCGCACCACATGGCGACGCCGGCCTGACGCTCGGCGAGCTCGCAAGCACGGGCTTTGCGGAATCGGCGGATCGCGGCGAAGCGCTCGCGACCGGGCCAGCGGGCACGGTCTACCTCTGCCATCCGTTTGTCGTGCACTCAGCGCAGCCGCACCGCGGTCGCGTGCCGCGGTTTCTCGCGCAGCCGCCGCTGCTACCGAGCGTGCCGCTCGATCCATTCCGCAGCGCCGGCGCGCTGTCGCCCGTCGAGCGCGCGATTCGCGACGCGATCGCTACTAGATGATCGGCTCGTCCACTCACTCGATGGGCGCTGGCGCCGATGCGGGCGTCGCCGGCCTGGCAACGGCGCTCGGCAGCCGCTTCGCGCGACGCCGATACGCGCGGCGACCCAGCAAGAAGCCTGGGACGATCAGGACCATCCACGGCAGCAGCGCCGTGCCGGTCACCACGAGCCACGTCGCGAAGCTCTCGAGCGCTGCGACCGAGTCGCGGAACCCGCCCTTGATGCGCTGGCCAACACCGGGCTCGCGCGTCGCAGCGATGGCGGGCGCTTTCGTCGAGATGCCGAGCGTGAGTGTGCTCATCGCGATCTGATCGTTCCACTGGCGCAGGCGACCTTCGTAGCTCTCGATCTCGCCGCGCACGCGTGCGAGCTCGCGCTCCACGGCGAGCAGTGCCTCGACACCCGACGACCGATCCGCCGCGAGCTCGAGCAAGCGCTTCTCGAGTGTCTGCGCACTGGCGAGGCGTGCCGAAACGTCGATGAACTGATCGGTGACGTCCTCTGCATCCGTGGTCTCGCTCGCGATCTCTCCGAGCTCCTTCAGCTTCGGCACGAGCTGACCGAAAGCCTCCTGCGGGATCCGCAACACGAGCGTCGCGCTCGACACCGCGCCTTGGTAGTGACGGACCTGCGTCGAGTCGACGTAGCCGCCGACCGCCGCGAGAAGCTTGTCGAGCTGGCCGCGCGCTTCGTCGTAGGTCGTGACGACGAGGTCGATGCGGCCCGAGCGGATCACCTTGCGGTGCGGATCGACCGTCGGCGCGTTGCCGAGCTTGCCGTCGGCGCCCGAGCCAGCGCTGCCCTGCGCCGCCTTCGTCACCTCGGTCTGTCGCTCTATCGGACCTGCCGCCTCCGCTTTGTCCTTGTGCTTCGCGCACGCGAACGTAAACGAGGTGAACAGCGCGAGGGTGGCGAGCCGATTCCGGGTGTGAGGCGTCATGCCCTATAGCGACGCACGACCCGGCGAAACGGCTCGCACTCTTTCGTCGCGGTCTGTCAGCGAGCGCTGACAGGTATGCGTCCGAACGGGAACACTCGTCGACTATTGAATGATCGTGTTGAGATCGAGGCCGCCCGGGTACCAGTAGCTCGTGTACTGGCCGTAGCCGTAGACGGTGATGCCAAACGCCATGTTGCCCTGGATCGAGTGGTTGCCGTCATTGTTCGGGCCAGGGCCGAGCGGGTACACGCGCGCGAGCGAATAGCCGGTCGTGCCGATCGGCGCGAACGACAGCGGCGCGCCATCGAGCATCACGCTGGCACCGACCGGCGCGGTGACGTCGACGTAGTTCGACTCGTAGTTCGTCGGCGCGTGGAACAGGTACTCGGTGCGGAACTGCTCGACCGGTACGGCGAGTGCCATCGCCGGATCGCCGGTGTTGCCGCCCGCGGTCTGGCCCGACATGTATTGCGCGACCAGCACCTTCTGATCGGCGGTGATCTTGAAGCTCGCCGCGTTCATCGATAACTCGACGAAGTCGCCCGCCTGCGCGATCGTGGTCGGCGCGCCCGCCTGCGGCGGATCGTAGGTCAGCGTGGTGGCGCCGCCGGTCGCGATGATGCGGACGACCTCGACCTTGCCGGTCGGGATCGTCGTGACGGCCGGCGCGTTGATCATGTACTGCGTGCCGAGCGTGTCGACCGGGAAGATCGATTCCTCGAGGTGATCGCACGCGGCGAAGCCGTCGGGGACGTTCGCGCAGAAGTGGCCGCTGAGCAGCTGCACCGGCTTGTCGGCGTCGATCAGCGAGCCGGTGAGGTCGCCTGTGAACGACGCGATCTCGATCACGTCACCTTGGTTGAGCATCACGCTTTGCGGGACACCCTGCGTGAACGCCGGCGCGCCTTGGGCCGCGTTCGTGCTCGCCTTTGCCGTGATCGTGACCTTCGTGTTGTCCTTCATCGCGGTGACTGCGAGCTCGGTCGGGTTGACGCCGGCCGTGTGCTGCCACGCGGCTGCGAAGTAGCGCGAGCGCCACACGTTCGTCGGCAACAGCAGCGACGCGTCGTTCGTGTACGAGAACGCACTGCCCTTCGTGTACTGCAATGGGCTGAACTGATAGACGGTGACCGGCAGCGTGGAGCGCAGGTGAAATGCGCCCTTCACGGCGAGCGCGGCCGGCTGGATCATCGCAGGGTTGAGCTGGCAGTCATCGGTCGACGCTGGGTTGCACAGCTTGAGCGCGGTGTGCCACGGCAGCATCTGCACGACCACGCGATCGGGCGGGACGGTGACCGTCTGCGTCGCCGTCAGCGGACCGCCGTCGATCGTGACGACCGCGTCGCTCGCCGCGGTGTTCGCGATCGCGACCGCGAAGTCGAACGTGTTCATGGTCGTGTTGCCCATGATCGTTGGGTAGTAGTCGCAGCCGATGTAGCTCGTGCCGAGGCTCTTCGGTGCGCACGCGCCGACGCAGCCGCCCGCCGCAGCCGGATCGCACGACAGACCTTGCGTCGGATCGCACAGCACGTCTTCGTAACCGGTGCCGCTCTCGTTGCACACGGTGGCCGTGTTGCCGTTGCAGGTTGCAGCACCGACCATGCACAGCGTGCAGCCGAGGCCCGGCGAGCACGCCTCTGGACAGTCTTGCTGATCGACGAACTTGCCGCCGACGCACGTCTGAAACGTGTTGCCGTAGCAAGCCGTTTCACCCGTCGCGCATGGACCCTGGTCTCGCCGCCCGGGTCCGCAGCCGATGCCCACCACGATCGCGACAATCGCCATCACCCGCATTGCACTACTCTATTGAATGATGGTGTTGAGGTCGAGACCGCCGGGATACCAGTAGCTCGTGTATTGGCCGTAGCCGTAGACGGTGATGCCGAATGCCATGTTGCCCTGGATCGAGTGATTTCCGTCATTGTTCGGGCCGGCTCCGAGCGGGTAGACGCGGGCCAGCGCGTACCCTGTCGTGCCGATCGGGGCGAATGACAGCGGCGCGCCGTCGAGCATCACGGTGGCGCCAACCGGTGCCGTGACATCGACGTAGTTCGACTCGTAGTTCGTGGGCGCGTGGAACAGGTATTCGGTGCGGAACTGCTCGACCGGCACGGCGAGCGTCATCGCGGGATCGCCGGTGGCGCCACCCGCGTCCTGGCCTTCCATGTACTGCACGACCATCACCTTCTGGTCGGCCATGATCTGAAACGTCGCAGCGTTGTTCGGGATCTCGACGAAGCCACCCGCTTGCGCGATCGTGGTCGGCGCTCCGGACTGCGGCGGATCGTACGTCAGCGTCGTGTTCGCGCCGGTCGCGATGATGCGAATGACCTCGACCTTGCCGGTCGGGATCGACGTCACCGCCGGCGCGGCGACGATGTAGTGCGTGCTCAGCGTGTCGACCGGGAACATCGATTCCTCGAGGTGATCGCACGCGGTGATGTTGTCGGGCACGTTCGTGCAGTAGTGCCCACTGATCACCTGCACGGGCTTATCGGAGTCGACGAGCGAGCCGGTGAGATCACCTTGGCTCGAGGCCACCTCGATCACGTCGCCCGCGTTGAGCGACACCACCTGTGCCACGCCGGGAGAGAACGCCGGTGCGCCTTGCGCGGCGATGGTGCCGGCCTTTGTCGTGATCGTCACCTGCGTTCCGTCTTGCATCGCGGTGACCGCGAACTGGCTCGGATACTGGTGCACCGTGTACGGCGCCCACCCGGCCGCGTAATAGCGCGTGCGCCACACGTTCGTCGGCAGCAACAGCGAGGCGTCGTTCGAGTACGAGAACGTCGAGTTCTTCGTGTACTGCAGCGGGTTGAATTGATAGACGGTGACCGGCGACGTCGAGCGCAGGTGATAGGCGCCCTTCGGCGCGAGCGCTCCCTGCTGCGGCGCCATCGAGATCGCCGCGGTACAGCCGTCGGTGTTCGCCGTGTTGCAGAGCTTGAGCGCCGGTACCCACGGCAGGTTCTGGACGACTACGCGATCGCTCGGCACGACAACCGTCTGCGGCGCGGTCAGTGCACCGCCATCGATCGTGACCGACGCGTCGCTGCTGGTGGTGTTCGCGATCACGACCGCGAAGTCGAACACCGTGCCCGTCGTGTTGCCGGTGACGGTCGGGTAGTAATCGCAGCCGATGTAGCTCGTGCCGAGGCTCTTTGGCGCGCACGCACCGACGCAGCCACCCGGCACCTGCGGGTCGCACGTCAGGCCTTGCATCGGATCGCAGAGCACGTCGACGAAGCCGGTGCCGCTCGCGTTGCAGACCTTCGCCATGTTGCCGTTGCACGTCGCGCTGTCGACGACACACGCGGTGCAACCGAGACCCGGCGAGCACGCCTCCGCGCACTCTTGCTGGTCGACAAACTTGCCGCCGACGCACGTCTGAAACGTGTTGCCGTAGCAAGCCGTTTCACCCGTCGCGCATGGACCCTGGTCTCGCCGCCCGGGTCCGCAGCCGATCGAACATGCGAGCAAGACTATCGCGAGCGCTAGCGTCCTCATTGGCGCGGACTACAACGCAGCGATGTGGGTTTGTGAAGTCTCTTCTGTTGGGCAGTTACGATTTAGTCCACTGCATGGGGTGTATCGACCGATACGGCGTCACCTCGATGGAGTCAGGGTGTGACCGTGAGGGTCTAAAGATTCGTGGATCCTGAGGCGGCACGCGGGGATCCTGACAGGAGTCAGGGAGTCTCGATGGTCGATTCGCGCAAGACGCTCCGCTACTCGATCGATCTGCCAGCGCGTCTGGTGCTCGGCGGCGCGCTGCTGTCGGCGCGGATCCGTAACCTGTCGCTGGGCGGCGTGTTCTTGGTCGGGCCTGCGCTGCCGATCGGCACGCGATGCCGGCTGCGTTTCAAAGCACCGCACGTCGAGCTCGATAGCTGGTGCATCACGCGCTGGACCACGGCCGAAGGCTGCGGCCTGCAGTTCGAACCGCTGCAGGCGATCGATGTCTACCAGCTCGCGCGGTTCATCAAGTCGGCATCAAGGCCGACCTCACGTATCCCGACCGATGCGATTCTCCGGCCCGTGCGGTGATCACGGATCACCGTGTGGCGCCCATGATTTCCGGAATCCGCCGGCGGGGAGTGCCACGAAACGCCACGTCGCGACACGAGCGCGCGGTGCGGATTAGCGAATAAGTTGGCCACGCCACCGTGTTGCATGAGTATGGGCTAGCGCGCCCGACGCGCGTCGCCGCACGGATGACCAAACCTAACTCGCGCGAAGCGGCTCGCAGCGCTGCGCATACCCATTGCAATCCAAACAACCATGACCGAGCAGCCGAACCCGCACCGCAGTCACACCCGAGAGACTTCACCGCTTCGCGTTATCACGGGGGTAGACGAGAACCGGTCGCGCTCTGCGCTCGACGATCGCTGCAAAGCAGTACGCCGCTGGATTGACGACGACGACGACTCCTGCTGCCGCGGCATCGACTGAGAGTTCGTCGGACGTCGCGTGGGGCGACGTCGCAGGGTCAGCCGGGTAGGCCCATCGCAGCGCGACAGGTCTTCGCGTAAAGATCGCGGAAGATGTTCCGCGGATCGGTGATCGCTTTGACCGCGTCGTAGTTGCGCTTGTTCCAGATCGACCAGAACTCGTCCTTCGAATAGTAGTTGTGCGAGATCAGCGTCTTGATCCCGCCGAGCTCGCGCAGCTTCTCTTCGATCATGCGGTGGATGTTTTTGCCCTCGGGCTGCTCCATGCCGTAGATCGCGAGATCGAGGAACAGCTCGTCCTTCAAGCCGGCGTAGAAGCTGTCGTCGAGCCACTCGTAGTCGTGCACGCGCTTGTACGGCACGCACCACAGCGGGAAGTGGCCGACCTCGCGCTCGTACCACTCCATGAATGCGGCTGCCTGCGAGAACGGCAAGAACACGTCGAGGATCACGGTCGGTCGATCGCTCTTGAACAGGAAGTTGAGCTTGTCGACGAGCTTCAGCGTGGTGCCGGAGTCGACCAGCTTGCCGAGGAGCAAGCGCCCCACGTACGACTTCGGGTGCACGTTGGTGACGCCGCGGTCGTAACGGAAGAAGTAGTCGCGTGTCTTCAAGTAATCGTGCGTGCGCTCGCGCGTGCTCTCGTAATAGACCTTCGTCCAGTCGTACGCGTTCGTGAACGGTGCCCTATCGACGAACCGGCCGACGCTCAGCACGAGCTCGTCGGGCTTGTGCATGATGCCGTCCATGAAGTCGACGTCCTGCGCCTTGAAGTGGCGCTGGATCGCCGCTTGATAGTCGGCGAGCGTGCCGTACTTCTCGTAGTCGACGCGCACGAACGGCTTTGCGGGCACGAGCCGGAACACCAGCTTGGTCAGAATACCGAGCGTGCCAAACGAGCCGTGCACCATCTGGAACACGAGCGCGTGCTCGTTGTCGGGCCTGCACCGCAGCACGTCGCCACGCCCGGTAACGATCTCGTACTCGATGCACGTGTCGTGGAAGCCGCCATAGCGATACGACATCGATTCGATCGAGCAGCCTGACACTGCGCCGCCGAGCGTGATCGTCTTGAGCTCGGGCACGACGATCGGCACGAGGCCGTAGCGCAGCGTCGCCTCGACGAGATCGCAGAACATCACACCCGACTCGGCGATGCAGATCCGCTTCACCGGATCGATGTCGATGATCGTCGTCAGATTCGTGACGTCGATCTTCGCGTCGTGCCGTCGCAGATCGCCACCTTTCGGCACTTGGTGGGGCGGCGCCTTCTTGCGTAGTGACACCGGCTTCGTACCGTCGTGCGCGCGCACCTGTGCCGCGATGCGAACCACTTTCTTGGCATGCATCTCGTCGCACTCGGACCATGGACGCAGCTCACTCGCGACCGTCTGCCGCGCAGCGCGGCGCTTGCGCACGATCGAGCGAGCCAGCGCGACCGCCGCCCCAGCGATTGCAGTAGTTAGCAGTCGTCCACGAACCATTCTGACGTAAAGAGCAACGGGCGTACCCGTTCACAGCACGCGCGGAAGCGTGGTCGTGCGGCACATACGGTGCAGCCCGTATCGGTATCACCGAAGGAGGTACTGCATGGGAACGCTCAGCAAACGCCCGCTGCGAGATTTCGGTGTCGACATGAAACGCATGGACGACTTTCGCTCGGGCGCCGGTAAGCAGTCGCGTGATGACGGCACGCGTGGTCACGAGGGCAGGCTGACCAAAGCGATCGAGAAGCTCACCGCGTCGTTACCCTCGTCGACGTGGCTCGTGTTCGCGGGCGCGTCGCTGCTCGGCTCGGTCGCGCTCAAGGCGGTCGGTCGCAATCACCTGTCGCTGTTCGTCGGCCAGTGGGTGCCGACGTTTCTGATCTTCGGCCTGTACAACAAGCTCGTGAAGGTCGCAGGAAGCGAACGTTCAGCGGCGCGCTTTCGCTAACGCGGTTGCGAGATCTCCCCTCGGCATGATCTCGACTCGTGCGAGACCGAGCCAGACGGCCATCCGAGATAGCTCCCCCGCGAGAGCCGCCGCGACGCGCGCCTTGGCTACGCCGGGCTCTCCGTGCGCGGCTTGTACGCGCAGCACACCGGCCGCGCGATCGGCCTTGAGATCGACCCGCGCGACGAGCCGATCGCCGAGCAGGAACGGCAGCACGTAGTAGCCGTGCACGCGCTTGGGCGCCGGCACGTAGATCTCGATGCGGTACTTCATGCCGAACAACCGGTGCGTGCGATCGCGAAACCAGACCAGCGAGTCGAACGGCGACAGCAGGGCAGAGCGATCGGCGGCGATGCGCTTTGGCACTACGGCCGCACGATGCAGGTACCCCGGTTTCGCCCAGCCTTCGACGCGCACGGCCTCGAGCGTGCCGGCCTCGACGAGCTCGGCGACCGCGGTGCGCGCGCCCGCGAGCGGCAACCGGTAATAGTCGCGCAGATCGGATTCGCTCGCGATGCCGAGCGCACGCGCGGCGCGCTCGATCAACGCGCGGTGCGCGTCGGGCTCGCTCGGCGTCGGCTGCGAGAGCACCTTCGCGGGCAGCACGCGCGCCGGTAGATCGTAGAGCCGCTCGAAGCCGCGGCGGCGCGCGCTCGTCACTTGTCCGCTCCAGAACAGCCACTCGATCGCGGTCTTCGCGTCGGACCATTCCCACCAGCCCTTGCGGCTCGGCCTGCCGCCGAGCTCGATCTCGCTCGCGCTGATCGGGCCCCGCTCTGCAACGAGCGCGAGGATGTCTTGCACGAACGTCGGCTGCTTCTTCGCGATCCGTTTCATGCGACCCCACGCGTGGTCGAGAGCGCGTTCCATGCGCCAGCGAAACAGCGGCTGCAGTGCGGTCGGCAGCAACGATGCCTCGTGGCCCCAGTACTCGAACAGCGCGCGGGGTGCGCGATGCGCGTGGCGATCGAGCAGCGTGGTGTCGTAGCCGCCGAGCCGGCTGAACGCGGGCAGGTAGTGCGAACGCACGAGCACGTTGACCGAATCGATCTGGACGACGCCGAGGCGCTCGACGAGCGCGCGCAGCTGCTTTGCGTCAACGCGTGCGGGCCGCGGCGTGGCCAGGCCTTGCGCGGCGAGCGCGATCGCACGTGCTTGGGAGGCGGAGACGTCCACTAGTGCTCCGGCCGCATGAATCCGAGCGTCCTCGCACTCGCGGATGCGCGGTCTCTACAGACCTTTCTGCTGGCGTTCTTGGCTCCCTGGCGTCTTGGCGTTCCATCCGAGACCGCGCCTGCCACCGACAGCCGAAGAGATCGTCGGGTGTTTTCGGCGCCGCATGACGTGCTCCAGATCCAACGCCAAAACGCCAGAGCGGCCAAGAACGCCACCGGAGATCGGGGTTGACCAACTGCCGACCGTGTAGGTGCACGAGCACGTGATACGTGCACGTGGACGGCAGATCGATCAGATTCCGGCGGTCGCAACACGAACGGCGGTGAAACGTATCACCAGCGCTTGCGCCACAGCAGGTCGGCGCCGGCACCGCGTTCGCCGCCGGTGGCCTGCAGCACGACGTTCTTGCGGACGTCGTAATCGATCTGCGCCTCGCGAGGATTCTCGTCGGGACGCGGCTCGAAGCGATTGCGGAAGGAGAGGTACGTGCGGTCGTTCAGTTGCTTGCCGAGCTTGATCGCGCGGCTCGTCGATGCCGTCTTCGCCTCGTAGTTGATGCTGTCGAACTTGAGCAGCGGCAGGCGCTTGTTGATCTTGCGGCCGATGCGAGACGACAAGATCGTGAGGCCGCCGCCGGCGACGGCATCGCCCGACGACGCGCTCGGATCGTCGCTCGGCGTCGCGCCGGCGAGGAAGTTGAGCAACTGGCCCTGGTTGTAGCCTCCGCTGTCGCTCGTCAGGCGCAGGTCCGGTGCGCTCGATCGGCCGAGGATCTGGACCGTCAGCGTCATGGTCCGGAAGCTGTGCGCCATCTCGATGTCGAGCCGCGGATCGAGCGTGCCGTCGAAATCGACGATGCCGTGATCGAGGCGATAGCGACGGCCGAGCACGTCGACGATGCCGCGCTCCGTCGACAGCGCGCCGTCGAGGCCGATGCCATCGCCGAGCTCGAGCTTGAGCTGACCGCTCGCGGCGCCGTCGAAGCGGAAGTTGACGTCGTCGACCAAGATCTTCGTGCGCCCGACGTCGACCCTCGCGACGAGCCACGGCGCGGTCGGCGGCCGGCGCTTCGCCTTGACGATGAGCTTTTGCTTGTCGATGAACACGATGTCGCCGGGGCCACCGGCCGTGATCAGCTCGTTGCCGCCTTCGGGCGGCACGAACACGTTGCCGTTCTTGACGTCGATCTGGCCGTTCCACTTCGTCTTGCCGCGCGTGAACAGGCCCTTGATGTCGGCGTCGATCACCGGCTGGATCTCGCCGATCGGTGACACCTTGCGCAGTGCGAGCGTGAGCT
The DNA here is from genome assembly GCA_036524455.1 of Kofleriaceae bacterium. GTDB lineage: Bacteria > Myxococcota_A > Polyangia > Haliangiales > Haliangiaceae > JABFXX01. The sequence continues at coordinate 8,605 of DATDCH010000600.1, read as the reverse complement.
CGGCGGTAGTCGGCATGCTGCCGGTCAGCCGCATCACGGCTTTGCCCTTGATCGTGCCGCGGCCGATCTTGCCGTCGATCGTGGTGACGATCGTCTTCTTGACGACGTCGATCTCGAACTGGCCGCTGCGCAGCGTGCCGAGCTCGGGCGCGAGCGGAATGCGCGCGTTGCTGACGACGAGGCGGCCGCGCACGTCACCGGTGTTCGGATCGAGGCCGCGCAGCTTGAGCACGCCGCTGACGAGGCCGCGCATGCCGACCGCCGGATGGTTCGGCGGCGCGAACGCGAGGAACGGCGCGATATCGAAGTTCGACGCCTCGATTGTCGCGATGATCGTCTCGGGCGAGTCGGGCTTGCCGCGCGCGCTGATCTTGAGCAATCGCCCGCCGGCCTCGTGCCCGGTGAGCTCGAATTCGAAGCCCTGCGTCATGCCGAGCCAACGCGCATCGACGTCGAGCTTGTCGAGCGTCGGCGGCTTGGTGGCGATGCCGGCCGCGACCGACAGGTTGTCGATGGACAGGCTCGCGCGTCCGGTCGGCTCGCCGACGGTGCCGGTGATCTGGACCTTGCCGGCGACGGTGCCGGCGAGTACGTCGTCGCGGCCGATCAACAGGCCGATCTCGCGCGCGGAGCTCGGCGGCACGTTCACCGTGCCTTCGATCGGCACGTCGCGCGCGTTGCCCGCGATCATCGATTCGATCGACAGCGGCGACTTGCCGGTGAGCGTGAACGTGAGCTTGTCGGTCTTCACCGTCGCGTCGAAGTGCGGCCCCTTCGCGTCGCTGCCACCGGTGATGTGGAGATCGAGCGGCTTGTGCAGCGGACCGCCGCGCAGCTCGTGGACGTCGACGACGAACTCGCTCGACCGCGCGCCTGCGCCGACGTCGAGCTTGACCGCAGCCCAGCCACGCCACGGGCTGTCGGCGACGCCGAACCGCGAAAGCAGAGCCGGGTCGAACGCGATGCGCTTTGCTTCGATGGTCGCCCTGCGCAGCGTCTCGCGGCCGAGTTGCTGCCAGCGCGTCGGATCGAACGGATGGATCGGCAGCGCGATCACGGCGTCGATGGAGACCGGATCGACACCGCCGAGGTGCAGCGTGCCATGCGCCGCGATCTCGCCGTTCGGTCCGGGCGCGAGCGCGAGCTGTGAGTCGAGCGTGCCGACATCGGTGACGACGCCTTTGACGTCGACGGTGCCGCCCGCGTCGAGTGCCCCGACCGCGAGCTCACCGTCGAGCTTGCCGCTCGCGCCGAGCTTGCTCGCATCGACGTTCGCGAGCGCCACGCGAATGCGTTGGATCGCGTTGCGCTCGAGTCGCTGCCAAGCGAGCACGTCGGTGATGTCGCGCGGCCCGATGACATCGAGGTCGACGGTCGCGCTGCCGATCGCCGGATTGCTCGCGGTCGCGGTCGCGGTGACGCGCCGCTTGTCGATCTTGATCGCGAGCTTGCCGTCGACGATCGGTTGCTTCGGGATCACGATCTGTGTGGCATCGACGGTCGCGGTGCCCTTCCACAGCCCGCCCTGGCGCGCGACATCGATGTCGGCGGCGAGCGTGCCCGTCAGCGTCGGGTCGAACATCGCGACCGCGACCTCACGCGCCGACGCCTTCGCGACCACCATGTCGGTCGTGCGGCCGATCGTCGCCTGCGCGGTGATCTTGCTCGGCCCGCTCGTCGTCGCGAGCTGGGTCGCCACGATACTGGTCTCGGTGACGCGCACGTGACCGCCGTTGCCCGCCCATTCGCCCTTGTCGGCGGTGCGAATGCGATGGCGCTCGAGATCGATGTCGATCACGCCGTCCTCGTGCATGACGCCGCGCGCGGCGAGCGTCGCGAACGGGACCTTGAACGTGCCTTGCTTGACACCGTTGACGTCGATCTGCGCCGTGCCGGTGGGTCGCTTCGGAATCTCGGTGGCCGCCAATCGCACGTGAGCGCTTGCGATCGACAGGTCGTCGTAGCGGATCGCCCTACCGTCGACGGTACCGGTGACAGCAATCGATGGTTCCGGCGTCAGCGCACCGGTCGCCGCCAGCGATGCGGTCGCGAAACCCACCGACGTTGTCGCGTCGGCGCGCAGCATCGACTCCGTGAGCGTCCACTGGTCGTGCGCGCGCTGCACCGACACCGAGCCGCCGAGCGCCCACGACTCCACGACCACTTCCTGTTTCTGATCTTGGCGGCTTTGGCGTCTTGGCGGCTCTGCTCCGGAACCGGCGCCGGCACCCGCGATGACAAGGCGCGCGTGGTCGGGTGTCGCGCCGACCGCGAGCAGCGTCGTGCCGGCGACATCGGGGGTTGCGCCGGAGACGGCGACCATGCCGTCGATGCGCTCCGGGCTCGCGATCACAGTCGCGACGACCGTGCCGTGGCCCGCGAGCGTCGGCGCGAGCACCGAGACGTCGGGAACCTCGGCAGCGACAATCGCGTGCGCGACGAGCGTTTCCAGATCTAGCTTCGCGAGCACCTTCGCGCTCGACACGCCGACCTGCGCATCGAGCTCGAGCGCACCGCTCTTCGACAGCTTCGCGAGCACTGCCGCGTCGCCGGGCAGCTCGACCTGCGCGAGCTTCTTGACCAGCGCCGCCGACGCGCGCGCCGACACGACGCCCGCGAGCTTGGTGCCATCGATATGCGAGTCGAGCGCGATCACGCGCGCGTCGCCGAGCGCTGCAACCGCGAACGGCACGGCGAGCTCGTCGCCTTGCGACGCGATAGCCGTCACGTAGATTGGCTCGCCGCGGAACGCCGCCTGCGCGTGGACCGACGCGATCATCGGCTCGCCTGCGCGCAGCGACAACGACAGCTTGGCGGCAAGGTTCTCGATCTTCTCGACGCCGCTCGCGGTCTCGATCTCGATCCGCCCACCGTTGACGGCGATCACCGGCAGCTCGACCGACCACGACGAAGGTTCGCTCGCGCCCGACGACGGCGGCTGCTCGGGCGCCGGCCCTTGATCGTGCACGTAGACAACGACGCCATCGGCGGTGATCGATTTGACGTGCGCCGTCTTGCCGGCGAGCGGCAGCAGCGCAGCTTCGAGCTTTAGCGTCTTGACCGTGGCGAGCGGGCGCTTGTCGCGGCCCATGATCGTGATGTCGCGCAGGATCAAGTCGCCGAGCACGCTGCCGTCGACGCGGCCGATCGTCGAGCCCGGGAACTGCGACTTCAATTGATCCTCGACGACGATGCGCAGCCGGTTGCGGCCCCAGTTCGTGTGCAGCACGCCGAGCGTGACCGCGGTGGCGAAGATCGCAAACGCGATCACGCCGAGCGTGATCCGCTTCGTCCAGCGCCAGATCCGCTTCTTGTTCATCAGAACGCCTCGCCGAGGCTGAAGATGAACGCCCAGTGGTTGCCGGGCAGCGGCTCGGTTGCGCCCGTGCGGTTGAGCCGGTACGCGAGGTCGAGGCGAATCGGGCCGATCGGCAAGTAATACGGCCGGAAGCTCACACCGGTCGCCCAGTGCAAGTTGGTGACATCGAGGTCGCCGGGCGTGTCGGTGACGTCGCCACCGTCGAGGAACACCGCGGCACCCATGGGGATGCCGAATAGCATGAATGGCATGCGAAGCTCGACGCCTGTTTCGATCACGCCGGCACCACCGATCGGAACGCTCGTCACTTTGTCTTCGTCGTCGCGATCACGGCCGGTTACGAACGGTGACAGGTAACGCTCGGGGAAGCCACGCTGGCTCGACGCGCCGCCCGAGAAGAACCGCTGGGTCGGCGGCACGTCGCCAATGATCATGCCGAGCTTCGCGCGGCCCGCGAGCACCGCGCGGCCAAGCGGTACGTAGCCGCGTAAGTCTGGCATCAGCTGGAGGTAGTTGAACGCGCCGCCCGCGTACGCACCGCCCTGGGTGACCCGGAGCTCGGCGTAAACGCCCTGATGAGGCGTGATCGGACTATCGCGAAAGTCGACGGCGATCGTCTCGCTGAATGCGCCGAGCCGCTCCGCCGAGCCGGTGTTGGTCGCGTTGACGAGGTTCGGATCGGGCACGAGCCTCGTTGGATCCGCAGGATCGGGAACGACGAGCGCGAAATCGTCGAACGTCGAGTAGCCGAATTGCCAGCTGATACGCGCTTCGACCCGCCGCGACAGAAACGGCATGCTCACGCCGAGGCGCACGCGCGCGCCCTGCGTGGTGAATGCTTCCTGCTGCAGGTAGTCCCAGCCGCCTTCCAACTCGGCTTTGACGTCGCGGCGCAGGAAATCTTGCTGCGTGGCGGTGCCGAGTGCCCGCACCCGCGGCTGTACATCGCAATTCCACACGTCGTACCGAGCACAATCTTCGCGCAACACCGTCAGGGCGGGACGCAAATCGACGCCGAGCGTGGTGAGCGGTGTCGGCCAACCTGCGTGGGTCAGAGAGCCTCGCAGACGCGCCTGATACGTCAGCGAGTCGAACCCACCACCGCCGCCCATGAGTAACTGCCAACGAGCCGCCTCGCGCAGCACGATTTTGACCGGCAGCACCGTCGCTTCGTTCATCCGATCGACGTCGACGCGCACCGTGCCAAACCGGCCGATGCCATAGATTGCCTGCTGGGTTTCGGCGACGGCCTTCGTCGAATACGGATCGCCTTCTTTGATCGGGATGCGGTGGCGCGCGGCTTCGGCAAGTCTGCCTTCGACGCCAGTGATCGTGATCGGGCCGAACGTCACCTTGCTGCCCGGATCGAGCGCGTAGCGCAGCGTCGCGCGCGCCTTACCGCGATCGGCGAGCACCTGGGCCTCGAGCCGCGCATGCGCGTAGCCGGCGTTTTCGACCATCGCCAAGAGCGGCGCCTTCGCAGCGTCGAACTGGTCGTAGTCGAAGAATGCGCCGTTCGCGACGTCGACGAGTGCACGCGCTTCGGGGAACGGGATCTCGGGTGGTAGACCGGTGATCACGACCGATGCGGTTGCGCGCGGACCTTCGACGACCTTGAAGATCAGGATCGTGGCGTCACCCTGGCGCTCGACGCGCGGCACCACCGTTGCCGAGAAATAGCCGCGGCGCTGATAGAGCCCGATGATGCGCTCGGTATCGAGGCCGAGCTGGTACTCGTCGATCGCGCGGCCGCCCTGCTGCGTGCGGGTCAGCGCGAGGCCCGACCGCAGCCCCGCGTGGCTCAAGTGGTCGACGCCCTCGAACTTGATCTCCTTTAGGTACTCGTCGCCGGGCTTGCGCACGCGCCTTTGTGTCGAGCTACCGCCGCACGCGACCACCAGGGCGCATACGGTAAGCACTCGCAAAAGGGACATCCCGTGATAGTACGCGGCCATGCCTCGTTCGCAGACGTTGTACGCCGCCGTGATCTTCACTGCACTGGCTTCCGTGCCGGCGGTTGCCGCCCCCAAAGGACTGACCGTCGACGACATGCTGGCGATGCAGCGGATCAGCGATCCCCAGGTGTCGCCCGACGGCAAGTGGATCGCATTCGCGGTTCGCGATACGGACTACGACGCCAACCGTGGGCGTTTTGATGTCTGGCTCGCCGCGATCGACGGCAGCTTGGTCCAGCGGCTGACCACGCATCAAGACAACGACACCGATGCGCGGTGGACATCCGATGGCCGCTGGCTCTACTTCATGTCGACGCGGTCGGGCAGCTCGCAGGTCTGGCGGATCCAGCCGAACGGCGGAGAGGCGCAGCAGGTGACTCGCCTCGACACCGACGTCAACGGCTTCGACCTGATGCCCGACGGCAAGCGGCTCGTGCTCGCGATCGATGTGTGGCCGAGCGCGAAGACGCTCGCCGACTCGATCAAGCTCGACGACACGAAGGCCAAGTCGAAGGTCAAGGCGCGCGCGACGGACACGCTGCTCTACCGCCACTGGGATCAGTGGGAGGACGGCAAGTACTCGCACCTGTTCATGTGGACGTCGAACACGGACGTGCGCGATATGACGCCCGGCCTCGCGAGCGACACGCCGATCCATCCGTTCGGCGGCATGGAGCAGGTCACGGTGTCACCCGACGGCAAGCTGCTCGCGTACGTGACGCGCGTCGGCGGCCGCGAGACCGCGTGGACCACGAACACCGACGTCTTTTTGATCGCCACCGACGGCAAGTCGCGCCCGCTCAACATCACCGCCGAGAACAAGGCGTACGACTTCGATCCGGTGTTCTCGCCCGACGGCAAGACGATCGCATTGCTCCAGCAGAAGCGGCCGGGCTTCGAGGCTGACCGCCAGCGCATCTCGGTCTACGACGTCGCGACGAAGAAGCTGCGCGTCGTCACCGAGTCATGGGATCGCTCGGCCGGCGAGATCGCGTGGAGCGCCGACGGCAAGACGATCTATACGAGCGCCGACAACATCGGCAACGTGGCGCTGTTCGCGATCGATGTCGCGAACGGCACCGCAAAGACGCTCGTCGACAAGGGGACAAACAACTCGGTCCGCGTCGCCGGCAACCGGCTCGTGTTCGCGAAGGACACGCTGAAGATGCCGGTCGAGCTGTTCACGATGAAGCCCGACGGCACCGACGCGCGCCAGCTGACGAAGCTCAACGCCGACCGGCTCGCCCGGATCACGTTCGGCGCCTACGAGCAGTTCTCGTTCAAGGGCGCGAAGGGCGACACCGTCTACGGCTACGTGATCAAGCCGAGTGGCTTCACCGGCGGCAAGGTGCCGGTCGCGTTCATCATCCACGGTGGCCCGCAGGGCAGCTTCGGCGATCACTTCCACTATCGCTGGAACCCGCAGTTCTACGCGGGCGCCGGCTACGGCGCGGTGTTCATCGACTTCCACGGCTCGACCGGCTACGGCCAGGCGTTCACCGACGCGATCCAGGGCGACTGGGGCGGCGCGCCGTTCGAAGATCTGATGCTCGGCCTCGACGCCGCGCTCGCGAAGTTCACCTGGCTCGATGGCAACCGCGTCGCTGCGCTCGGCGCGTCGTACGGCGGCTTCATGATCAACTGGCTCAACGGCAAGACCGATCGGTTCAAGGCGATGGTCTGCCACGACGGCATCTTCGACACCCGGTTCGCCTACTACGACACCGAGGAAGTGTGGTTCCCGGAGTGGGAGCACAAGGGCACGCCGTACGACAAACCCGAGGAGTACGAGAAGTGGAACCCGGCGGCGAACGTGAAGAACTGGAAGACGCCGACGCTCGTGGTCCACGGCGGCAATGACTTCCGCATCCCCGACTCGCACGGCATGGCGGCGTTCACCGCACTGCAGCGGCGCAACATTCCGAGCCGGTTCTTGCAATTCCCCGACGAGAACCACTGGGTGCTCAAGCCGCAAAACTCCAAGCTCTGGCACCAAGAGGTGCTGGCCTGGATCGATCGCTACACGAAGAAGAAGTAGCGCGCGCTCACAACAGCTCGACGCGCAGGCGCGGCCCTGATTGGGTCTCGCGCGAATGAATGTGCACGTGCTGGAGCGAGGTACCGCGCTGGAACAACAAGCCGAAGTTCACCGCCGGGTCTGCGATCCATGCCTGCACGAGGGCGGGCGGCAGGACGAGGTTGTACGTGGTCTCCTCGGCCGCGGGGCTGAACGTCACGAGCGGCGCGACATCGCTCGCGGGTGAGCGTGCACCGGCCACGGACCACGCCTGGTTGGTCGCTCGGATCGTCCACGTCGCCTCGGCTTCGACCCAGGCCTCGCGCATCCGATGCAAGGTCGCGGTACCGCCGGCCTCGTCGGCTGCGTCCGCGACCTTGATGGTCAGCGTTGCCGACACCACCGTTCGGTTGGTCGCGATCGAGGTCAAGTCGAACCACAACAGGCTGCTCTCGTTGAGGTCGATCGAGAAGTGATTTTCGCCGGCGTAGTTCGTCGTCGGAAAGTCGATCCAGATCTCGACGTCGCGCACCTCCGCAGCATCGTCACCGAGCACGACGACTTGGTGCGCGGCATCGGGGGCGGCGCCGTCGGCAGCGACGTCGGCGACGTCTGCGTCGTCGTGCATCACCGGTGCGTCGATCGAGCCGCCGCACACGCCGCCCACGCAAAGCTGATCGCTCGGGCAGTCGTTCGAGGTCGTGCACGGCGCGCCCGTCCCGACCGCCGGGCTGTAGCAACCGGCCAACAACGCCGCGATGAAGCAGCCCCGTCCCACCTGCTGACGATACCAATGTGGGGCGTGATCCGCGGTAAAAAGCTACCCGCGAGCGAGTCTCACAGGACCCGATCGATGGATTAGCGGGTAACGGACCCTACGAACCGCGATGAGTTGGCACGTGTCTGACGTCGGAATGAAGATGACGCCGCCCTCGCGAAACCGGTCTGCGACTGATGTGACGGCTGCGCACGCTTGCCGATGCGCAGCGGCACTGGGAGCCTTCGATTAGGAGGTACCCAATGGGACATCGACTCGACGTCGGAGATGTGATCGATATGCTCGAAGAGTCGGCGATGATGCGCCGGCCTGTTGTCGTGCGTCTCAGTGACGGACGGATCTTCGAAGATCGAGTGCAAGAGATCGTGAAGTGGGACGGCGAGGATCACATCGTGTTCAAGGACCACGAGCTGACCCGGCTGTCGAACATCAGCAACATTCAGCGCGCTCGGCCGCCCGAGCTGACCTACGCAGGCAAGCGCGTGTAGACCGTTAGTTGATCGGCGTGATCGCGCCGGCCTGCGGGCGATACTGAT
>DATDCH010000599.1:0-3223 GCA_036524455.1 Kofleriaceae bacterium | reverse complement strand
TGCCAGCTCTCCGCAACCGCGCCTGCACCGCCGACGACGAGCTGATACGCGAGCAGCGGCTCGAGCGCGCGCAGCGCCTCGGCGGCCGACGCGACCTCGGCGGCGAGCGCTGCCGCATTGCGCGTGCGATCGCGATCGTCGAGTAGCTCGGCGTGGTCCGCGAGCGGATCCGCCGCGGCGAGCGCGCTGACCAGTGCGGGCAGTGGCTGCGGTGAGGCTGCGGCCGCGGCGCGGGCGAGTGCGAGCCACGGCGTACCGTCGTCGCGACCGACCACGCCGCGCGCCTGTTCGCGGACCTGTGGATTGTTCGTCTCCGGCAAGCCCGACAGCGCGAGCACTGCGAGCCACCGGCACGTGATCGCGATCAGCTCGCGCAGCGCGGCATCTGCCTCGACCGTCGTCGCCGCTGACGTCAGCTGGGCGATTGCATCGGCGATCGGTTGCGGGCCCGCACGCAGCCACGTGTCGCGTGTCGCGGGATCGAAGATCGGCACCGCTTCTGCCGCGGGTGCACCGGTCGCGCGGTGAATCGTGTCTGCGAATTCGATCGCGGTCTGCCAGCGCTCGGCGGGCCGTTTCGCGAGCGCGCGCATCACCGAGCTCGCGAGTGGCGCGGGCACGAAGCCGGGCAACGGCGGCACGGTCTGCTTCGTATGCGCGACGGAGAGCTGCGCGCGATCGAGCGTGTGAAACGGCAAGCTGCCGGCGAGGCAGCGATACGCGAGCACGCCGAGCGCGTAGATGTCGGCGCGCGCATCGACGTCCGCGGGCCGCTCCCACTGCTCGGGAGACATGTAGTGCGGCGAGCCGAGCGTGACGCCGTGACCGGTGAGCTCGGCGTCATTGATCCCGGGCGTCGACAGCCGCTCGCCGGCCTCCTCGTGCGTTTCCAGCTTCGCGATGCCGAAATCGAGCAGCTTCGGCAGCAGCTGGCCGGCGCGCTCGATCACCATCACGTTCGCGCCCTTGATGTCGCGATGCACGATGCCGAGCTCGTGCGCCGAATGCACGACCTCGCACAGCCGCGTGAACAGCGGCGCGAACACGCTCGCCGGCATCGGACCGCGCCGCGCGATGATCTCGTCGAGCGTCATGCCCTTGACGTGCTCCATCGCGATCCACAGCACGCTGTCGGGCTCGACGCCGAACGCATAGATGTGCGCGGCATACGGATGATCGAGCCGCGACGCGAGCTTTGCCTCGCGCAAGAACCGCTCGACGCGATTCGGAACCGTCGCGACCTCAGGTCGCAGTACCTTGATCACCGCAGAGCGGCCGAGCTGCACTTGTTGTGCACGGAACACCTCGCCGGAGCCGCCCTTGCCGAGCCGCTCCATGATGACAAAGCGGCCTAACGTGCGGCCGATCAACGAGGTGTGGGCGGCGGGAGCCGCAACCGGTGCTGCGCCAGCTGGCAGCAGATCCGTCGACGGATCGTCGGTATCACCCACGTCAGGGAATGTAACCCGGGATTTGCCAGGCTCGTGATAGCGTCCCCGGCGATGCGTATCCTCGTCATCCTCGCGACTTTTCTGATCGCCTGCGGTCCCAACGACCGGGGCGACGACGGTGTTGGCGGCGGCAGCGGCTCGGGCAGCGGAAGCGGCTCGGGCAGCAACATGGACGGCTGCACCGATGCTGCCAAGCTCGTCTATGTCGTCGACTCGAACAACAAGTTCTCCAAGTTCGATCCGTCGACGAAGACGTTCATGGACATCGGCAACCTGGCGTGCCCGTCGAGCCTCGGCGGCCTGGCGACACCATTCTCGATGGGCGTCGATCGCGACGCGGTCGCGTGGGTGCTTTACAGCTCGGGCGAGCTGTTCCGCGTCGACACCTCGAACCTCAATTGCACGAAGTCGACGTGGGCGTCGCAACAGGGCCTCATGCTGTTCGGCATGGGCTTCTCGGCGAACACGGCCGGCTCGACCGAGGACACGCTCTACGTCGCCGGCGGCATGGACCAGCTCAACCAGACCAGCAAGCTCGCGACGCTTTCAACACAAAGCTTCGCGGCCACGGCGGTCGGCAACGTCACCGGGTGGCCCGAGCTCACCGGCACCGGCAACGCGGAGCTGTGGGGCTGGTTCCCGTCGGATGCGAACGGCACCACCACGCCGCGCGTCGAGAAGATCAACAAAACGTCGGGCGCGGCGATGACGAGTTACCCGCTGCCCACACTGCAAGGCGCCCCACAGGCCTGGGCGTTCGCGTTCTGGGGCGGCGACTTCTGGATCTTCCTTGCGAAGAGCACCGACATCAATACGAGCGTCTATCAGATCGATGGCACGAACGGCACGATCAAGAGCACCACGCCAGCCTCAGGCCGTTTGATCGTCGGTGCAGGTGTGTCGACCTGCGCACCAGTCGTGATCCTCTAAGCCCCGGCTCGGTCTACACTCGGTCGGGTCATGCCGGACCCGAAGCAAGACCCCTCGAAGTCTGCCGTCGAGACCGGCTGGGAAGAGCCCGCGCATCCGAAGCCGCCGATCGCGCGCAGGCCACTGCCCGGTCTGCCGCAGGAGAAGCCGTCGTCGCCGCACATCCAGACCGGCAAAGACGAAAGCTCGCTCGCGCTGCTCGGCAAAGACCTGATGCCGCCGCCACCGGCAGCGCAGGCGCCAACGCAGATCGACGTCAGCACGCTCGGCAACGCGAACGATCGCAAGGTGAAATTCCCCGGCGTGTGGATCACGGTGCGGAATTGGTTCCGGCGCTGGTCCGGCAAGTTCAAGGCGCTGCCCAAGAACCACAAGCGGATCATCCTCGGGCTCTTGGGGGTCGCGGTCATCCTGATCGTCGTGCTGATCGCCGTGTCGGGCGAGGACAAACCAAAAGAGAGCCGCGGCTCGAAGCTCGCAAAGCAGGGCCAGGAGCTCCTCAACAAGAACACGCCGAAGCACGCCGCCGAATTGATCGAGAGCGAGCTGGTCGGCGCGTCGCAGGCAGGCGATGGCGAGGCGTACATGGTGCTCGGCCACGCGCGGTTCGCGATGAAGCGCTACCTCGAATCGCTGACCGCGTACGAGCGTGCGTTGACGCAGGACCCGAAGCTCGCGAGCGACACCGTGCTGCGCGCGAACGCGATCAAGGTGCTCGACACGAAGGACTCGGTCGCTGCCGTGGTCGCGCTCGAGATTCTCGCGTCGCGCGTGCAACCGCCGGCGCATGACGAGGTCGTACGCTACGCGTCGAGCGGCAAGATGCAGGATGCGCGGCGCCG
>DATDCH010000598.1:0-7562 GCA_036524455.1 Kofleriaceae bacterium | reverse complement strand
ACACGGCTCATCCTTGCCGCCGCAATTGCCCGACCCGCCGACGCACACGCCGCCGAGGCCATCGCCCGCGCCTGGCGAGTAGCGACTACCCGATGCGCATGCGTCATCCGGATAGCTGCAGTAGCCGGTCGCTTCGCACGTGCCGCTCACCGCGCCGAGCACGCAATCGCTCGCGTCGTCGCACGCGACGCCGACGACCTTGCTGGGCCGCACGCAGGCCATCAGCGACAACAGCGCAGTGAGCATCACCCGGCGCATGTCCTTGCGAAAAACGATGGTACCAGCTTCGCGCGGTGGGCCTCGTGCCCCATGCCGCAGCGCCAGCGGAAGAGAGCGGAGCTGCACTTACACGTGGCTCATCTCGGTGGGGCTCGCATTCGCGTCTCTATAAGTGATCGCTTGTCGAGGCAGCGGTGGGGTAGCGACTGGTGTCTCGCGACGCGAGCACGAGGTACGACCCCCGACTTGGGTTATTTTTGCGATTGGGATGGCGATAGCCCTGGGCATTGACCTCGGTACGACCAACTCGTGCGCGGCTGTGGCCACGCCGACCGGCGTCGAGTTCATCCTCGGCCAACGCGCCGAACGCGTGCATCCGTCGGTGGTCGCGTTTCCAGCCACCGGCGGTGTTGTCGTCGGCGCCGACGCGAAACGGTACCGGCTCACCGAGCCCCACCACGTGATCCATTCCGCAAAACGATTTATCGGCCAGAACATCCGCGCGCCACTCGTGCAGCTCGCGCTGACCGGCATCCGCTACAAGGTGACCGAGGGCCCGAACCAGCAACCGATCGTGGTCGTGCGCGACCGGCGCATGACGATGCCCGAGATCAGCTCGCACGTGCTGCTCTACTTGAAGCGCTGCGCGGAGCGTCAGCTCGGCGAATCCGTCAACGACGCGGTCGTCACCGTGCCGGCCAACTTCACCGACGCACAGCGGCAAGCCACGAAAGAGGCAGGCCGGCTCGCGGGTCTCAACGTGATGCGCCTGATCAACGAGCCGACCGCGGCCGCGCTCGCCTACGGTTTTGGCCGTAACCAGGACCAGCTGATCTGCGTATTCGATTTCGGTGGCGGCACGTTCGACGTGAGCATCTTGCGCATCAACGGCGAAGTCTTCGAGGTGCTCGCCTCCGACGGCGATTACTTCCTCGGCGGCGACGATCTCGATCGCGCACTCGCCGAGGTGCTCGCAGCCGAGTGCAATCGCACGCTGCAGTTCGACCCGCGCCAGCACCCGGTGCTGATGATGAAGTTGATGATGGGCGCGGAGGCGATCAAATGTCACCTCTCCGCGAACGACGCCGCCGAAGGCGAGATCGACGGCATCGATCTGCCGAACGGCACGACCGGCTCGCTGCCGTTCTCGCTGACGCGCAAGCAGTTCGAAGACATGATCTCGGGCTACATCAACCGCACGATCGAAGTGACGAAGCAGGTGATCGCGCAGGCCGGCCTGCTACCGAGCGACATCAGCGACGTGCTCTGCGTCGGCGGCTCGACCCGGATCCCGACCGTGCGCCAGCGCCTCGCCGATACGTTCCATCGCGAGCCGAACATCAAGATCAATCCCGACGAGGTCGTCGCGCAGGGCGCCGCGATCCAAGCCGGCAGCTTGTCGGGATCGATCATCGCCGGCACAGGTATGGGTGCGCGCGATGCGGTGATGACGGAGGCGCACTCGCCGCTGATCTACGGCGGCGCGACGATCCCGAAGGGCCCGCTCGCACGCCCCGTGCTGCTCGACGTCAATCCATCGACGCTGTCGGTCCAGACCGCCGGCGGTTACGCCGAGCGCTTGCTCGACAAGAACTCGCCGATTCCGATCGAGCGCACGCGCGTGTTCACGACCGCACGCGATAACCAGACGCGCGTCGAGATCGATTGCTGCCGCGGTGAATCGCGCCGCTACACCGAGAACGAGCCGCTCGGTCACCTGCTGCTCGAGGGGTTGCCGCCGAAGGCGCGCGGCGATCTCAAGATCGAGGTGTGCTTCCGCGTCGACGCCGACGGCATCCTCCACGTGCGCGCGAGCGACGTCGACTCCGGCGCACGCCAGGAAGCGCGCTTGCAAGTGTTCGGCGCGCCGACGGCGGGTGAGGGCACATGAGCCTGCGCACCGACGTCCTGCTGTGGGCCCAGCGCGTGATCGCGCGCAAGGGTTCTGCGCCGCACGTGCTGCTCGAGATCGACGAGAAGTCGACGGCAGTACAAGTCCAAGAGGCGTTCCACAAGATCGCGCGGACGTCGCATCCTGATCTGCATCGACATGGCCTCACGCCCGATGAGCTCGAGATGGTGACGAGCGCGTACGCCACCGTCGCCGGCGCGTATCAACAGATGCGCAGCGCGGCGATGCAAACGACGCGCATCCGTCCGCTCAAGTCTGATGATCTGCAGAAGCTCGGTGCGCCCGATCCACGCACGATCGCACCGCCCGACAAGAAACTCGCTTCGGGATCGACCGCACCGGGCGAGGTGCGGCCGATCATTCGCGACGACCCGCGGCACGTGACACCGCCCGGCGGCACACGCGCTGGCTCGACACCACAGGCCGGTGCGCGCGTCGTACGCGTGCGTGCGAGCACCGACTCCGACGTGCGGCCACCGAAGCCGACACGACCAGGCGCTGGGCATACGCGCCCCGGCACCGGTTCGGATCCGCCGACGAATGCGCCGAAGCCCGCGAGCGTGTCGGCGACCGGCTCGCAGCCGCCGACCGGAGCAACCCCGTCAGTGCCGTTCACGCCATCGCTGCCCCCGCAGACCGCGGCGCAGTCGATGTCATCAAAGGCCCTGCTCTATTACCGCAAGGCCGAGCTGTGCTTGAAACGCGGCGACCTCAGGGGCGCGGTCCTCCAGCTCAAGCTCGCGTGCGCGGCCGATCCGAGCTCGTCGTTCCTCCGAACGGCACTCGCTGAGGTCGAAACCGAAGTGCGCAAGAACCCGTAGATCCTCGCAGCGAGTGGACAGAACCGCGATCCTGTGACCAACTCCCCGCGCTATGGCGCCGCGGATCACGACGGGTACTGCAATCACGGGTCACGGAATCTGGCACCCCGACAACGTGCTCACGAACGACGAGCTGGTCGTCGCATTCAACGAGTTTGTTCGCCGCGATAACGAGAAGCACGCCGACGAGATCGCAGCCGGCAAACGCGAGCCGCTCAAGGGCAGCTCGTCGGAGTTCATCGTCAAAGCGTCGGGCATCAAGAACCGTTACGTCCACGACAAGACCGGTCTGCTCGATCCCGAGCGCATGTGCCCCAACATTCCCGACCGTCCGGAGACCGAGCTCAGCGTGCAGGCCGAGTACTCGGTCAACGCTGCGAAGGCCGCGCTCGCACGTGCGGGTCGCACCGGCGAAGACGTCGACCTCGTCGTGCTCGGCGCGTCGAACTTGCAGCGGCTCTATCCCGCGATCGCGATCGAAGTGCAGGAAGCGATCGGCGCGCGCGGCTGGGCGCTCGACATGTCGCTCGGCTGCTCGGCGGCGACCGGCGCGACCATCGTCGCAGCGCAAGCGATTCAAGCCGGCACCGCGCGCTGCGCGCTCGTCGTCGTGCCCGAGCTCACGACCGGGCACATGAACTGGCGCGAGCGCGACAGCCACTTCATCTTCGGCGACGCGAGCGTGTCGCTCGTCGTTGAAAAGGTCGAGCAGGCGAAGCAAAGTGCGTGGGAGATCCTGTCGACGCGGATGCTGTCGAAGTGGTCCGCGACCGCGATCCGCAACAACGCGGGCTATCTCGATCGCTGCGATCCGACCACGAAGGATACCGACACCAAGCTGTTCCATCAGCAAGGCCGTCGCGTGTTCAAAGACGTCGTGCCGATGGCGTCGAAGTTCATCCTCGACCACCTCGAGTCGCATGGCCTCGCGCCACAGCAGATCAGCCGCTACTGGCTGCATCAAGCGAACGAGAAGCTCAACAGCCTGGTCGCCGAGCGCGTGCTCGGCCGCGAAGCGACGCGCGAAGAGTCGCCGATCATTCTCGACGAGTTCGGCAACACCGCATCGGCCGGCTCGCTGCTCGCGTTCTCGCGTCACAACGAGGATCTGCCGAGCGGTGCGTACGGCGTGATGTGCTCGTTCGGCGCCGGCTACTCGCTCGGCTCGCTGATGCTACAGCGCCGCTAGTTGCGCGCGATTCACTTGCGAAGTTGCGGACTGTTGTTCGCACTTGGCGAATAGGTTCGACCAATGTTCGCGTGCGGTAACACCGACGACAATTTGATCAGCCTGTGAATACTTTTAGGGTTTGAATCGCTCTCGGATTGTGCGACGTCTGCGCGCCTTATGCGTGCGAGCTTTTGGTTGGGCGCTGCGCTCCTCGTGAGTTGCGGCTTCGGGGACAACACCGGCGGTCATTCCCACACGACAACGACGTGCGGGGACGGCGTCAAAGACGGCAATGAAGGTTGCGACGACGGCAACCAAGCCAGCGGTGACGGTTGTTCGGATGCGTGCTCGGTCGAGTCCGCGAATCCCGTCTGCGGCAACGGTACGAAGGAAGGTGGCGAGGCGTGCGACGACGGCAACACGGCGAACGGCGATGGCTGTTCGGCGATGTGCGAGGTGCAGAGCCTGTGCGGCAACGGCGCGATGGACGCCGGTGAAGCTTGCGACGACGGCAATACCGCGAGCGGCGATGGCTGCTCGCCGACGTGTCAGGAAGAAGAAGCGACCGCGTGCTCGATCCTGCCGCAGAGTGGTTGCAACACCAGCAAGCCTGCGTGCGATCTCACGCCCGCCGACGACGGCACGACCGCGTGCCGCGAAGTCACCGCGATGGGAACGACCGACAGCCGGTGCAGTGCGCTGACTGGATGCTCGGCCGGCTACTCGTGCGTCGGTGATGTCGGCATCGACTCGTCGTGCATGAAGTTCTGCGACACCGACAGCGGCTGCTCCGGCACCGGCTCGCGCTGCGCGTTCACGCTGGTCAACGACGACGGCGACCCGCTCAACGTCAAGGTATGCTCGAACGCGTGCGACCTCTACATCCAGGTCGGCTGCCCGACCGGGATGGGTTGCATCGGCTTTGACTCGAGCGGCGGCGACTTTACCGACTGCCGCGTGATGGGCAACAAGTCGATCGGCGCGACGTGCGCGTCGAGCCTCGAGTGCTCGCCCGGCTCACTGTGTGTCAACGACGGCACCGCGCGCTGCCGCGCGTACTGCAAGCTCAACCAGACCGGCTCATGCCCGTCGACGCAAACGTGCAGCGCGTTCGCTGCAACGCTGTCGATCGGTTCCACCTCCTACGGCTTCTGCCACTAGAGGATCACGATGAAAACGATCATCTATCCCGCGATCCTGTGCAGCGCCGTGCTCGCGCATGCCGAACCAAAGCTCGAAGTCGGCGCCACGATCGGCGCGCATGCGTTCTCGGCGAACGGCGAGCTCGGTGTCGATGACGAGATGATGTTGCCCGGTCCGGCGTCGAACCTCGCGGTCGGCGCGCGCGCCGCGTACTTCGTGTTGCCTCGCGTCGCCGTCGAAGGCGAAGCGATCGCGATCCCGACCCACGACGACGAGAGAGGCGAGAGCGCGCTCGCATTCGGCATGCGCGCCCACGCGCGCGTCGATGTACTGCGCGGCCGGCTTCGCCCGTTCCTCGTCGGCGGCGTCGGCATCCACGCGCTGCGCCCGAGCTCGACGGCGATGCACGGCGACGCCGACCAGTCGTATCACTGGGGCGGCGGCGTGCGCTGGGCGCTCTCCGACGTGCTCGATCTCCGCGTCGACGCGCGCCACCTGATCGTTCCCGACCGCACGCTCGACGGCGCGACGAGCGACTTCGAGCTGACCGCCGGTGTCTCGTATCGGTTCGGCGCGAAGGCCAAGCCGGTCGCGCGCGAAGCGATCGTCGTAGCGCCCGCAGCTGCGCCGGTGCCCGTGCCTGCCGTCGTCGAAGCCCCGCCGGCCTCGCTCGATCGCGATCTCGACACCGTCGCCGACGCCACCGACAAGTGTCCCGCCGAGGCCGAGGACATGGACGAGTTCGAAGACGCCGATGGCTGCCCCGAGCTCGACAACGACAAGGACGGCGTCAGCGACAACGACGACACCTGCCCGAGCGACGCCGAAACCACGAACGGCTTCCGCGACACCGACGGCTGCCCCGATCAGGTGATCGGCGAGCTCACCGGCATCGCGTTCCTCCCCGACTCGGCGCGCATGGACGCCTCGTCGACGGCGCTGCTCGACAAGGCGCAGGCGCTGCTGACCGAGTACCCCGGCCTCTACGTCGAGATCGCGGGTCACACCTCCGCCGAGGGCAACGCCGATCGCAACATGTCGCTGTCACTTCATCGCGCCGAAGCCGTCAAGGCCGCGCTCGTCAAGCGGGGCATCGCGGCGGGCCGCATCCTCACCGTCGGTCACGGCGCGGATCAACCGATCGCCGACAACAAGACCGACGAGGGCCGGCGCAAGAATCGGCGGATCGAGTTCCGGATCATGACGCCCGACGAGATGCCGCTGTAACCTGCGGCATGCTCCGCTGGCTGACCGAGCGCAGGCGCAAGCGGCTGCTCGAGACTCCGTTCCCCGCTGAATGGACAAACATCCTCGAGCGCAACGTCGCGGCGTACAAGCTGCTCGATGCCGACGAGCAGCAACGGCTGCGCGAGCTCGTCCAGGTGTTCGTCGCCGAGAAGCACTGGGAAGGTGCCGGCGGGCTCGAGCTCGACGACGAGATCCGCGTGACGATCGCGGGGACGGGGTGCCAGCTCGTGCTCGGCCGCGACCACGATCTATTCGCCGAGGTCGAGTCGATCGTCGTGTACCCGAGCTCGGTGGTCGTGCCCGCTAGCGGGCGCAGCATGTTCGATCCCGGGGCGCGGCCGACCGAAGAGGACCGGCCGGTGCTCGGGGTCGCCCACCGTGGCGGGGCGCTGGTGCTCGCGTGGGATAGCGCGCTACGCGGGGCCCGCGATCCCAAGGACGGACGCAACGTCGTGATCCACGAGCTAGCCCACAAGATCGACTTCCTCGACGGTGCGGCGGATGGCACCCCACCCTTGCCCAGCGGGAGCGCCCGGCGGGCCTGGATCACCGCGTTCGCTCCGGCCTACCTCGCCCACAAGGAGCGGGCCGACCGCGGCCAGACCAGCTTTCTCGACGACTACGCGGTCACAAACGAGGCGGAATACTTCGCCGTCGCCAGCGAGGCGTTCTTCGAAAAACCACGTGCGTTGGCTCGCGAGTTACCCGACGTGTACGCCGCGCTGCGGCAGTTTTATTCCCTCGATCTCGCGGCACGTTGAGCTAGCGTTAAACGGGTGAGCAACATCTTCCGCGATAACACCGAAGGAGTAGCCGCACGAAGAGCCGACCTGCTGCGCCGCCGCCGCGACGAGCTGGTCATGATGCCGCACGCGATCCGTCGCGTGTACGTCGCGCGTCGAGCACGCACGGCCGCGAGCCTCTCGATAGCGCTCGTCGGTGCCGCGATGCTTGTCGTCGCAGCGAAGCCGGCGTGGACCGCGTACCTCGCGAAGGGCTTACCCGGCATCAATCCCGCGGTGCTGTGCACGCTGACGATCGCGATGTG
>DATDCH010000597.1:0-7023 GCA_036524455.1 Kofleriaceae bacterium | reverse complement strand
ATCGTCGGGATCTCGAAGCCGTACTCGGTGCCGTGGCCACCCGGTGCGGTCGCGAGGATGCCGGCACTGAGCAGCGATGCACGCGCGGGGACGTCGGCACGCAGCGCCTTGACCATGTCGGGTAGCGCGAACATGTCGAGCACGGTCGTGACGCCGAACGCCAGCGATTGAACGAGCTGCTCCTCCACCTGGACGTGCGCGTGCGCGTCGATGAGCCCGGGCAGGAGCGTCTTGCCGCGGCCATCGATGACCGTCGCGCCCGCCGGCACGGGCACGTCGGGGCCGACGCCCGAGATGCGGTCGCCGTCGATGACCACCGTCGCGCGGGGGATGACGTCGGTACCGTCGAACACGCGCACGTTCGTGATCGCGAGGCCACCGCGCGGCGGGGGCGGGCGGTCGATCTTCGGCCCACACGCAACAAGCACGATCATCAAGCTGGCGAGGCGCATCGCCCGTCGATACCACGCTGAACGTGCTAACGAGGTCGCGTGCGTAGTCTCTACTTCGTGCTCGGTGTCGCCGCTTGTGCTGGTAGCCAGCCAGCTCCCGTCACCACGCCGGACTTCCGCCCGATCACCGGCGACGCTGCACCGCCGCGCGCGGCGCTCTATGTCGCCTGCCTCGCCGATGCAACGGCGCACCATCGCGTCCGGCACGCCCACGATCCCGACACGAATTTGTTGTTGTTCACGTGCACGGGCGAGCCCGCGCGTGCGTTTTACGATGGCCTCGCGGAGTGGAGCGCGAAGATCGGATCGCAGTTCCAGCACGAAGCGCGCACGTATCGCTCGACCGCACGGGTCCAGCAGAACCTGTTCGGCGTCGACTACTGCGCCACCGACGGCACCCAGCACGAGTGCGTCATCACGCTCAACGCCGGCGCCTTCGTCGCGCGCTGAGCCGGCTCAGTCGAGCGTGATCTCGACGAGCTCGTCGGAGTTTCCATCGACAACCAGCAGCGTTCCCGCGGTCGCGTCGTACGCGAGGCCGAGGATCCAGGACACGTCATAGCTGGCGAGATCGGCGACGGGCGCCGTGCGACGCGTCTCGGCGTCAAAGCGATCGACTCGCGAGCCCTGGCCAATCACGAGGCCGATGTCCGGGATGACCGCCATGCCACCGGCCTCGATGCCGGTGTCGACATCGTGCCAGTCGATGAGCTGGCCGCTCTCGCGCACGTATCCGGCGATCTGCGCGCTGACCAGGTTCGGGCCGTTATAAGTTTGCGGCTGTGCATAGATGCGATCGAGCGTCGGGTCGTAGGCGATCGCCTGGGTGATCTGTGTGAGGTTCTCCGGCGTGCCATCGGGGACGTAGCAGAAGTGCTGGGTCATCGTCATCGCCGAGATGTCGAGCAGGAAGCCATCTCCGATCGCGGTGAGCGCGAACACGTCGGGCGCGATCGCGACGACGTCGGTGATCGGCAGCTGGATCGGAACGTTCGGCACGGGCATATCCGCCATGCGGACCACGGCGGTGGCGGTGGAGCCCTCGATCCGATAGAGACCGCGGACCTCGTCGAACACGAAGCGCTGTCCGTCGGGCGTGATCGCGACGCCGATCACATTCACGTCGTTGGCGCCCGACGGGATTGCCGCGCGCAGATCGACGCGCGAGCGCGGCTCGCCTGGCGGCGGTGAATCAGTGCCGCATCCCGCGATGACGACGACGAGCAGGCCAACGCCGTGGATCCTCATGCGGCACATCCTACCAAGGCCAGCGGCAGATGGGGCGAGCTACTTCTCGGTGCCCCGAGCGGCCCGAAAGCCGATCGACTTGTGCGTGCCGTCGCAGAACGGCTTGTTCGCCGAGGCGCCGCAGCGACACAGGGCGGTCTTGCCGCAGCGGTCGACCGTGCGGCCCGTGCCGGTGACGACCTCGAGGCTGCCCGTGACGAGTAGCGGGCCGTCCTCGGATGGGTCGATCGACACGACTCCATCGCGCGCGGCGAGCGGCTTCGACTCCTTTGTCGTGATCTCACCGCTCGCGGTGAAATTGCCGGCGTGGCTGCCATCGCAGTACGGCTTGCGCGCGGATCGGCCGCACCGGCATAGCGTCGCGCGGAAGCCGGCGGGCTGGCCATCGATGACGAGCTCGGCGTGAAACGCGAGCGGCCCGTTCTCTCGCACCCGCACGGTGTTGACGATCGGTGGGCTTTCCTGCGGCTTGCCGTCGTGACGGATGTAGTTGATCGCGCCGGACGGGCAGTTGTGCGCGAGCTCGGCGACCTCGTCGGCAGTTGCGGCGTCGGGGTGGATCCACTCGCCGTCGACGTTCGGGACGAACACGTCGGGTCGATCGAGGACGCAGTGGCGCGAGTGGATGCACTTGCTCGCGTCGAACACGATCGTGGCGGTCTTGCCGCGAACTTCCTCGATGGGCTTTGTCATGGTGCCGGTCGACCGTGGCGCAGTCGAGCGAGGTTGGCAACGCGAGCGCGCACGATAGGGCGTGGGGTACGGTGTGCCATGACCGTCATCGAGACCGAGACCGCGACCACGGGCGACTATCCGCAGATCGTGCGGGTTCGCGCGCACACGCTGACCGCCGATGCCGGCACGGGATCCGGCGGTGCCGATGGCGCACCCGGACCGCACGACTACTTCGATGTCGCGCTCGCCACGTGCAAGGCGATCACCGCGACCTGGTATGCGAAGCGGCATTCGATCCCGCTCGAGCGGGTCGAGACCCACGTCGAGAGCGACGCGGCACAGGAGCGGGCCGGCGTGTACAAGCTCTCGGTGCGCGTCGTGTTTCACGGACCGATGTCCGATGATCAGCGCGCGAGTCTGTACCGCGCGATCGCGGCGTGTCCGATTCACAAGCTGATGACGACCAGCGAGATCCAGATCGAGACGGTGATGCCGTGACCGAGATGCCGGTCGTGTTCGTTGGCCACGGCAGTCCGATGAACGCGATCGACGACAATCGCTACACGCGGGTGTGGCGCGCGATCGGAGAGTCGGTGCCTCGGCCGCGCGCGGTGCTCGTGGTGTCGGCGCACTGGTTCATCGGCTACACCGCGGTGACCGCGATGACGCGGCCGCGCACGATTCACGACTTCTTCGGCTTTCCCGAGGCGCTGTTTGCGGTCGACTACGCGGCGCCCGGCGATCCCGATGTCGCGAAGGAGGTCGTCGAGGCGGTCAAGCCGCGGTTCACCGGGCTCGATCACGACAGCTGGGGCATCGACCACGGCGCGTGGAGCGTGCTCGTTCACATGTTCCCGAAGGCCGACATCCCGGTCCTCCAGCTCTCGATCAATGCGGTGAAGGATCTCGCGTACCACGTCGATCTCGCCGCGCGGCTCGCCACGCTGCGCCGGCAAGGCGTGTTGATCGTCGCGAGCGGCAACGTCGTTCACAACCTGCGCCGGTTGAACATGCAGCAGCGCGAGGAGCCGTTCGACTGGGCCCAACGGTTCGACGACGCCGCGCGCACGATCATGACGGAGGCGCCAGAGAACGTCCTGTCACTCGCGCAGCACGCGGATTTCTCGAGTGCGGTTCCAACGACCGAGCACTTCATTCCGCTGCTCTATGTCGCGGCACTTGCCAGCCAGGCGAGCAAGCGCGCGAGCGTGCTCGTCGACGGTTACTTCGCGGGCGCGATCTCGATGACGGCCTACGGCATCGACGTGCCGTGTCCGCCCGAGCGCGGTGGTGGTCCGAGCGCCGAGCTTCCTGAACGAGTTCCGCCGGAACACACCAACATCTGAGTGTTTGCCCCGCCACCGATCGATTCGATAGTGATCGCGTCGTGAGGTGTAGGGCATTGCCCCTGTTCACAGTCGCGTTAGTCGCCTGGATCTTTGAGCTCTCCGGATCGTCGACGATCATCGAAGAGATCTTGGTCAGGGCGTGTGAGGTATTGCTGGCGCTGTGAAAGGGAGTTGTCGTTGAGGTGATCGCTCTCGGTCGGTAGCGTCGCCGCAGGGAATCACGGTGCTGTGGTCGCGTGCGTGCGTGCGTGCGTGGCCTGCGCCCGAGGAGCATCTATGCAACGCCTATGGCTGATCGCCGTCTTCATCGCGGGTTGCGGGAGAGACACCGCAATGGAACCCGCGAGCGTCTCCGACCGCTTTCCGCGGCTCTCGCACGCGCAATGGGAGGCGACGATCCAGGATCTGTTCTATCTGCCGGAGCCATCCGGCCTGTCGTCGACGTTCACGCCGGATCCTCAGCTCGGCAGGTTCGACAACAACGTCGCCCGGCTCGGCATGACGTCGAGCCTGTGGAAGGACTATCAGCGTGCGGCCGAGCTGATCGCCGAGCGCGTGGTGCTCGAGCCCGCGCTGTTCGCGAAGCTCGTGCCCGATGTGGCGACCGCGGATGCGCGCCGGTTCGTGACGGCGTTCGGGCTGCGTGCCTTTCGGCGCCCGCTGAGCGAGACAGAGATCGAGCGCTACACGCAGGTCTATGCCAGCGCACCCGCGGTGTTCAGCGGTCACGACGCCGTGCATGCCGGCGTGCGCCTCGTGGTGCAGGGCATGCTGCAGTCACCATTTTTCATCTATCGCAGCGAGCTGAACGAGGCGCGCGGAGAAGGAGGCATGCCGCTCACCGGATACGAGGTCGGAGCGCGCCTGTCGTATCTGCTCTGGAACTCGATGCCGGACGATGCACTGTTCGCGGCCGCTGCCGCCGGAGAGCTCGACGATGGCGAGGGCGTGCGCCGTCACGCGACGCGCTTGTTCGAGGATCCCCGCACGCGCGCGCAGTTCCGCCGCTTTCATTACCAGGCGTTCTCGATCGCCGAGTACGCCGATCTCGACAAGAACACCACGACGTTCCCGGACTGGCGCCGCGAGATCGGTCCGATGATGCAGGAGGAGGCGCTGCGCTTCCTCGACAGCGTGATCACGACCGACGGCGGTATCGCCGAGATGCTGACGTCGACCAAGGCATTCGTGAATGCCGACCTCGCGAAGATCTATGGGCTGGCGGGGACCTTTGGCACCGAGTACCAGGAGGTCCAGCTCGATCCGGCGCAACGCGCAGGCCTGCTCACGCGCGCCGGGTTCCTCGCCCGCAACGCCACGCTCGACGAGCCCGATCCGATCCATCGCGGCGTGTTCATCAACCTGAACGTCCTGTGTCGTCCGATCTCGGCGCCGCCGGTGATTCCCGAGGACCTCGAGCTGATCGGTCAGACGAACCGCGAGCGCGTCAACAGCGTCACCGGCCCGGGGACGTGCGGTGAAGGTTGCCACCACACGATCATCAACCCGCTCGGCTTCGCGTTCGAAGGCTACGACGCGGTCGGCGGCCACCGGCTGAAGGACAACAACATCGCGGTCGATACCGCGGCGACGTACGTGTTCGAGGACGGCCGCGCGATCTCGTACGGCAATGCGATCGAGCTGTCGCGCGAGCTGGCGGCGGCACCCGAGGTCCACGCCTGTTACACCTCGAACGTGCTCGAGTTCACGCTCGGTCGCGATCTCATGATCGCCGACCGTGCGGTGGTGAAGGACCTCGCGGCGCAATCGCTGGAGGAGCAGCTCTCCGTCAAGGAGCTCGTGCTGACCCTCGTCTCGAGCAACATGTTCCGGGTCCGCAAGATCACGAAGAGGAGTACGCCATGATGAACCGGCGAGGATTTCTACGTGGCCTCGGTGGCGCCGTCGTGGCGCTGCCATTCCTCGAGAGCGTGCAGTGGTCGCGGCCGGCGCGGGCCGCCGTGCCCGCGAACCGCGTGTACTCGATGTTCATCCGCCAGGGCAATGGCGTGCAGCAGGCAGGCTTCAGCAGCGAGCCGGAGCGGTTCTGGCCGCGCAACCTCGGCACGTTGACGCGGGACTCGCTCGCGAACGAGAACAGCGATCGCACGCTGTCGATCCTCGCGGACCACGCCGAGAAGCTGACGCTGGTGCGCGGTACGAGGTTCGGGTTCCCCGGCAATGGCTGCGGTCACTCGGGCGGGCTCAACCAGTGCCTGACCGCGGCGAACCTGAGCGGCGAGGGCAAGGACACGCTCGCGACCGGCGAGTCGGTCGACTGGTTCATCGCGAACCGGGTCAACGATCCGGGCGTCGAGCCGCTGACCCTGATGTCGGGGCCGCAGTCGGCGTACATCGCGCACGGCCTGTCGTACAGCGGTCCGGGTCAGCTGCGCGGTGCGAAGAACAATCCGTTTGCCGTCTACACGAGCCTCATGGGCGTGAGCGGCTCGCCGGAGGTGATCCAGCAGATCGCCGCGCGGCGGAAGAGCGTCAACGACCTGGTGCGCGTCGAGATGACCGACTTGCTGGCCAACCCGAACCTCTCGACCACCGACCAGCAGCGCCTCGACATGCACTTCCAGGCGATTCGCGATCTCGAGGTCGGCATGCTGTGCACGTTGCCGGACGACAAGGTCCAGGCGATGAAGGACATCGAGGACGTGTTCGAGGCCAACGAGAACCGCGTCAAGGTCGCAGACTTCATGCTCGAGCTCACGGCTCTTGCCTTCGCCTGCGATGCGACGCGCACGGGCACGTTGCAGATCGGCACCGGCAACGACGGCACGCGCTACTACGTCGACGGCGTGCTCCAGAATACGTTCCACCGCGTCTCGCACCGCATCGACGGTGATGGCTCGGAGGGCGCGCCGATTCCGAACGCCGACTTGATCCACCACGGCATCGACAAGATCTTCGCCGGGATCTTCAAGCGGTTCCTCGATCGGCTCGCGCTCTATCCGGGTCCGAGCGGCGGCACGCTACTCGACGACTCGGTGGTGATGTGGACCAATGATCTGTCGAACGGGCCGCCGCACTCGTACAGCAACGTCCCGCAGGTCCTCGCGGGCGGCGCGGCGGGCTTCCTGCGCACCGGCCAGTACATCGATGCTGGCAACGTGACGCACAACAAGCTCTTCAACACGATCATCAACGCGGTGGGGATCCGGAACGAGGACGGCAGCTACTACGATGGCTTCGGTGATGCCAGCCTGCAGCCAGGACTGATCGGCGCGATGATCGCGTAGTAGCTGGGCGCGCTACAGTCGCCCGGTGATCGATACCGTCCTGGGCCGTCG
>DATDCH010000596.1:0-18077 GCA_036524455.1 Kofleriaceae bacterium | reverse complement strand
ACCGGCGTCACCACGCCCGCGGCGGGCGGCGTTTGCGACACCTCGTGCGACCCACTCGCCGACAACGACTTCGACGGCTCGGGCGCGCTGACGAAGACCGGCACGACCTGCGGTACCGCGACGTCGAGCGGTTGCTACGGTTATCCGAGCTTCGGCACGCCGCCGGTCACCGGCTGGAGCTGTACGACGGACATCCACGAGCTGGTCGCGCAGCCGATCGGTTTGCGCCATCGCGTACGCTGCACCGATAGCAACGGCTGCGCTGATCCGGGGCCGCTGATCTACGTGAACAGCTGCAACCAGGGTTACCTGCCGCTATTGCGCGAGAGCACGACGGTATCGACTGCAGTCTGCGTTGCGCTGTGTAAACCGAAGAACTGTTACTCGGGCAACTGCGGTACGGCGAACGTCGATCGGCTCGGCGACATGCCGCATCGCTGCAACAACACCGACGCGGTCGGCACGTTCGACACCACCGCCAACGGCGAGCACTGCCGCTACATGTGGAGCTTCGAGCTCGACGACATGGGCAACTTCCTGCGCTCGCCGACGAGCGACACGCTCGGCTTCTGCTTCGATCACTCGAAGTACCTCTACGACTCCGACGGAAACAACACGCCGGACATGCCCTATCCGCAGTGCGCGCAGCTCCAGAACGGCTTCGGTAGCGGAACCAATCCTGCCGATCCGCTCACGTTCTTCGGCGCAGGCGATCTCGGGTGCGTGAGCACGGCAAACGTCGGCTTGTTCACGGGCAAGACGCTGCCGCCTCCGAAGGCGCTCGCCGGCCTTCGCCCGGTCTACAACGCAGTCCGCGCGCCCTGATCCACGCAACGCGCGAGCGTAGGCGCGAAGCCCATTCGCGAAGGCGCTGTTAGCCCACAGCATCGTCGAATGGCGGTGCGACGCGTGCACACACAGGAACTTGCACGCGCTGATCGACCATCGGTAGCTTGAACATGGGCGTTCGTGCGGACTGTGTTGCTCTCGTTGGTCGTGCTGGCTGGCTGCGTTGCAGACGGCGTCGACGAGCCACCGCCGCCGGTCGAGAGCGAGCCGCAGGTCGACGTGTCGCTGATGACGCCGCAAGACGACGCGCAAGTCGATGTTTGCGCGCTCGCCGCGCTGCTGCCGAGCGAGGACATCTGCTCGCTGATCTGTGATCCCGCGGCGATGGCCGAGCGCATGGTCAGCGACGGTAACGATCGCGGCACGTGCTACCAGCTCTACTGTTCGCTGACGACCGAGGAGCACGTCCTCGTCGGTGTCTGCCTTCCGCCCTGACGCGCGAGCATCGCAGCGCTGCCAGTGCTAGTAATGCGCGGCGTGCGGACTGCGATCGATACTGGATGGGTGTGGCTGTTGTGCATCGTGCTTGCGCTCGTTGCCTGCAAAGATGACGCGTCGCAGTCGCCGGATGCGGCCATCGATGCGGTTGTTGGGTGCTCCACGCCGCGCAGTACTTGCAATCCGCTGACGCAAGCCGGCTGTGCCGTGGGGGAGAAGTGCACGTGGGTCGTGGACGCGCTCGATCCACAGCACGTCGGTCACGTCGGCTGCGCTCCGGCGGGGACCGCAAACGTCGGCGAGAGCTGCATGTATGGACCACCCGGTTGCGATGGCTACGACAACTGCAGGCGGGGTCTCGTCTGCGGCGACTTTCTCGGAGGCGTTGGCGAGTGCAAACAGATCTGCGATCAGCAGGGCGGGCAACCCGAATGCGATGCCCAGCACATCTGCGTCACATATAGCGGACTGTTCAGCCCGGTCGACTCGACGTTTCCCGTCGGGGGCGTTTGCGATCGCGCGTGCAATCCGCTCACCGATAACGACTTCGACGGTGCGGGTTCCGCGTCAGCGAAGACGACGGCGATATGCGGCACCGATCCGACGGTCGGCTGCTACGGCTATCCGAGCTTCGGTACGTATCCGCGTTCAGCGTTCGGTTGCGTTGCGGATATCAATGTGTCGCAAGCGCAACCTACGGGGCTGCGCCATCGCGTGCGATGCATCGAGCAAAACAACTGCGCCGATCCAGGCCCGACGATCTACGTCAACAGTTGCAACCAAGGCTACCTGCCGTTGCTGCGCGAGAGCACGACGATATCGACGGCGATCTGCGTCGCGCTATGCAAGCCGCTCAACTGTTACGCCGGCAACTGCGGCCCGGCGAATCAGAACCGGCTCGGTGAGGCACCGCACCGTTGCACGACGACCGATCGCGTCGGCACGTTCGACACGAGCGCAGGCGGCGAGCACTGCCGATTCATCTGGAGCTTCGAGCGCGACACGCAGAACAATTTCCTGCCGTCGCCGTCGAGCAACACGCTCGGCGTCTGCTTCGATCACTCGAAGTATCTCTACGACTCCAACGCCGACAACGTGCCCGACACGGCCTACCCGCCGTGCGCGACGTTGCCCGACGGTTTCGGCTCGAGCTCGCCGGCCGACGGCGCCGCCGATCTCGGCTGCGTCGACACGACGCACGCTCAGCTGATGAACGTACAGCCGCGCCGTTCCGACGACGTGCGCCCGCTGTACCACGCAGTCCGAGCACCTTGATCCATGTGCCGAGAAAGTGTGTGTGTGCGGCCCTGAAGCTCGCGCGTTGCAGTGCTGCTAGCACACGTGATCTCGGCGTGGCGACGCTGGATCAGCGTGGCGCGATAATGGAAACGTGCGGCTGACGATCCTGCTGGTCGTGCTCGTCGGGTGCGGCGACTGTAATGACGTCGAGCCCGTGCACGTGCCACCCGACAGCCGACCGGGCGATGCGTTCGGTTGTCCACGTACGAGCCCCTGCAATCCGCTAACGCAGGCCGGATGCTGCGTGGGACAGAAATGCACGTGGCGCCTCGATGCGGTGATGCCGCAATACATCGGGCATGTGAGCTGCGCGCCTGATGGCAGTGCGGCCGTCGACGAGCCATGCATGTACGGCCCGCCAGGCGTGCTCGGCTACGACAACTGCAAGAAGGGTCTCGTGTGCGGCGACTATCGCGGCGGGACGGGCGTGTGCAAACAGATCTGCGATCAGCAGGGCGGCGCTCCGATGTGCGACGCGCAGCACGCCTGCGTCACCTATCCGGGCTTGTTCAATACAGGCGATACGACGCCTTCGGCCGGTGGCGTTTGCGACGTTGCATGCGATCCGCTCACGGAGAACGACTTCGACGGCTCGGGTTCGGCGACGAAGAGCTCGTCGACGTGCGGCAGCGCCGCGGAGGTTGGCTGCTACGGGTATCCAAGCCTTGGCAGCCCGCCGCGCACCAGCTGGACCTGCATGCCCGAGCGGAACCTGACGGTAGGGCAGCCGACCGGGCTGCGCCACCGCGTGCAGTGCACGACGGCCAACGGCTGCGCCGATCCGGGGCCCACGCTGTATGTCAACAGTTGCAACCAAGGCTACCTGCCGCTGCTGCGCGAGAGCGCAACGATATCGACGGCGATCTGCGTCGCGCTCTGCAAGCCGCTCAACTGTTATGCCGGCAACTGCGGCCCCGCTAATCAGAACCGGCTAGGGGAAGCGCCGCACCGTTGCACGTCGCCAGATCGCGTGGGCACGTTCGACACGAGCGTCGGTGGCGAGCATTGCCGGTTCATCTGGAGCTTCGAGATCGACGATCAGGGCAACTTCCTACGCTCACCGTCGAGCGACACGCTCGGATTCTGCTTCGATCACTCGAAGTATCTCTACGACTCTGACGCCGACAACGTGCCCGACACGCCGTACCCCGCATGCTCGACGCTCGCCGATGGATTTGGCTCGGGCGTGTTCGGTGCCGCCGATCTTGGTTGTGTCGATACGACGCACGCTCAGCTGATGAACGTACCGCCGCGCCGCTTCGACGACGTGCGCCCGCTTTCGAACCGCTTCATGACGACGAGATGATCCGCCTGATCCTATTCGCGCTCGTGCTCTCGACCAGCTGCGGTGACGGCGGCAGCGGCCCCAGCACCTGCATTCGTCTGCGGAACAAGTGCCCGGTTGTTATCGATGCGGACGCGACGGATGCGTTCACCGGGTGCAATCCGCTCACGCAGACGGGCTGTTCTGCCGGCGAGAAATGTACGTGGCTTCTGGCTGGGCAGATTCCGAACTACGTGGGCATCATCAGATGCGCGCCCGTCGGTACTGCGGAGGTCGGCGAGGCGTGTCAGTTCGGAGCGGCGGGTGCGACGGGCTACGACGGATGCGAAGCGGGCGCGGTATGCGATCGATACGACGGGATCGGGCGCTGCGTGCAGCTGTGTGACGTGCGAGGTGGCGCGCCGATGTGCGACGCGCGGCGCCAGTGCGTCGTGCACGCCGACTACTTCAAGATCGACAGGACGCCGCCCAACGTCGGGCTCTGCGATGAGTGACGACATGCGGAGACCCGCCGACATCGTTCTGCTCGCGTGAGCTTCGCCACGCGTCGCGAATTCGACGACGCAGCCGCGTGAGCGGTGGCGAGCGCTGCGCGTCGTGTGTTCGCGCGTGCGCGACGACAATTCACGCGTGCGCTTCGCCACGCGTCGCGAATTCGGCAACGCAGGCGCAGTGAGCGGTGGCGAGCGCTGGAGACAAACGACCCGTGCGCTGCGCCACGCGACGACGAACGCGCGACGCAGGAGTGTAGAGCGGTGGAGAGCGCTGATAACTGCAGTCGCGCGTCGCGAGCATCTGTCCGGATCGCGGACGTCAGCACCTGCGTCGCAGCAGAGACGCGGAAACAACAGATAGTGGTCTCATGCGCAAACTCCTCTGCATCGCGATCGCGTTCGTGTCGGCTTGCGGTGGTTGTGATGAAGACGACCCCGTCGTGTTCACCGATGCTCTCGTCGATATGGACATCGGCCCGTGCAACGTCCTCACGCAGGCAGGTTGTACCGCCGGCGAGAAGTGCACGTGGATCGTCGACGCCATCATGCCGCAGTACGTGGGCCACATCGGCTGCGCGCCTGCGGGTGCGGCGGCCGTCGGCACCGCGTGCATGTACGGCGCACCCGGCCCGATGGGCTACGATAACTGCGCCGGGGGTCTCGTCTGCAGCAACTTCCGCATGGGCGCGGGTGAGTGCAAACAGATCTGCGACAACCAAGGCGGCCAGCCGATGTGCGACGCGCAGCACGTCTGCGTGACGTACGCCGACCTGTTCGAGACCGGCGACACGACGCCGCCCGCGGGTGGCGTTTGCGATCTCGCGTGCGATCCGCTCACCGACAACGACTACGACGGCTCGGGCAGCGCATCGATGAAGACCGGGACAACGTGCGGTACGAACGCTGCGAATGGCTGTTACGGCTATCCGAGCTCTGGCTCGCCGCCCGCGACGGGATGGAGCTGCGGCGGCGACGTCAACATGAACCAGGCGCAGCCGACCGGTTTGCGCCACCGCGTGCAGTGCGTCGAGGCGAACGGCTGCGCCGATCCGGGGCCGGTGATCTACGTCAACAGCTGCAACCAGGGCTACCTGCCGCTATTGCGCGAGAGCACGATGGTGTCGACCGCGATCTGCACCGCGCTGTGCAAGCCGCGCAACTGCTACATGGGCAACTGCGGCGGCGCCACGAATCCCGATCGGCTTGGCGAGATGCCGCATCGCTGCATCACGCCCGATCGCGTTGGCACGTTCGATACCGGCGCGGGCGGCGAGCACTGCCGCTACATCTGGAGCTTCGAGATCGACATGCAAGGCAACTTCCTGCGCTCGCCGACGAGCGACACGATGGGCTTCTGCTTCGATCACTCGAAGTACCTCTATGACTCCGACAACAACAACATGCCGGATACGCCGCTGCCCGCGTGCGCGACGCTGCCCGACGGGTTTGGCTCGGCCACGACGTTCGGCGCTGGTGACCTCGGCTGCGTCGACACCACGCACGTGCAGCTCGTGAACGGCAAGGCGCCGAAGCTGCGCACGTTCGACGATCTGCGCCCGCTGACGAAACGGTATATGACCGGCCAATGAGCTGGCGTTGCATTGGAGCTGCGCTCGTCGTGGCCGCCGCCAGTCATGGCTGCGGCGGCTGCGACGGTGATGGCCACGACGGAGTGATCTGCCGCGTGCAGGGCGAGAACATCGCGCACTGCTACCCGGACTCGTCTCCGTTCGATGCACACCCGAATTGCAATCCGCTCACACAGGCCGGTTGTCGTGTCGGCGAGAAGTGCACGTGGCTCATCGACGCGCTGATCCCGCAGTTTGTAGGTCACATCGGTTGCGCACCATCCGACACCGCGAACGCCGGCGACGCGTGCATGTATGGTGCGCCCGGGGCGACGGGTTACGACAACTGCGCGGAGGGCCTGGTCTGCAGCAGCGTTCTCGCTTTCAGCGAACCGGGGGTGTGCAAACAGATCTGTGATCCACAGGGCGGCCAACCCCTGTGCGATGCGCAGCACGCGTGCGTGACGTACCCGGAGTTGTTCAGCACCGGCGATACGACACCGGCCGCCGCTGGCGTCTGCGATGTCGTGTGCGATCCGCTCGCCGATAACGACTTCGACGGCTCGGGCACGGCATCGATCAAGACCGGCATGACCTGCGGCAGCAGTGCGGACATCGGTTGCTACGGCTATCCGAGCTTCGGCAGCCCACCGCAGACGGTATGGACGTGCCGCAAGGAGCGCAACGCGATGGAGGCGCAGCCGACCGGGTTGCGACATCGCGTGCAGTGCGTCGAGACGAACAACTGCGCGGATGTGGGGCCAACGTACTACGTCAACAGCTGCAACCAAGGTTATCTGCCGCTATTGCGCGAGAGCACGATGGTGTCGACGGCGATCTGCGTCGCGCTGTGCAAGCCGAGGAACTGCTTCCTCGGCAACTGCGGCACGGCTGACGAAGATCGGCTCGGCGAAGCGCCGCATCGCTGCACGTCGCCGGATCGCGTGGGTACGTTCGATACGAGTGCCAGCGGCGAGCACTGCCGCTACATCTGGAACTTCGAGATCGACGACCAGGACAACTTCTTGCGCTCGCCGACGAGCGACACGCTGGGCTTCTGCTTCGATCACGCGAAGTACCTCTACGACTCCGACAACAA
Source organism: Kofleriaceae bacterium (assembly GCA_036524455.1). Lineage (GTDB taxonomy): Bacteria > Myxococcota_A > Polyangia > Haliangiales > Haliangiaceae > JABFXX01. Next base: position 11,045 of record DATDCH010000596.1, on the reverse strand, counting down.
CAACATGCCGGATACACCGTATCCCCCATGCGCATCGCTGCCCGACGGCTTCGGCTCGGGTAGCGCGCTCGGTGCTGGCGACCTCGGCTGCGTCGACACCACGCACGTGCAGTTCGTGAACGGCAAGCTACCGAAGCCGCAACCGCTCGATGATCTCCGTCCGCTGCACAGGCCGCAGGTCGCTCCGTGATCCGGGTATTGGCGGTCCTCGCGTGCGTGATCGCATGCGGGGACATGCCGACGCCCGTGCAGCGCTGCGAGCCGTGCACGGCCGATGCGCAGCTCACGGCGAATAGCGCGATGGATCGTCGGGATAGCTATCGCACTCGCACACGTATGCAAGGGTCGAGCTGCACACGACGTCGTCGAGCAGCGTCGTCGCGCTGATGGTTGCTACGCAGTCCGGATCGACGACCCCTCCGCTGGGTTCGCCGAGTCCCCACCCACCGTTGTTGGGATAGTTGGTCGGTTCGGCGGTGTTCCAACGAAACTGCGCTTCCACGAGGAGATCGGAGAGGCCGACCCAAACCGCACCGGGAACGATGGTGCGCAGATACATGCGCTCGGCGTCGTTGATCACGACGATGAGATGGGTCGTGCCGGTGGGGCCGCTGTCGTCGCGGCAGTCCTGCGCGGCCTCGGGCCATTCGGCGGTCGTGGTGGAGAGGCGGTAGCGCGACGTTCCGTTCGCGAGCGTGTAGCTCGGCGGGCAATTCGCCGGCGGTGTCGGTGCGTCTGCGGACGCATCGATCGCGCGAGCGTCGCGCTCGGTGGCGTCATCGAAATCACCGGCATCGTCACGCGGCGCATCGCTCATCAGCAGCGGCGGATCGAGCCCGTAGAACTTGCTGCACGCCGCCAGGAGCATGAGTGCAGCGAGAGCTCTCATAGCGCTTTGAGGTACTCGATCACGGCGGGCGCGTCCTTGCCGAGGTCAGCCAAGAATGGATGGCCGGCGACCGAGAAGCCGGGCTTGGCTGCGTCGTGGAGGTATTCGCCTGCGCGCAGCGACCCGTTGGGCACGCGCGTCGCGACGCCGACCTTGCCGAGATCGTACGGCGCGTCGAGATCGACGACGAATTGCTTCGGGCGTTGATCGGGCGCGAGCGCGAGCACGGCGAGGCTCGGCCACTGGCCGGCGTGACCGTACGGCGCGCGCGTCCACACGTTCGTCAGCACCGGCGGGACGTAGCCGTAGGTGCGGCGGAACTTCGTATAGCCGCGCGTCAGCGCCGGATCGTTCGCGACGCGTTCGAAGCTGTCGGTCGCCGAGCTCGCGCGCGCGGGATCGGTGCCGATGTCCGCGAGCGCGACGATTTGCTCGTCGTAGTCGATCGGCTCGCCATCACGTGCGTACTTGCCGTGGCAATCGGCGCAGTGCTGCTCGAACAGCACGCGGCCCTTTTCGGCGAGGCCACGATCGAATTTGCCGGGAAACGTCGGCCGCGGTGCGGGCTGCCGCAAGTACGTGCCGAGGCTCGCGCCTTGGAACGGATGGCGTTCGATCCACGCGACGCGTACGCCGGCTGCGATGTCGGCTTCGACGGCGAGCAGGTCCATCGAGCCTTCACCGCTGCCGTCCCATGACAGCGTCACGCGGTTGCGGAAGCCGATCACGTCGGGAACTTTTGCCCAGCCGACGTCGCGCGCGTACGCGATCGGTTTGCCGGAGAGCTCGCGCAGCGCAGGCACGAACGCCTCGATCGTGGCGACGCGGCCGGGCGGACCATGCGCTGCGAGCTCGTGCAACTCCGCGCGATCGGTCGCACGTGTGCGCAGCGCTGCCATCGTTCCGGACACCAGTGCGTCGCGGTATTGCTCGGGCCACGTGATCTTGTGCTCGGTCGCCGCTTCGCGCGCGAGCCGGCCGAGCTTCTCGACGGTGAAGCTCTTGTGCTGCGTGATCTGCGAGAACGCGGCGTCGTAGGCATGGATGCGCACGCGCTTGTTTGCAAGCCCGACGATCAGCGCTTCGCCGCCAGGCCAGCGCAGTCGCTCGGTGTGACACAGCGAGCAATTCGTCACGACGAACGGAACCATCGTGATCGGATCGGTCGTCAGGTGCATGCCGATCGGCAGGCCGGCGCGCAGGTCCGCGTCGTCGCTCGCCGGATCCGCAGCGCGCGCGACGAAGCCGAACTTGTGGGAGAGCTGCTGCGTGTCGGCGCCGAACGTCTGCGGGAACGCACGTAGCAGTGCGACGAAGATCGGATAGGGCACACCGGTGCGATATGGGTCGCCGATGCCAATGCGCGTGAAGATCGCTTCGCCCGCGCCGCGCGAGATCCGATCGATGTCGTATTCGGCAGGCTCCGACATCGGCAGCTCGGGCGCGCGCTTGGCAACGACGGGTGCAGCAGGTTCGACAGCCGGCGCGGAGCACGCACCGACGAGCGCGACGAGCAGCATCCGCCTCATCGCCGCATCGTAGCTCGGGCGGTACGACGTCGTCACCGCTCGTCGGCGCCGAGGTCGGGGGTGGCCGAGGCGCGCGGCTCGCCGTCGATGTCGTCGGTGAGGTCGGCCCGCATGGTGCCCTTGTCGAGCGCGTCGGTCGCGGTGTCCTTGAGATGGAGGTCGCCGGCGGCCGCGTTGACGAACTGCGTGACCGGTGGTGCGAGCTGATTGGTACCGAGCGTCGCGCGCCCGGCGTCGCGCATCACGATGCTCGTCGCGATCGTGTTGTCGATCGTGACGAGCGAGTTCGCGAACCGGTACTCGACCGCGTTGCCGGTCGTCGCCATGCCGGTGCGGACCACGGTGTTCGCGATCACCTTCGCGCCCATCGCTTGCTCGAGGCAGATGCCGCAGTCGAACGCGCTGACATCGGCGAAGATGAAGTTGTTGCGGATCATGCCGTCGTAGTTGCCGGCGTACGCGCCCATCTTGTCGGCGGCGTGCGGGTTATCGGCGTACGGGCGCTCGTTGAAGCCCGCGCCGTCCGTGAGGCCAAGGCCGATGGCGCGTGCGTTGTTGACAAACCCGTTCTGCTCGATCAGTTGATCGCGCCCGCAGTGCCAGAAGTGGATCGCGTGCTCCGCGAGGCCGCTGTCGCAGTAGATGCCCTCGAAGCGGTTGCGCCGTACGAGCCAGCCCTTCGCGGAGTGAGCGTCGATACCGCCCGTGTAACAGGGGTAGCCCGTGTTGTCGGGGTTGATCGGCACGTAGGCGCGGCCCGCAGCCGTCATCGTGAACGTCGAGCACGCAACGGTGACGTCATCGACGAAGTGCGCCGTCGCGACCTCGGCGTTCGACTTGTCGGGGTTGGATTTGATGAATTGTTGGCCGCCGTCGATGATCACGACGCCGTAGATCATCGCGCCCGTGATATCGGCGCCGGCGCCGGGATAGAGGTGGATCGGGTGATTGCGCGCGTTCTTCAGCGTGATATGCGCGACCGTCACGTTCGACGCCGTGATCTGGATCAGCTCGCGCGAGACGTACGCGCCGCCGTCGAGCGTGACCTTGCTCGCGTCGCGCGATGCCGAGATCACGGTCAGCCCGGGCTTGCTCAGGTTCATCCCGACGCCCGCGGTGATGTTGTACGTGCCGTCGGCGAGCCGGATGACGTCGCCGGGGCTCGCGCCGAGCGCGATCGTGCCGAGCTGATCGGCCTGCGCCGGCGTGACATCGATAATGTTGCCGCTCGGCATCGGCAGCGGATCACAGCTCGTCGCACCGATCAGCGGCGCATCGGCCATCGGCGGATTCACATCGCCGGACGTCATGCCGCCGTCGTCGCCGCACGCAGCGACGGCGATGGTCGCGACGACAGCGCCCCTCATCCAGTCATCGTATCAGCACACGGCACGCACCACATTCGTTATCCTCGAGGTGGTGGGCACGCTCGACACGCTGTGGTGTGCACGCGCGATGGTGCTGGTCGCGTGTCTTGGCTGCGGCCGGCTCGAGTTCGACGAGCTCGACGAGCCCGACGACGTCGATGTCATGGTGCCGAGCTGGGGTGGTGGGACTCGGTTGCGGCCGCGGGTCTACGTGTTTCCCGATGGCCAGCGCTCGCTCGAGGGCTGGTACGACAGCGAGCTGGCGACGCCATGCTTTCTCGATGCGCTCGACGCCGATGGGGTTCGGCGCTGCTTTCCGCGGGCGATGGATCTCGTGTTCACCGATGCGGCATGCACGCTGCCTGTCGGGCTCACGACCGACACGCTGCCGGCAACCGCGTGGGCCGGTAAGAAAGAAGTGATCGGCTGCGACTTTCGATGGACTCGCTGGTATCCCGCGCTCGCGCCGGTTGCGGCCCCGCAGCAGATCTACGTGCTCGGCAGCACCGGTTGCGCGGGCCCGACTGCGCCGATGGCTAGCCACGTGTTCTACACGCTTGGTCCCGCGGCAGCGCCCACCGGGCTCGTCAGCGTGAGCGATACGGTTCGCGGGACCCGCCGGCTGCGCGCGGAGGGTTGGCAGGCAGACGACGGTGCGTTCTCCTTGGCCACACTCCACGATGCCGCGCTCGGCACGCAGTGCCAGGTCGCGGAGTCGGCCGACGGTTTGCGTTGTCTGCCGGCGGGCTCGGCGGGCGTTTCGGTGTACTTCAGTGATCCGGCGTGCACGCGTTCGCTGGCGATCACCGGCGGTGGATGCTTCGCCCCCCGATACGTGTGGGGTTACGAGCGCTGTAGCGCGCAGCGGATTTACGAGCTCGGCGCGCCGCATTCGGGAGCCATCTACGCGCAGAACGGCGCCGTATGCGAGCTGACATCGTCGACGGCAGCCCTCGCCGCGATCGGTCCCGAGGTCGATGCGAGCACGTTCGTGCTCGGCGCATCGCGCGAGGAGCCGACGGCGGGCAGGCTCGTGCCTGTCCACTGGCACGGAAGCGATGGCGGGCAGGTGCTCCTCAACTGGCTCGACACCGCGCGCGACAGCGAGTCGTGCGTGCTCGGGACCGGGTTCGGCAGCGGGGCGCACTGCACGCCGTCGGAAGCACTCGTCTCGATCGCCGACTACGCGGACGCCTCGTGCGTCGTTCCGATCGCGGAGAACGAACCTGCATGCCAAGCGCGCTACATCTATGTGTCGGATTCGCGCGGAGTCAGCGTTCACGAAATCGACACGACCGCGTCCGCACCGACGACACGCTTCCAGTACTTCGGCTCTTGCATGCCGGCGACGCTCGACACCAGCAAGAGCTACGAGAGCGGCGGGGTCGTCCTCTCGTTTAGCGACTTCGAAGCCGCCGTCGAAGTGATCGAGTGACGCGGATCAGCGCTTGACGTAGTCGGTGAGCCCGACGCGAAACCGCTCGAGGATGAAGAAGTTCGTCGGAATCCGCAGCGGACCGAACGCGCCGTAGGCCTTGCCGAGGAACAGGTCGGGATTTTTCGCGTCGACCTGGACGACGTAGTCGCGCAGCACCTGCGACGGGTCGTACACCGGATTGCCACCTTTGCCATAGTTGAGCAGCACGGCGTGCAGGTAGTAGTTGTCGCGCGCCGTCGGATCGACCGGCGCCACTTCGTAGTAGCCGAACTTTTTCGGCGCGACGTTCCAGCGACCGTCGAGCGCGTTGCGGGCGACCGGCGAGTTGTAGCCCATCACGCGGCCGTCTTCGGTCCGGAAGAATCCCTTCACGAACTTCTTGATGCCGACGAGATCCGCGAACCGCACATAGTTGTTGAGCGGCATGTGATTGACGCCGCGGAACTCCCAGCCGACGAGATCGTCGAGGTCCGGCTGCACGCCGCGCTGGAACACCTTCTCGAGGCCGCGCATCGACGTTTGTTCGAGCGCGAGCTGCGCTTGCGATGGCAGCGCCGTCGGGGTCAGCCGCGGCTCGGTGGTGGGGATACGTGGAATTGCGACAGCTGCGCTCATGACAAGAGTCTCCCTGCGTTGTCGATCACGTGCGCCGCACAGCGAGTCGCGAGCGCCATGATCGTCTCCATCGGATTGACGCCGATCGGCGTCGGGAACAGCGAAGCATCGGCGACCATCAGCCGATCGGTGTCGTGGACCATGCCGAACTGATCGGTGACCGACGACAACCGATCGGTACCCATCGCGGCGGTGCCCATCATGTGGACCGTGAGCACTTCCCAGCCGCTCGCCGAGATGCGCTGGTCGAGCAAGCGGCGCGCGTCGTCGGGCGAGCACAGATCCGCGGCGCCGTGGAACGGCAGCATGATCCGCTTCGCGCCTGCCGCGAACAGCAGCTCGGAGAGCAGCGACACGCCGCGCTGCAGATTCGCCGCGTCGTGATCGTTCAATTGATAGAACGCCTGCGGTTTGCCGTCGATCGTGCGCACGCGGCCGGTGTTCGTGTCCTCGCACAGCATGCCGGCGAGCATCAGATGATCGTACTGCGCCATCAGCTCGCCGAGCGCGCGGCCGCGATGCGGCAGCGACATCGCCATCAGGCTCGGCGGCAAGTTGATCGACGCGAACACGAGCCCTTGGTCCTGGAACTCGCGCACCTGATAGGCCTGGTGCGCGCCTTTCCAGCCGGTCACCTGCGAATCCATGACCGCGATGACCTTCACGTTCGGGTGCATCGACAGGTTGTGGCCGATGCGGCCGCTCGGCGAGCGGAAGCCCGAGCGCACGAGCAGGGCAGGCGTGTGGATCGCGCCGCACGCCGCGACGACGAGCTTCGCGCGCACCACGACGCGTGGGCCGCGCTTGCCGTCGGGATGACGGACGTGCGCGAACACGCCGGTCGCGCGCTTGCCGTGGCGCATGATTCGATCGACGTGGACGTCGGCGTAGACGCGAGCGCCGTAATGCAGCGCGCGCGGCACGTAGCTGACGAGCGCCGATTGTTTCGCGCCGGTCGGGCAGCCAAACGCGCAGCGATTGCTGCCGACGCAGTGCGCTTGGTTGCGCAGGTTGCCGATGATCTCCCAGCCCTTCGCGTCGGCGCCCTTCTTGAGCAGCTTGTTGTCGTTGCCGATCGCGTCGGCGTCCATCGGCGCGACGTGGATCCGCTTCTCGACGCGCGCGAAGTACGGCTCGAGCTCCTTCGCCGACAGATCGAGACCCATGTCGACCCAGCGATCGAGGATCTTCTCGGGCGTGCGCCACGACATGCCGCCGTTGATCACGGTCGAGCCGCCGACCGCACGGCCTTCTTGATAGAGGATCGGCGGCCGGCCGAGCGCCATCGTCGCGCCGCCGTCGCGGTAGAGCTGGCGGATCATCGCCGAGCTGTTCGCGGTGAAGTCGCGCGTGCCGTAGTAGCTGCCTTCTTCGAGCACGATGACCTCGAAGCCGGCCTCGGAGAGCTCGGCCGCGACCGTCGAGCCGCCGGCACCCGAGCCGATGATCACGATGTCGGCGTCGAGCACGGTGTCGCCGTGAATGTCGTGGCGCGTGAACACGCCGCGCGGCTTGACGCCTTCGTGCAGCGCTCTGACCGCCACCATCACGCCACCTCTTTCTTGCGCGACGGCCGCAGCGGATCGGGCGCGAGGATCTGCGCCTCTTGCTTGCGCACGTCGTCGGCATAGACGGTCAGCCGCTTCTTCGTGACCTCGGCGATCCATGGCTCGGGTACGAAGCCGACCGCCTTCATCATCTCGGGCTGCTCGTAGCAGGCGAGGCTCATCAGCTGGTTGAGCGCGCGCCCGAACTGCGTGTGCTCCCAGTACTGGTAGTAGCGCTCCGCGCGCTCGCCGGTCAGTGCATGCGCGCGACGACCAAAGCGCGCGACGGCGCCCAGGTCGTACGCGAGCAGCCCTGCGTCGAACGCCTTGCCGAGCAGCGCGCCCGACGCACCGATGGTCAGTGCCATGTGCTCGACAATCGCGTCGGCGAGCGGCTCCGCTTCAGGCGGGCAGATCACCGGCACGAGCGAGCACAACACTCGCTTCGAGCCGTCTTTCACCCGAGCACCGCCAGCGCCTTCGAGATGTGCGAGTCGTGGCGCTCGAAGTAATCGCTCATGTGCGCGCACGCAGTGTCAGCGTCGCCGGTCTCGAGCAGGTCGAAGAATTTCGAGTACACCGCGACGTAGTCGTCGGGCAGCTTGATCGCAAACGCGACTTCGCCGGCGGCGTCGAGCCACAGCTTCGAGATCCGGTTGAGCAGCCACAGGCCCGGCGTGAACCGCGCGGCCTCGGCGACCTGACGCATGACCTCGAAGTCTTCGCGCGCGAACGACGGCGTCTGCCGCAGCGACCACGCCCGCGCCATCGCCGCGCGAGCACCCGCGGTGCCGCCCTTCGGGATCCGCGGTGCAGTCAGCCGGATCACCTCGAGCACGACCGCGCGGCGCACCGCGAGCATGTCGATCAGAATCCGACCGATCGTCGGTTGGCCTTGCTCGGGTTTGCCGTACCGCAAGTACGCCGCGAGCACTTCGATCGACCAATCGCGATACGGCCGCACGACCACGCCCGATCCACGGCGCGGCTCGACGAGGTTCCACTCGCCGAGTCGGCGCAGCGCTTCACGCAGCGTCGGCCGTGATGCACCGAGCTGGCGCGATAGCTCGCGCTCGGCGGGCAGCCTCGATCCCGCCGGGTGAGCACCACTGACGATGTCCGAAAGCAGCTTCTCGAAGACTTGATCGATCGCGGTCGTGGCGTTGGGGTCAGTCTTTGGGATGGGCATCTGAGGCGGCCTTTGTTGGTCTGTCCAATTGGTAAGACCAATCATGCGGTCGAGTCAAGCAAGAAGTTTCGATGTAAGGTCCGGCGGATGCGCCTCGCGATCGTGCTCGTGCTGCTGTTCGGCTGCCAGAAGTCGCCTCGCGAGAAGGTCACGCGCGAGCAATGCAACCAGGTCGCGGACCACATCGCCAAGCTCATCATCGACTACTTCGCGAGCCACCCCGACGAGATGTGGGACGGCATGGCGGCGCCGCACGACACCGGGATCCCGAAGACCGTCACGAAGGAAACGTTCAAGCCGTTCCTCGACAGTCCCGAAGGCAAGACCTGGCTCTTGCAGCGCCAGGGTCAGGTGCGCAGCTCGGCAGAAGCAGGCATCCAGCCGTGCCTCGATACCGCGTCGCCAAAGCTCGTGCGCTGTCTGCTCGCAACCAAGACCCGCGAGGAAGTGGTTGCGTGCGATCACGCAAATCCATCCGCACTGTCAAACCAGAGCCCAGGATCGAGCAACCCGAAGTAACGTTCGCGTCATGGCAGACGACACACTGCTGCGCGAGCTAGCCGAGGTGCGGGCGGAGCTTTCAAAGGTCCGCGCGCAACTCGACGCCGCGCGCCTACATGCAGCACCGACGATGCGCTCACGTCTCAGATGCCCGGCGTGCGGAAACGCTCGTCTCGCGCATGCCAAGTCAGTGCTCGATCGCGGCGACGGCGACGCGCGCAAGGTGATGGCGCTCAATCAGCCAAGTTGGTGGTCCGACAAGCTCGTCGGCGAGCTGGAGGCGTTTGCGTGCACCGCATGCGGTTTGGTCGAGTGGTACGTGAAGGACCCCGGAGGTCTGCGTGAGGTCAAGGAGCAGATGACAATCCTCGACGGCGAAACGCCGGATTCTGGACCGTATCGCTAGCCCGTTGATTAGCAGCCATTGCGGGCAGGTCGCCTTGACGCTCATGGATCCACCTCGCTAGGTTTCGACCATGACCAAGGCCAAGGCAGGGGGAGAGCAACCGGTGGAGATTCCGGACACGCTCCCCATTCTCCCGCTGCGCAACTCCGTGTTGTTTCCGGGGGCCATCATCCCCATCGATGTCGGCCGACGAAAGTCGGTACGACTCGTCGAGGATGCGATCGCGAAGGAGAGACCGGTCATCGGCATCCTCACGCAGAAAGATGCACGCACCGAAGATCCGGGCGCCGGCGATCTCTACATGGTCGGTTGCGCCGCTCGCATTCTCAAAGTCATCAAGCTCGCGAAGGACAACTTCTCCGTCATCCTGCAAGGCGTCTCGCGCTTCGAAGTATCGACGTTCGACGGCGCCGAGCCGTTCCTCTCGGCGAAAGTGCGCAGCGTTCCGGATCCGACAGCGAGCGATGTCGAGCTCGATGCGCTGGTGATGAACCTCAAGGACATCGCGAAGCGCGTCGTCAAGCTGATGCCCGAGCTGCCGAAGGAAGCCGGCGCGCTCGTCGATAGCGTGACCGAAGCCGGTCACCTCGCCGACTTGATCACCTCGCACCTCGAGCTCGAGGTCGGCGAGAAGCAAGACGTGCTCGAGACCTTCGATCTCAAGACGCGCACGCGCAAAGTGCTCCAGTTCCTGTCGCGCCAGCTCGAAGTGCTGAAGGTGCGCGAGCGGATCAACACGCAGGTGCAAGAGGAGATGGGGCGCAACCAGCGCGAGTACGTGCTGCGCCAACAGCTCAAGGCGATCAAAGAAGAGCTCGGTGAGCTCGACGACGGCGGTGGTGATCTCGACGAGTTCGCCGAGAAGATCACGAAGGCGAAGATGCCGGAGGAGGCCGAGAAGGTTGCCAAGAAGCAGCTCGATCGCCTCAAGGGCATGCAGCCGTCGAGCGCGGAGTACACGGTCACGCGCACGTACCTTGAGTGGCTCGTCGAGCTGCCGTGGTCGATCTCGACGGACGATCACATCGAGCTGCAAGAGGTTCGCAAGTGCCTCGACGAGGATCACTACGACCTCGACAAGGTGAAGAAGCGCATCGTCGAGTACATGGCGGTCCGCAAGCTGAAGAACGACAAGAAGGGACCGATCCTCTGTCTCGTGGGGCCGCCCGGCGTCGGCAAGACCTCGCTCGGCCGCTCCGTGGCGCGTGCGATCGGACGCAAGTTCGGTCGCATCTCGCTCGGCGGCGTCCGCGACGAGGCGGAGATCCGTGGTCACCGGCGTACGTACGTCGGCTCGCTGCCGGGTCGCATCATCCAGGGCATCAAGAAGGCGGGGACCAACAACCCCGTGTTCGTGCTCGACGAGATCGACAAGCTCGGCCACGACTTCCGCGGCGATCCGGCGAGCGCTCTCCTCGAGGTCCTCGACCCCGAGCAGAATGCGAATTTCCAGGACCACTACCTCGACGTCCCGTTCGACCTCCACCGCGTCATGTTCGTCACCACCGCCAACGTCCTCGACGCCATGCCGCCGGCGCTGCGCGACCGCATGGAGGTGATCGAG